>NZ_JBMDJX010000003.1:0-305636 GCF_057809415.1 Chromobacterium sp. FG22 | reverse complement strand
CGTGGATTGTCTTCTCGACGCCGTCGGCCAGTACCACCGGGCTTTGCAGTAGCTGATGCTTGAAGATGCGGCCGGTCTTCACCGGCAGCGCGTCGAACTTGGCGCGCAGATGCGGCGCGGTGGAGAGATGGTCCATCACGTGATTCGGCCGGAGGAACAGCGCCATCTCGCTGCGGCCGTCCGGGCATTTGACCCGGTCCCAGCAATGCGGGTAGTCGAAGCGCCGCGCCTCCAGCTCGGACAGCAGGATTTCCATGATCCACACCCAGGGCAGGCGGCTACCGTCGGTGTCGACGATATGGCTGTTCATTTCCGCCATCAGGTCTTCGATGAAGCCGCCTTGCTGCGGATCGAGGTCGGCGAACTCGCACAGCAAGGCCCAGCTGCACAGCAGGGCGGCGTAGTTCTCCATCATCCGCCGCGCGGTGGCGTCGCCGGTGGGGGCGCGGCTGTGGCGTTCGCACAGGCCCAGGTAATGGCGGTGCAGGTCGCGCAGCCGTGCCGGCTCGACGTCGGCCAGAAACTGCAGCCAGCCCCACAGCGGGAAGGCCGGCAGATCATGCGGAATCAGCGCGCCTTGTCGCGCTACCGACAGGCTGCTGCGGCACAGCTTGGACTGCAGGCTCTGGACGTCCACTTCCTCGCCGGCCAGCAGTACCGGCGCGCACATCAGGTAGGGCGTCAGGCTGGCCCCGACGCGGGTGAACTCGAAACGATAGGTCGACTGCAGCAACGCGTCGATGTCGGACAGCACCGCTTTCGGCAGCTTGGAGAATTCATCCCAGCCCACCGGCTGCGAGGTGAACGACACCGACGCCCGCCGGCGGTGGTCGGTCTTCAGCATCTGCCCGGACAGCACCTGAAACGCCAGGGTGGTTTGCAGGCTCTCCAGCAGCTTGGACTTGCCCGAGCCCTTCTCGGCCTGCATCTGGAAGTGCGGATAGAAGCCGAGCAGGGTTTTGAGGTGCGCGCCCAAGGCCCACACCAGGGGGATGGCGGCCGCATTGTGATGGAAGGTGTCCTGATAGGCTTGGATCACGGTGCGCGCCTGTTGCGTCGTGCCGCGCGGGAAGGTCAGGTTGTAGTACAGGCATTGCTTCTGCGGCTCGACGAAATAGCAGTCCTGCCCCTCCTGCGCCGTCAGCGCGCCGGCCTTCCACGCCAGGCCGACGAAGTTGACCACGTCGCGCGCGCCCAGGTCGGCGGCCCGCTCCATCAGGTTGACCAGGCGCTGGAACTGCGCCGGCTTCCAGATCGCACCGAAGCGGCTCTTCCACCATTCGAGGTTGTACAGCTTGTCGTCGGTGGCCACCTCGCGCTGCAGCGTCACTCCATGCCGCGCCAACTGGGCGCTAACGCCGAACACGGTTTCCGGCTGATGGTCGGCCGCGCCGCTAATGGTGGCCAGGTGGCTTTGGATGCGCAGCCGCGACAGGCTGGCCACGCGGAAGGAACACAGGTCGCCCAGCGTCTCGGAACGGTTGCCGTCGTCGTCGGTCTTGAACTCGTCGACGTATTGGGTGAAGTCCTCCTTCACCCGGAAACGCCAGTACACCGCCCAGTCATGGCCCGGTAGCTGTACCCGCCGTGTCCCCTCCAGCCGCTCGCCGCCGCCGGGCATGCCGGGCAACAGCCACGCCTCCAGCTTGCGCAGCCGGCCGCGCAGCACGTCCGCGCCGTGCTGGCGCAACACGTCGTTGAGGTCTTCGCCTTCGTCCCAGTCCTGCATGTCCACCAGCAAATGGCCGATGTCCGCCGCCGTCAGCTTCTCCGACAAGCGCCATGCCGCCGCCAGCCCCGGCCGCACGCCGCTGGCCGGGTTCACCGGGTCGCTATGGTCCAGCGCCACCCGCACCGCCTTGCCGCGCAATACGGTCCAGTCGAGGCTGTCCACGTTGCCGACGCCGCGCAGCGCCAGCGCCGCCACGTCCGGCGGGGTGCAACTCTCCACCGACAGCGCATTGATCGGGCTTTCCACCAGATAGACCAGCCGCGCCCGCTGCAGCCGTTGCGGGTCGCTGCACCAACCGTGGCCCTCGCGTGCGCCTTGGCACTGAGTTTTTACACCGCCGTTCAACGCCGGATCGACATAGCGCAGATCCACCGCCGCCAGCCGGCCGCCGCTGCGCACCAGGAAGGCGACGGCCGCGCCGCCGTGGCCCACTTCGCCGGCGGCGATCTTGGCGCTGTGCCAATCGTTCCAGCCCAGCGTCTTGCAGCGCAGCGCGCGACGAATCACCGCTTCGTCTATGCCCCGGCCGGTGAGGTAGGCGATGGCCGCATCGGCTTGGGCCAGGCAGCGCTCGCCGATGTAGTCGAGGGTGGACTTGCGCACTGGCGCGGCCTTGTCCTTCATCGCGGGTTTCGGTTGCGGTAGGCCGTACCAGTCGCCCAGCAGGCGCGCGGCCGCCAACGGCGTGTCGAGTTCCGGCTGGCAGTAGCGCAGCAAGTCGATGCAACTGCCGCCGGCGTCGCCGCTCCAGTCCTTCCAGCCGCGGCCGTCGGCGAAGATCGACAGCGACGCGTGGCTGTCCGGGTGGTGCGGGCTGTGATAGTTGCCCTTGCCCTGACGCTTCAGGCCCAGGCGGGCCGCCAGGTCGTGCAAGTCAATCTGCTCCTTGAGCTGGTCGAACCATTGGCCCAGAGCGGTCGGCGCGCCGCCAGGCAAGCCGGGGGCGTCACGCCCGGTACGCGGGAGAGGGTTTCTCGCATTCATGGTCTTGTCCTTAGAGCAGTTGGCCGATGTCGGCGCTGGCGTCGATGACCTGTTGCTGCAGCGGCGCCAGCAGCCCGGCCAGGCGTTGCGCCGGCAATGGCTGGTTCTCGGCGCAGTCCAGCAACTCGACCAGGCCCTGCAGGCCGTCGCCGGTACGCGTCAGGCGAGAGACGCCGGCGCTGACGGTGTGTTCGATGCGGCGGCACAGGCTGGCCAGTTGGTTCAGCGGCTCGCGCAGTGCGGCATGTTCGGGGGTATCGGCCAGCTGCTGCAGCTGGGCCAGTTGGTGATGGACGGCGGACAGGATCAGGGCGTTCATGCCAGCACCTCCACGGCGAAACCGGCGGCGGTGCGATGAATCAAGGCGCGTTGCCCCTGGGCGACCAGCAAGGCGGCGAGCGCACGGGCTTCGGCTTCGTTGGGCAGCGTGGAAACGGGACGGGTAGTGCGTGGAAATAGGGCGCGGAGAGCGCGCAGGGTGATGCTAGGCATGGAAGCCTCCTTATCTAGGTTTAACCCGCCTCTCGTCGCCAAACGAGGGGGGCGGGCACATGGCAGGGTTGGCGAACCGGAGATAAGGAAACCGGCATACCCGAAGGTATCCCCACCATGGCCCGCCATAGAAAAGGACGTACCAATGGTGTTTCTAACGGACGTAAAAAAGCCGCCATTATGGCGGGTATCCGCCTTATCAATCAGGTCGCCAAACCCGGTCGCTGTTTTAGATGCGACGTAAAGATGGTGCAGCAATCGAGCGAGCTTGTCAATTCGCTGACGGGGGTGGGCAATCAGGTTCGCGCAGTTCATCCGGGGTGATATTTCTAAAGCGTGGAGCGGGATCATCGGGAATGGGGCCGGGTTTTAGCGGGCATAAAAATGAAGCCGCCACTCAATATTAAATAAGTGAATTAAATCCATGTCAGCCGACGCTATTCAAGGTCGATTTCAAGGGGCTACATGGCCCGCCGGCCGGCGAGCCATGGCACTTAGCCCAGGACGCGATGCCGCACGCGGCCGGGCGTCACGATCAGCGCTTGCCGAGGCGAGGGCGACAGGCCCGGCAAGGTGCGCAGCCGCTCCGGCGGAATCCGCGCGCCGCCGTGGATGGGCTGGGCCAGGGTGATCGGTTCGCCTTCCAGCGTCTTGAACTGGTGGCAGCAGTCATCGTTGCTGCAGTTGTAGTAATTCTCCTTGGTCGCGGCGCTGAGCATGCGGCTGGTCAGCACCCGCGACACCGCGCCGCACAAAGGGCAAGGGAAGGCCATGATGCACTCTCCTTCAGTCGACAATTTCAACAGCGTCAATCAGCACGCAAGCGGCGAGGTTTTCGACGACGTAGGCGTCGTGGCTGGAATGATAGAACTCCACCCGGTTTAGCGACGGTTCCTCGTGGTAGTGGTAGCGGCTGGCGTGCTGATTGAAGTACAGCGACAGGTTGTCCAGTCGAGTAATCAAAATGCTGTCGCCGGGGAAGAAGGCGGCCGTCGCCGCTTGCAGCCCGCCCAGGCGCTGCTGGTGAAACACCAGGTCGTCGCCCTCGGCTTGCGGGTTCGCGTCGCAGACCGCATCCGGCAGCAAGTCCGCGCCCACCAGCACCACCAGGCCGGGATCATCGCGCCAAGCCGGGGCCAGCCGCTGCTTGAGCGCATAGCGCACCAGGCGATGCAGCGAGCGGAAGCGTTCGCTCTCGCCGATACGGGCGCCCTCGATCCAGTTTTGCGGCGCTTGCTCACGGATCTGCTGCAGCCAGCCGAGATTGACGTCTTCCAACAGCGGATGGCTGGCCCGGTTCGAGTCCGGCGCGCGCTGCAGACCGTGGAAGCCGATCATGATGCGGTCCAGCAGCATGCGGCGTTCCAGCGCTTGCCGCGCGCGGGCTTCAAAGCCGGCCGGTGTCTGGCTCTCGCTCCACCAGGCGTCCAGCGTGTCGTAACTGAAGGCGGCGTCGAAGTTGGTTTGCTGGCAGTGGTATTGCGCCGGCCGCCAGGTCTTGCCGGCCGGCTGGCGTTCATGGCGCTGGGTGTCGACGGTGGCGGCCAAGGTGCCGGCGAGATCGAAGTGCTTGGCCTGCCCGCGGATGTCGGAGACGCCGAGCAGGTTGATCGCGGACAGCAGCCGGCTGCGGGCCTTCAGCGCGTTGAGGCGCGCTTGCGCCGCCTGGGGCGTGGGGGTGGCGTACAGGCTGTCCTGAGCGCGGTACTGCTCCAGCGC
Source organism: Chromobacterium sp. FG22 (assembly GCF_057809415.1). Classification (NCBI taxonomy): domain Bacteria; kingdom Pseudomonadati; phylum Pseudomonadota; class Betaproteobacteria; order Neisseriales; family Chromobacteriaceae; genus Chromobacterium; species Chromobacterium sp. FG22. The sequence continues at coordinate 300,709 of NZ_JBMDJX010000003.1, read as the reverse complement.
GTGGTAGTAGTGGTCGATGAACTGGTTCAGCGCGTGGCGGGTGGGGTTCTGCATGTCTCGTCTCGGTTAGCGGTTGATCAGGGCTTGGTACTGCGCGTCGCGCTGGGCTTGGTATCGCTGTCGGGCAATCACGTTGTGTTGCTGTAGCGGCGGGGTGGCCAACGGCGGCAGCGGCTGGTTCAAGCGGGCGAGCAGGGTGTCCGGGGCCGCCGGCGAAGCGCTGCACAGCCTCTGCTGCAGCGCGCCGGGCTTGAGCACGGCATGGACTTGCTCTTCCTCGCGGTGCCAGTCGGCGCTGCCGAACACGCGCTCGATGCAGGCCGGCGGCGCTTGGCTCAGCAACAGCGTCAGCACCGGCAGTTGTTCGCCCCATTGGGGCAGGTGGTCGTCGAGCACCGCGTCCCAGTACTGGCGCTGCAGCGCGTCGCGCACCTCGGCCAGCGCCTTGCGCTGCTCGAACAGCGCTTCATGCTGGATCTCGGCTTGAATCTTCTCTTCCTCGGCGATCTTCAGCGTTTCCTCGGCCAATTCCAGGTTGGCCATCTCCTTGTGCTTCAGCTCGCGCACCGCCTTGGTGGGGACGCCCAAGGTCGAGCGCATCGCTTGGCGGCAATCCTTGCGCGCCTGCTCGGCCTCCATGCGCAGCGCGGCGGCGGTGTGCTCGCGGCGCGTGGTCTGGCTGGTCAACTGCTGCCAGGCGTCGAGCGCGTGTTCAAAAGCGGTCTGGCGTTCTGCCAGCTCGGCCACGGCGGCAGCCAGGCGGGTTTGGGTGGTGGGGTTCTGGATATGCATGGTCTGAGTCCGGGAAGTTGCGGGGTTAGGCGCGGCGGGCCGCGATGCGTCCAGCCATCCAGCTCTCGATTTCAGAGGACAGCCAGGCCACGCTCTTGCCGCCCAGCGGCACCGGTGCCGGGAAACGGCCCTGCTTGATGGCGTCGTACACCGACGAGCGGGACAGGCCGCAAGTGGCGATGACTTCCGGCAAGCGCAGAAAGCGCAGCGGTTGAGAAGAGGGCGAAGCGGCAACAGCGGTCATGAAGCGTCCTTGTTGGTTGAGGTGGATATCGGTGGATGGCATCGGATACGCCGATCAGCGAACGCAGTATTTCAGAAATGACAAACCGGGTTTGGGGGTAGGGTTGTGCCGCGTTCCCACACAACAAAAAAATTTGAAATGCCAAAAAAACGCGGATTTTGCTCTTGACGACGGGCGGGAAAACAGGAACGCGGGCGCAACATGGCCCGCTATGGAACGGCATCGGATGGCGGTGGACGGGCTAGGACGGACTCAGCGGCAAGGAAACGGGGGACAGCAGGAAAACGCGAAGCGGGGACGGTCAGCGGACAGGGCGACTGCATGCATAGCGTGCATGAAAACGCATGAATCCGGGCAGGGGGACAAGGGCGCGCCAGGCCATACGGCAAGGGCCTGGCACGGGTTCATGCAGCTGCATGATTAGCGGCCTATTAAGTGCGGGGGCGAGGCGGGGCTTCGATAGCGCGCGCTGGGTATGTGTGGGAAAACGGCTCAAAGTAAATGTGGCTGAGGCTGGCCTTAAAGAAATTTTTTGAATAATGCAAGAGTAGTTCGTTTCTATTTTAGAATTGTAGTATTGGAATGAATTTAAATATTATGAAAAGATAGAGTATTGAGATTGTGGTGAATGCAAGTGAAAAGGTTACTGGGCTTTTCTGGTACATTCTCTTGTATATCCGTATTATGTTAAGTACTGGATCTTGGGTGTGGTTTTTAGAATATAAGGCTTGCTCAAGCTCGCTTAATACTTTCAGGGAGCCTTCTTTCTCATTGGCTATAATGTGTGCCTGCAGGTCAGATAGCATCTTTCCATAATTGCCTGGAAAGGGGGTGGTTACTCTCTTGTTGTGTTTTGAGTTAATCTCATCTGTTATTTTTTGAACTGTATCGTAGTATTTTTGTTTTTGATCTGAGCCAAGGTGGCGGCTTTTTTCAAAGCGTAATACTACATCTCCTAGCCATTGGTCTATTTGGTATTCTCCAATTAGATCTATGTCAATGTCACGCTCAACGGCGCTGCGAATTATTTTTAGTCTTTCTTCATTGATGTTCTCTTGATTTACTAGCATTCCTTCTAGTAAGTCAATTAATGTGTCTTTTGCTTTTTTTATTCTCTCTTTTTTGATTTTTCTACCAGAAAACCAGACGCCAATAGGTCCCAAAACAAAAAATATAAAACCAACAATTAAAGAAATTACAATATTTGAAGAGTTGTCATGCCAGAATTGTGTTATTTCGCCCCACATGATTTTTCCTTTTGGTTATGGCTGTTGGTGTACAGGTTGGTCGTTGTGTTTTTTAGGGCGTCTTGGCCTGGTCAATATGGTCTGCCCACCACTGCATCATTTTCTTGCGCTCTTCAATGTACTCGGCACGATTGTAAGCAGCTCGTACTTTGTTTGTTTCGATATGGGATAACTGACGCTCAATGGCGTCCGAGTTGAAGCCTTCTTCATTCAAGATGGTTGATGCCGTCGAGCGGAAGCCGTGGACATCGGCTTTGCCCCTGAAGCCCATGCTGTGAAGTGCACGGCGCAGGGTTTCCGGCGACATGGGGCGGCGCGGGCTGTTGCGGTTGGGGAAGATGTGTTCGCGGCCGCCGCTGATTGCGTGGAGCTGGCGCAGCACGTCCATGGCTTGCTTGGATAGCGGGACCAGATGCGGTGGCGCGGTCTTCTTGGATTTCTCCGGCAACTTGCGATGCTCTGGCGGGATGGTCCACAGCGCCTTGTCGAAGTCGATTTCCTCCCACCTGGCCATGGCCATCTCTCCGACGCGGGTGAAGGTCAGCAACATCAGTTTCATCATCAGCTTAGTTTGCACGCTACCGTCATATTTTTCCAGTGCGTCGAGGAAGGCGGGGATATCCTCGCGCATCAGCGCCTTGCGCGGAGTGGATTGCTGGCTTTTGAGGGCGTCAGTCAGGGGCGCGGCCGGGTCGCTGTCGCAGCGGCCGGTCAGGATGGCTAGGCGGAAGACGGCTGAGCAGCGTTGCCGTAGGCGTTTGGTGGTGTCGATGTTGCCGGCGCTTTCCACCTTGCGCAGCACCTCCAGCAATTCAAGTGGGCGGATGTCGTTGATGGGTCTGTCGCCGATGTAAGGGAAGATGTGGGACTTCATGGCCGAGAGCACGCGCTCGCTGTGGGCGGCGGACCATTCGTGGCTTTCCCTTTCATGCCACTCCAGCGCGATGGCTTCAAACGTATTGGCAGCGGCAGCCAACTTGATCACCTTATCCATCTTGCGCATTGCCGCCGGATCATCGCCATCGGCGATCTGCTTGCGGGCATCATCGCGCTTCAGTCTGGCTTCCTTCAGACTGACTTCCGGGTATACGCCCAGCGCCAGCAGTTTCTCTTTGCCATTGATACGATATTTCAGCCGCCAATACTTCGCGCCTGTCGGCATGATCCATAGAGACAGCCCCTGTCCATCGGTGAGCTTGAGGTGCTTGCCATCCTCGCGGGGCTTGGCGTTTTTGATGGCGGCGTCGGTTAGGGGCATGGGGGTACTCCTCGCTTTGGGGGTATCGAAATCTGGGGGTACACAAGATACCACCAAAAATACCCCCGCGTACCCCCGGCTTTGCTTGGATGGTTTCGGACTGCTTTGGACGTAAAAAAACCCGCAAAGCCTTATTTGGCGCGGGTTTTTGGATTTTCTCGGACTGCTTTGGAGGTGTAAGTGGCGCCCCCGACAGGAATCGAACCTGTAACTGCCCCTTAGGAGGGGGCCGTTATATCCATTTAACTACGGAGACGCTTAGAAAAACTGCTGGGTCAGGCGCTGCGGTCCACCGACAGGCGGGCCAACTCCACCAAGGCCTGACGGGTGTCCGATTCCGGAATCGGCGCCAGCGCGGCCACGGCCTGTTCGGCCACCTTGACCGCTTCCGCCCGGGCGTAGTCCAGCGCGCCGCAGGATTGTACCGCAGCCAGCACATCCTGGAAACGATCGCGGCTGGCGTGTTCCAGCGCGTCGCGCACGGTGGCGGAGGCTTCCGGGCCGCCGTTGCGCATGGTGTAGATCAAGGGCAGGGTCGGCTTGCCTTCGGCCAGATCGTCGCCCAGGCTCTTGCCTATGGTGTCGGCGTCGCCGCTGTAATCCAGCACGTCGTCGATGATCTGGAAAGCGGTGCCCAGGTACATGCCGTATTCGGCCATCGCCTGCGCCTGTTCGGCGCTGGCGCCGGCGCTGAGCGCGCCCACGCGGGCGGAGGCTTCAAACAGCTTGGCGGTCTTGTACTTGATCACGCGCAGGTATTCGTCTTCGGTGACGTCGGTGTTGCCGATATTGAGCAGCTGCAGCACCTCGCCCTCGGCGATGATGTTGGTGGCTTCCGCCATCACCGCCAGGATGTCCATATTGCGGGTGGTCACCATCATCTGGAAGGCGCGGGTGTAGAGGAAGTCCCCCACCAGCACGCTGGCGGCGTTGCCGAACAGCGCATTGGCGGTTTCGCGGCCGCGGCGCAGGTCGGATTCGTCCACCACGTCGTCGTGCAGCAAGGTGGCGGTGTGGATGAATTCGATCATCGCCGCCAGCTCGTGCAATTGTTCGCCGTTGTGACCCAGCGCGCGGCCGGACAGCAGCGTCAACACCGGGCGCAGGCGTTTGCCGCCGGCGGAAATGATGTATTCCGCTACCTGGCGGATCAGGACGACGTCGGAGTGCAGCCGGGCGCGGATGACGCGGTCTACGGCCTGCATGTCGTCGGCTATCAGTGTACGGAAAAGCGGGGTGGACACGATTTCAACCAGTTATTTGAGATGGGTACGCCAAAGGCTGGAATGTTACCAGAAAAGCCCCTCCAGCCGCCACGGGGCGTACTCCTTAGGACTAAGTCGATGAAATCATTGACAAGTTGACGGGGTGTCCGTATAGTTTCGCGTTCTCCCGCAATAGGCGGCGAGATTTTTATATTCAGGAGCTCATGCGAATGTATGCGGTCATAAAAACCGGCGGCAAGCAGTACAAAGTTGTCGTTGGTGAAAAACTCAAAGTAGAACAGATACCTGCAGACGTCGACAGCCAGATCGTACTTGAAGAAGTGCTGATGATTGCTGACGGTGAACAGGTTGTTGTAGGCGCCCCGATGATTGCCGGCGCCACTGTTAAGGCCACCGTTGTTTCCCACGGTCGTGGCGACAAGATCCGCATCTTCAAGATGCGTCGTCGCAAGCACTACCAGAAACATCAGGGTCATCGTCAAAACTTCACCGAAATCCGCATCGACGCGATTTCGAAGTAAGGATAAACAGTCATGGCACACAAAAAAGCAGGCGGTAGCTCCCGCAACGGTCGTGACTCCGAAGCCAAACGCCTGGGCGTTAAGGTTTACGGCAGCGAACTGATTCCGGCAGGTTCCATTATCGTGCGTCAGCGCGGCACCCGCTTCCACGCAGGTGAAAACGTTGGTCAGGGCAAGGATCACACCTTGTTCGCCAAGGTTGACGGTTACGTTGAATTCACCATTAAAGGTGCAATGAAGCGCAAGATCGTTAATGTGGTTCCGTACACCGGCGTAGACGGCGAATAATTTTTCGCTTTCTAGTGACCGAGAAAGCCCTATCCTGCGATAGGGCTTTTTTCATACCCTGAGGGGCAAGGCGTGAGGGTGGCCGCGAGTCCATCCTGACCCCTGACTCCTCGCAAGACAGAGGTTGAAAACATGAAATTTATCGATGAAGCCCGCATTGAAGTATTCGCGGGACGCGGCGGCAACGGCGTGGCCAGTTTCCGTCGCGAGAAGTTCGTGCCCTTCGGCGGCCCGGACGGCGGCGACGGCGGCAAGGGCGGCAGCGTGTACGCGGTGGCGGACGAGAACGTCAACACCCTGGTGGAGTTCCGCTTCGTCAAGAAATACCTGGCCGAACACGGCGAGCGCGGCCGCGGCGCCGATTGCTACGGCAAGGGCGGCGACGACATCGACCTGAAAATGCCGGTGGGCACGGTGATCACCGACCACGACACCGGCGAGCTGGTGGCGGACCTGACCCATCACGGCCAGCGCATCATGATTGCGCGCGGCGGCAAGGGCGGCCTGGGCAATATCCATTTCAAATCCTCCACCAACCGCGCGCCGCGTCAGTGCACGCCGGGCGAGCAGGGTGAGCAGCGCACGCTGAAGCTGGAGCTGAAAGTGCTGGCCGACGTGGGCCTGCTGGGCATGCCCAACGCCGGCAAGTCCACCTTCATCCGCGCGGTGTCGGCGGCGCGTCCCAAGGTGGCGGATTATCCGTTCACCACGCTGCACCCCAATCTGGGCGTGGTGCGCATGGACGATACCCGCAGCTTCGTGATCGCCGACATTCCCGGCCTGATCGAAGGCGCGGCGGAAGGCGCCGGCCTGGGCCACCGCTTCCTCAAGCATTTGCAGCGCACCGGCTTGTTGCTGCACGTGGTGGACGTGGCGCCGTTCGATCCCGACGTGGACCCGGTGCGCGAGGCGCGCGCCATCGTCGAGGAACTGAAGAAGTACGACGACGAACTGCACGGCAAGCCGCGCTGGCTGGTGTTGAACAAGGTGGATATGTTGCCGCCGGACGAGCGCGAGCTGACGGTGTCCGCCTTCCTTAAAGCCTATGGCTGGCCGGAAGAGCAGCCGGACGACCGTTTCGGCTTCGATCTCAAGGCGCCGCGCGTGTTCAGCATTTCCGCGCTGAACCACGAAGGCACCCGCGAGCTGACTTTCGCCATCATGTCCTATCTGGACGTGGTGCGCGCGGAGCAGCGCAAGCAGGTGGAAGAGGCGCAGCAGCAAGCCGCCGCCGCGCGTCAGACCATGATTACTCCGGATGCGGCGATGCATCAGGACACGACGGAAGAATAAGCGCCTGTTTACGATCTGCTGGGCGTCGAGAGATGTGACGCGGTGAGTGCGTTTTCGCCTTGTCTCGTTCTAGCCCGCTAGACTTTGGGTGGGTTCTTTCATTCAGGCGCCGGCATCCACGGCAAGCAAGAAGGCCAGTCTCGCGACTGGCCTTTTTCATTTCAGTCCGCCGCCGCGGGGGTGACGCCGCGCGTCGCCCACCAGAACAGCAGGGCCAGCAGGCTGACGGCGGCGCCCAGCAAACACACGGCTTGCCAGCCGGCATGGGCGTAGGCCGCCGTTGCGCCGATGGCGCCCAGCCCGCTGCCAACGGCGTAGAACAGCATGTAAAGGCCCACCAGCCGGCTATGGGCTGCTGGCCGGGCGCGGAAAATCAGGCTCTGGTTGGTGACGTGCAGCGCCTGGCCGCCCAGGTCCAGCAGCACGATGCCGATCAGCAGCGCGCCCAGCGATTGCTGCATCAGCGACAGCGGCCACCAGGCCAGCAGCAATAAAGCCAGCGCCGCCGCGCTGGTGCGCTGGCCATGTCCGCCGTCGGCCCAGCGTCCGGCGCGGGCGGCGGCCAGCGCTCCTATCGCGCCCGCCAGGCCGAAGGCGCCGATGGCGGTGCGGGAGTAGCCGTGGGGCGGCGCGCTCAAAGGCAGCGCCAGCGCGCTCCAGAAGACGTTGAAGGCGGCGAACATCAGCAGCGCCAGCATGCCGCGCGCTTGCAGCGTTTTTTCCCGTCGCAGCAAGTCCAGCATGGAGGCCAGCAGCGCCGGGTAGCGCATCGCGTTCGCGGCGACGGGGAGCGGCGGCAAGCGCCGCCACAGCGGCAGCGCAATCGCCAGCATCAGCCCGGCGGCGGCGAGGTAGACGCCGCGCCAGCCGGCCAGGTCGCTGACGGCGCCGGAGAACGCCCGCGCCAGCAGCAGGCCGATGAAGACGCCGCTTTGCGCCGCGCCGACGACGCGCCCTTGCTCATGCGGAGCGGCGGCGCTGGCCGCGTAGGCGATCAACCCCTGCGTCATCGCCGTGCCCAGCAGTCCGACCGCGAGCATGCCGGCCAGCAGCGCCGGGGTGGAGCGCGCCATGGCCACCGCCGTCAGCGCGGCGGCCAGCGCCAGCAGTTGCGCCGCCATCAGGCGGCGGCGTTCCAGCAGATCGCCCAGCGGCACCAGCAGCAGCAGGGCCAGCGCGCAGCCTATCTGGGTGGCGGTGATCACGCCGCCCACCGCCGCCTGGCGGATGGAAAAGTCCCGGGCCAGCGCGTCCAGCAGGGGTTGAGCGTAATAGACGTTGGCCACGCTCAAGCCGCTGGCGGCGGCGAACAGCCATACCAGGCCGGCGGGCGTGTTCGCTGGCTTGTGTTTCAAGAGTGGCGATGGGGCGTGCCTGGCGTTCATGGTCCCGAGTCCGTTCAATCTGGTTGCAAAATAAAACCGATTGAATGCTAGGGCAGGTAGTTTTAAAATGCAACTGATTGATCCCGCCGCCGCAGAACCCAAGGAGAGCCCATGACGCGCCACAACACCATGAATCAGGAGCCATGTCCGGTGGCGCGCAGCGTCGACGTGGTCGGGGATCGCTGGTCCTTGTTGATCGTGCGCGACGCCTTCGACGGCGTGCGCCGCTTCGGCGATTTCCAGCGCGGCCTGGGCATGGCCCGCAACATCCTGTCCGACCGGCTGCGCAAGCTGGTGGACGCCGGGGTGCTCGCCACCCAGGCGGCCTCGGACGGCTCCGTTTACCAGGAGTATGTGTTGACGGCCAAGGGGGAAAGCCTGTTCGCGGTGGTGCTGGCCTTGCGCCAGTGGGGCGAAGGGCATTTGTTCGAGGCGGGCGAAGGCCATTCGCTGTTGATAGACAAGCGGACCGGCCAGCCCGTGCCCTTGATGTCGCCCAGGGACGCGGACGGCGTCGAACTGGCGCCCGAGGCCACCGAGGTGCGCAAGCTGGCCTGAGCCGATCGGCCGAGACAAAGACGGAGCCGCGGTGCAGCCATGCGCTGGGCCGGCGCTTGTCCCTTCCCGCATTCTTCAGGGCTGCGGCCCATTACCCTTCCCGCGTTCTTCCCGGTCCGCCTTGTCCTTGTCTGCCATTTGAACAGCCCCTTCGGCGGGTGGAAGCGGCTTGTTCACATGAAGACTTTTTCATTTGCAGGTACACCCATTCCGATACCAAGCGTTACTTGAGTGGGTGTCTGGATGTTGTATTTTGTCCTCAACAAGCCGCAAATTCGCCCTGGCGCTGAAATACCAAGTCATTAATTTTCCATGACGGCATGACGTAAGCTTAGATAAGAGCGGCGTGGGCGGCGGGCGGCGGAGACGGTATAGACAAATTGCTCTATTTATATAACATGAAGCGCTCAGCCCCCGCGGGGGCGATGCCGGATCAGAGGGCGAAAAGCCCCGTGCGCTTTAACTTGTGAAATGCATATGCCCGGCTGTCGGCTCGGGATTTTCACCGTTGGCTGTAGATGAAGTCTATGAGGAGAAGCAAATGAAGAAAGCATTGGCTGTGATGGCTTTGGGTCTGATGACCGCGTCTATCGGCGCATGGGCCAAGGATTGGAAGGAAGTCCGCTTCGGGGTGGACGCCAGTTACGCGCCGTTTGAATCCAAGGCGCCCAACGGCCAGCTGGTGGGCTTCGACATCGATCTGGGCAATGAAATCTGTAAGCGCCTGAAAGCCAAGTGTGTGTGGGTGGAAAACGATTTCGACGGCATGATCCCGGCTTTGAAAGCCAAGAAGTTCGACGGCGTGCTGTCCTCGATGTCGGTGACCGAAGCCCGGATGAAGGAAATCAGCTTCTCCGCCAAATTGTTCAACACGCCTACCCGCATGGTGGCCAAGACCGGTTCCGGCCTGATGCCGACTCCGGCTTCGCTGAAGGGCAAGCGCGTGGGCGTGGAGCAAGGCACCATCCAGGAAGCCTACGCCAAGAAACACTGGGCGCCGGCCGGCGTGGAAGTGGTGCCTTATCAGAACCAGACCCAAGTGCTGTCCGACCTGGGGGCCGGCCGTCTGGACGCCTCGTTGCAAGACGCGGTGCAGGCGGACGAAGGCTTCCTGAAGAAGCCGGAAGGCAAGGGCTTCGCCTTTGCCGGCAAAGAGCTGGTTGACCCGCAGACCCTGGGCGAAGGCGCCGCCATCGGCTTGCGCAAGGAAGACAAGGAACTGAAGGCCGATATCGACAAGGCCATCGCCGGCATGCTCAAAGACGGCACCTACAAGAAGCTTGAAAAGAAATACTTCAACTTCGACGTTTACGGCAAGTAAACGGCAAGGGCCCGTTCAAGCATGCAAGGCCGCCGCGCGGCAGGCTTTGAACGGGCTCTAAGAGTGTGTTTACGATCTTGCGAGCCAGAGTTCTCATCGCCTAAGGCGTCCACGACGCGCCGCGGATCGTAAACATGTTCTAAGCCGCAAGCCGCCGACAAAACCGCTGCATTGGAACCCGCAGCGCCTCCGTGGCCGGAGTGGGCCATCCGTTTTGTCGGCGGCTCGTCTTTTGCGCAAGTCAGGGCCGGTTCGGCGCGCGCCGCCGCCCTGAAAGGGGAAGAGCATGTTTTTGCATGGATTCGGTTCCATTATCTGGGACGGCACGCTGGTGACGCTGGAGTTGGCGGTGTTGTCATTGTTGCTGGCCTTCCTCATCGGCCTTATCGGGGCCGGGGCCAAGCTGTCCAGCAATCCCTTGCTGAGCGGCGTGTCCACCTTGTACACCACGCTGATTCGCGGCGTGCCGGATCTGGTGCTGATGCTGCTGATTTTTTACAGCCTGCAGATCGGCATCAATCATCTGACCGAATGGCAGGGCATGGAACGGATTGACCTCAATCCCTTCGTGTCCGGCGTGGTGACCCTGGGCTTCATCTACGGCGCTTATTTCACCGAAACGCTGCGCGGCGCCTTCATCTCCGTGCCCAAGGGCCAGCTGGAAGCCGGCACCGCTTACGGCATGAGCCATTGGCAGGTGTTTTCCCGCGTCCAGTTCCCGCAGATGATGCGTTTCGCGTTGCCCGGCATTTCCAATAACTGGCAGGTGATGCTGAAAGCCACCGCCCTGGTGTCCATCATCGGCCTGACCGACGTGGTCAAAGTGTCGATAGACGCCGGCAAGAGCACTTACAAAGTGTTCTTCTTCACCCTGGTGGCCGGGGCGATCTATCTGCTGCTCACCACGGTGTCCAACTTCGTGTTGATGTGGCTGGAACGCCGTTATTCCATGGGTGTGCGGGAGGCCGAGCTATGATAGACATCATTCAGCAATACTGGCGTCCCTTCCTGTGGTCGGACGGCTACCATTTGTCCGGCCTCGCCGTCACCATGTGGCTGCTGGTGCTGTCCATCGCCTTTGGCTTCATCGTGTCCATCCCGCTGGCGGTGGCGCGGGTGTCCAAGGTCAAATGGCTGGCGCGCAGCGTCTGGTTTTACACCTATGTGTTCCGCGGCACGCCGCTCTACGTGCAGCTGCTGTTCTTCTACACCGGCATGTACAGCCTGGACGTGGTGCGGGAAGTGGGCTTCCTCAACCACTTCTTCCGGGAAGGCTACAACTGCACCATCCTGGCGTTCGCGCTCAATACCTGCGCTTACACCACCGAGATCTTCGCCGGCGCGATCAAGGCCACCCCTTACGGCGAAATCGAGGCCGGGCGCGCCTACGGCATGAGCAAGTTCACTCTTTACCGAAGAGTGATCATTCCGTCCGCGCTGCGCCGCGCGCTGCCGGCGTACAGCAATGAGGTGATCCTGATGCTGCACGCCACCACCGTAGCCTTCACCGCCACCGTGCCGGACATTCTGAAAGTGGCGCGCGACGTCAACGCCGCCACCTATGACTCCTTCAACGCCTTCGGCCTGGCCGCCTTGATCTATCTGGGCGTCACCTTCATTCTGGTGGGCCTGTTCCGCAAGGCCGAGACCAGATGGCTGGCTTATTTGCAGCCGGCGAAAACCTGAGAAACGGACTAGAAGATGGACAAGCTGAATATCCAGAACATCTACAAGAGCTACGGCAGCCACGAAGTGCTCAAGGGCGTTTCGCTGACCGCCAAGGCCGGCGACGTGATCAGCATCATCGGCTCATCCGGCTCCGGCAAAAGCACCTTTCTGCGTTGCATCAACTTCCTGGAAAAACCGAACCAGGGCAGCATCAGCCTCAATGGCGAGCCCATCCGCCTGGCCGCCACCAAGAACGGCGAACTGACGCCGGCGGACCAGAAGCAATTGCAGGGCATGCGCACCAAGCTGGCCATGGTGTTCCAGCACTTCAATCTGTGGGCGCACATGACGGTGCTGGAAAACGTCATCGAGGCGCCGGTGCACGTGCTGGGGATTTCCAAGGAGGAGGCCACCCAGCGCGCGGTCAAATACCTGCGCAAAGTGGGCCTGGACGAGCGCGCGCAGGACAAGTACCCGGCGCATCTGTCCGGCGGCCAGCAACAGCGGGTGGCGATTGCGCGCGCGCTGGCGATGGAGCCGGAAGTGATGCTGTTCGACGAACCCACCTCGGCGCTGGACCCGGAGCTGGTGGGCGAGGTGCTGAAAGTGATGCAGGCCTTGGCCGAGGAGGGCCGCACCATGATCGTGGTCACCCACGAGATGGGCTTTGCCCGCAATGTGTCCAATCACGTGATGTTCCTGCACCAGGGACGGGTGGAGGAGGAGGGCTGCCCGGACGAGGTGTTCGGCAACACCAAGAGCGAGCGCTTGAAGGCCTTCCTGTCGGGCAGCCTGAAGTAAGCCTAGCCCGGCCCCGCTGAAGAAAGAGCAAACCCGCCGGCGCGCGATGGCCGGCGGGTTTGATTTTTGTGGATAAGTTTGAGTTTGGCCGTTGGCTGTGGATAAGCGGGTTTATTGGGGATGATCGGCGCGGAACAGCGTCCATTCCTCCACCGTGCGGCCGTCCGGCAGCTGGCACAGCGCGTACTCATTGCCCTGGGCGTCTTTTTGCGGCAACAGCTTGCCGCCCTTTTCCCCGCAATACACGGAGGCCGGATTGGCCATGCCCACCGCGGGGCGCTCCGGCGGCTTGGTCTGGCTGCAGGCGCTCAGGCCCAAGAGCGCGGCGGCGCATATCAAGATTCTCATGCGGTTTTCCTTTCAGTATCAGGCCGACAACAGCTTGCCGGATTTGAAGGCCTCGCGGCTGGCCACCTTGGCCAGCGACAGGCCGGTGGTGGTGTAGGTGCGGGCGCTGGTGGCGTACAACATGCCGGGGCGGTTGGCGCGGATCTCGCTGCAGCGGTCGCCTATCGGGTCTATCACCTCGGCCAGCAGTTCGCCGCTGGCCACCTCGCTGCCCGGTTGGGCGTGGTAGACCACCACGCCGGCGTGCGGCGCGTACAGGTTTTCCGAACCGGCCAGCGGGGTGGCCGGGAAGGGCAGTTCCGGCTGCGGCGGCGCGGCTTCGGCGATCACGCCGCGGTGGCGCAGGAAGTTGAGGATGCCTTCCGCGTCCCGGCGCGCGTAATCGTGATGGACGTCGATTTCGCCGCGCAGTTCCACCGTCACCGCCAGGCAGGCCATGTCGATCTGGACGTCCAGGCCCTCGGCCGCCGCCAGGTCGCGCAGCTGCCACCATAGCTGGCCGCAGGCTTCGTCGAAGGGATGGTCGCCGGAATCGGTGGCCAGCAAGGTGGCGCAAGCGCCCAGATAGCGCGACAGCGGCTCGCACTGTTCCCACAGCGGGGTGCCGGTGTACAGGTGCAGGCCGGCGCGGCAGTCGCAATGCAGATCCAGCACCACGTCGGCGTCGAAAGCCAGCTTCATCAGCGTGTGGCGCAGCGATTGCAGCTCGCTGTCGGCGCGCAGCGCGCCCAATTGCTGGCGCGCCTCCGCGCGGATCAAGGCGGTGTTGGCCTTGCCGTCGCGGCCCAACTGCGCTTTCACCGCCTCGAAAATGGGCTCGGACAGCACCGGGTAATAGCGGTTGAAGTTCTGACCGCTTTGCAGGTCGAAACGCCCCAGCGGCTTCTCGCTCTGGTTCTGGTTCAGGCCTATGGGGTTGGCCACCGGCACCAGAATCACCTCGCCGCGCAGCAGGCCGGCGGCGTCCAGCCGCTGCAAGTCTTGCTTCAAATGCCAGGCGGTCAGCATGCCGGGCAGCTCGTCGGCGTGCAGGCTGGCCTGGATATAGATTTTCTGGCCGCTTTGCGGCACGCCGAAATGGAAGCTGGTCAGGTCGCGCTGGCTGCCCAGGCTGGGCGACAGCAAGGGCTGGCGGTGGGTGTACATGGGTTCTCCTCTTGCGGTGTGCGGCTCTGTCGTCGAATCTTATGCCAAACCGGCCCGGGCAAGATAGGGCCGCCGAGCGGACATGCGTTGACGAACGAGCATGCCCCCCGGACAATCATGGCTTTTGCCATTCCACGCCCGCGCGCGTGGTGGAGTGCCTTTGGATTCTCTCTCCGACTTCTTCCAGCCCGGCATCGAGCCCGCCTCCTTGCAGGCGGTGTCGCGCCTGACCGGCGCCTGGCCTTATCTCGCCGTCTTCGTCACGCTGTTCCGCGGCGGCGACGAAGAAGTGCTGATGCGGCTGCTGGTGTTGCGGGAACTGGGCGGCCGCGCCGAAGCGCCGCTATGGACGCCGCAGGAAATCGCCCAGCGTTTCGCCTATCTGAACGACACCAAGCTGGCCACCATCCTGGGCCGGCTGCGCGAAGGCGGCCTGCTGGTCTACGACAGCGACGGCGGCGTTTACCAGCTGTCCGAGGGCGCGCGCGTCGCGCTGGCGGCGCTGGCCACCATGGTGGATTTCGCCGGCGACGACGTGGAGCTGGGCTATCTGACCAGCCAGGTAGCCGCCGGCCAGGCGGTGGGCCAGGTGTCCGACGAAGCGCTCAAACACCTGCTGGCGCGCCTGAACGAGCTGTACGCGGAATTTGAAGAAGCGCTGGAATCGCAGTCGGAATTCCGCATCCGCGCCGCCCAGCACCGCCTGGAGGCGGTATGGCGCTGGGTGGCCAAATCCACCGAGGTGGTCAAGAGCCTGACCCAGGACGACACGCTGAGCCTGCTGGTGCTCAACCAGGCCCAGGCCATCGCGTTGGCGCAAAGCCGCATGCTGGCGCTGGCCGGCACGTTTGAGCGCCGGCTGGCGCAATTGGCCGCGCAGCGCGTGCATCTGGGCGGCTCCGGCCTGACCTCCACCGACATCGCCGACTGGCTGCGCCGCATGGCGACCGGCCAGCTGGCGCACAAGCTGGATGCCTGTCTGTCCATCGCCCCCGAGCCCGCCTTCCTGTCCACGCCGGAACTGGCCGACGTGGCCGAATTCGAACTGCTGGCGCGCGAGCGCGCCAAGGCCGGCTCCATGACGCTGCCGGGCGGAGAAGCCGCGCCGCTGGCCGACGCGCCGGAAATGGAGCGCCTGCTGGAGGCCGAGGCCATGTACGACGCCTTGCTGGAACTGGGCATGTCCGGCGCGGCCGACGCCCACATCAGCCAGGCGGTGCTGGCCGACAGCTACAACGAAACCGCCTATCGGCTGTCGCTGCTGTCCCTGATCGGGGATCCGGAAAGCAGCAACGACCAAAGCATCGTCGCCGCGCTGGCCAAGCTGCCGTTCAGTCTGCAAGGCGGCGAGAGCGTGATCGAGCCGGACCACCCGGAAGTGGCGTCGCTGTCCGACGCGCGACTGGTGGCCGCGGCCCAAAAAGGTTCTTAATGGAAACAGAAATCAAAACCCTGACCGCCCGTCTGCTGGCGCATCGGGTGGTGCCGCGCGGCGACGCGCTGGCGAAGAAGGCGCTGCTGGACGACAGCTTCCGCCTGGAATTGGACAAGAGCCTGGCGGCCGTCGGCCTGCGCCTGGTGGAGAACCCCTACGCCGAACACCTCGCCGTGGCCTTGCTGCCGGAAATGACCGAACCGGTGTTCGGCTCCGGCGACGCCTGGCTCAACAATAATCTGGGCCTGCCGCGCGACGGCGTGGCGCTGCTGGTCATCCTGTGGTCCTTGATCATCCTGCCCAAGCGCGAACGCCAGATCGCCCGCGTGGAAGCCGGCAAGGAAAACCAGAGCGATATGTTCGGCGCGCAAAAGCCGCTGGAAACCGGCGAGGCCGTGTCCACCGGCGTGTCCGAGGACGCGCTCTACGCGGACTTCGGCAAGGCGCTGGGCGGCCGCACCCGCTTCAACGCCAACCTGGGCCGCCTGGTCAACCTGGGCTTCATCGTGCGCCGCAACCGCTGGCTGGACGAAGGGCCGATGCTGGACCTGATGATCGACTACGCCCAGCTGGCGCCGCGCATCATCGAGGGCGCGCTGGCCGACGTGCTGCTGCGCCGCGAAGGCCGCGACGCGCTGGCCGACAAGCGCGCGGAAGCGGCCGAGGACGGCCTGGACGCCGCCGCGGAGGCGGACGACTCCGCCGGCCCGCTGTTTGACCTGCCGCTCGACGACGCGGCCCACGAGGAGACGCGCTGATGTTCCAGATGAAATCGGTGGAAATGGTGCACTGGGACTTCTGGCAGCGGCTGACCGTGCCGCTGGACGCGCAGATCGTCACCATCATTGGCCCCAACGGCTCCGGCAAGACCACCTTGCTGGACGCGATGCGCACCCTGCTGGCGATCAAATGCTCGGGCAAGCGCGATTACAAGCGCTACGTTCGCAACAATAAGGAACCCTTCGCCTATCTGCGCGGCGTGGTGGACAATCCGCGCCGCCCCAGCGGCGGCCTGTATCCGACGCCCTTCTTCCCCATCGTCGCGGACGCCGTCACCCTGCTGTGCCGGGTCAAGAAACAGGGCGGGGACTGGGTGCGCCACTACGCCATCCTGGACGGCGACGTGCCGCTGGAGCTGGCCGAAGGCCAGGCCCAATGGATGGGCGTGCAGGAATACCGCCGCCGGCTGGAAATGGCCGGCCTGACCCCGGCGGTGGCCGAAGTGCTGGCGCTGGAACAGGGCGATACCGACAAGCTCACCGAATACAGCCCGCGCCAACTGCTGGACCTGGTGTTCCAGGTCTTCGGCGACAAGGACGTGCTGGACAACTACCAGCGCGCCCGCGACGAGCAGCGCGCCACCGAGCTGGAGCTGGAATCGCTGAGCCGTCAGGAAGAAGCGCTGCAGACGCGGGTGGAAACCATGAAGACCCGCGCCAACCGCTATCTGGAATGGCGGCAGTTGCAAACCGGCATCGCCCGGCTGCGCGACGAGGCGCTGCCGGTGCTGGCCTATCTGGACGCCAAGTCCGCGCTCGGCAATGTCTGGAAAAACTACCGCGGCAACTTCCACACGCTGAACCAGGCCCAGGGCGAGCATGCCGACACCTTGCAACTGGTGGCCAAGCTCAAGGCGGCGGAAGTGGCCGCCGACGCCTCGCGCAAGGCGGCCGAAACCGCCCGCGTCGGCGCGCAGGAAGCCTTTATGGCGGCCAAGGGCGAACACGCCGGCGTGGCCGGCCAGCTCAAGGAGCGCGACCGGCTGCAAGCCTTGGCCAGCAAGGAATACGGCGCCGACGCCGCCCAACTGGCCGACAAGCTCTCCGCCTTGCGCGGCGAAGCCGAGCAATTGAAAGACGGCCTGCGCGAACTGAAAAAGCAGCGCCAGGACAGCTCCCAGCACCTGGAGGCGCTGGAGATAGGCCGCGGCCGCGCGCCGGAAGACGTGCGCCAGTTCAAGGCCGCGCTGGACGAGGCCGGCATCGGCCACCTGATGTTGTCCGACATCGTGGAAGTGCTGGACCCCAACTGGCAGGCGGCGGTGGAAGCGCTGTTGCGCGGCTATCGCCACGTGGTGCTGCTGGAGCGCGAATCCGACCGCCGCGAAGCCTGGCGCATCGGCGAGAAACTGCGCTACCGCCACTTCGTGGTGCCGGAGCGCAGCAGCCCGCCGCGCGCCAACGCCGGTAGCCTGATGGAAGTGGTGCGCTTCTCCGCCGACGCGCCGGAATGGCTGTATCGGCAATTGAACAGCGTCAGCCGCGTCGACGGCGCCGAGCAGGGCGCCGACGTCAGCGGCGACTGGATCACCCGCGACGGCTATTTCCGCGAACGCCGCGGCGCGCGCCACATCGGCGTGCCGGCGCATGAGTTCGCCTTCGGCGAAGCCGCCCGCCAATCGCGGCTGCTGGCGGTGCGCGAGGCATTGAAAGCGCTGAACACCCGCATCCTGGCCGATGAAGAGCGGCTGGTGGCCGCCACGCGCGAAGCCGCCGGCCTGGCCGAATACCTGGGCGGCATGGACGCCATCCGCCAGCTGGACAGCCGCGCCGAAGAGTTCGCCGCGCTGGAAACGCGCAAGCAGGGGCTGGAAAGCGAAATCGCCCGCCTGGGCGCGGCGCTGGGCCTGGTCAGCGCGGAGAAGGAAGCCGCCGACCAACGCTACAGCGACGCAAGGCTGGCGCACGACCGCGTCTGCCAGCGCGAACAGGACAGCCTGGCCGCCTTCCGCCAAAAACAGCAGGAAGTGGAGCAGGCGCGCCGCCAGGTGCGCCGCCTGCTGTCCGAGCTGCGCGAATGGGCGGAGCGCTTGCCCGATGCGGCGCTGGCGGCGGATAACGTCGCGGCGTTCGAAAGCGAGTTCGACACCGCCGCCGACGCCAAGCACCAGCTCAATTACTTGGAAGAGCGGCTGCAAAGCGGAGACTGGGAGCAGGACGAAGCCGTGTTGGCCCTGAAGGACAAACTGGTGGAAGACCTGACCGGCCTGGACCGCGAGCGTCAGCGCCGCCAGAGCGAAGTGGACCGTTCGCGCGAACTCACCGACGAAGCGCGCGCCGCCTATATGGGCAAGCTGCGCGCCACCGTCCGCGTCTACGGTCAGAACGTCAAGCGCCTGGGCGAACTGGCCGGCATCCAGGTGGAGGTGGAACTGCCGCAGCTGTCCAACGACGACGCGGCGCTGGCCCAGGCCGGCCTGGTGCTCAAGTTCAACTTCGACCAGAAGGGCCTGATGGGCATGAACGACGGCGAAGCCTCCGGCGGCCAGCAGGTGATGAAGTCGCTGATCCTGCTGATCGGCCTGATGATGGACGAGTCCAACCCGTCCGGCTTCGTCTTCATCGACGAGCCGTTCGCCCACCTGGACATCTTCAACATCGACCGCGTCGCCGGCTTCCTCAAAGCCACCGAGGCGCAGTACCTGATCACCACGCCCAACACCCACAACATCAATATCTTCGCGCCGTCGGAGCTGACGCTGGCCACCCGCAAGAAGCGGCCGGGAGAGCAATGGGCGCCGCCCATTCTGCAAACCCGCCGCCGCGCGGACGGCGGCGAACCGGCTTGAGCAGACTGCGCAGCCGCCCCTAGGGGCGGCTGTTTTCTATTGGGCGGGCCACTGTCGCTCACGGCTGGTTGTAGCTGTACTCGATGCCGTTGATCGTGGACTTGAAGCCGTAGCGCGGGAAGGCCGGGTTCGGCTTCTTGGCGAGGTAGGCGTCCGCCAGCGCCTCGGCCGCTTGCCGGTAGAATTTGATCTGGTTCTTGTTATACCAGGGATCGTCGTGGGGATTGGGGCTGAACTTATAGCTCTGGTCGCGGCCGCCGGCGATGTAAATGCGAATGCCGCGCGCGCCGGGGCCGGAGCCGCCGCTTTTTTGCTCCACGTAGTTGAAGGTGATGCCGCTGTCCTTGTAATTGGGCAGGCTGCCGCTGATATTGGCTGCCAGCGCTCCGCCGGCGGTCAGCGACAGCGCGCTGACGGCGAGCAAGGCCGCGACGCGGCGGAACAGGAAGTTGAGTGGGGGATGCATGGCGCTCCTTTGGGTGATGGTTGAGAACCGTCGGCAAGCGAGCGGCCTTGCCGGCGAGGCGTTAGCGTCGTGAAATGGCGCTTAAATGTCGCCTATTTATACAAATGGCAATTATCTTTCGTCTTTAAATGCCATTTGGATTGTGAAGATAGGCGAGCGCGAGGCTATCAGCAAGCGCCGCATGCCAGTCCTTAAGGCCGGGCGGCGAGAAAGCGCTGATGAGGCGTTTGCGCGGCGGGCCGCGCTTGGACGGCGGATGGCGTCCCGCCGCCTCTGGCCTATGCTGAGAGGGAGGCATGAGCGTTGTGGGAAAGCAGGTTTGAAATGGAAGAACGCGATTTGGTGAGCAGCGCCATCCCCATGGCGCAACTCAAGCTGGAACTGCGCCCGAACGGCGTTTTGAGGATTGCGGTGTACGAGCTTGACGATGAGGAGCCGTTTTTCGTTTACGAGGCCAGCGATGACTTCGATCCCGAGGCGGTGCTGGGCGTCGCGGAAAGGCGGCTGGACCCGGTGCGGCTGGCCGTCTTCAAGCATGTGTTCTTCCCGGCTCAGGACGATGTCGAGGATGGACGGGAAGAGGGCGACGGGTAAAGGACTCCCGCGCCCCTTCGTCCATTGCAGGCCAACACCCCGCCCAGGCGGGGTGTTATTTTTACGCTGATCGCCATGGCTTTGGCCCTGATGAACCGGCAAGTACAATCTTGGTCGTGTCGTTCAATTGGCGGAACCGGATTTGGCGCCCTAAATGTATTGATTCCTTTGTCGAGAGTGGTTTTCTCGCATCTATTTAAAGCAACGTAGTTGTGTTTCCTATGGCAGGCAGTGGCAGGGAGACCTTGATGGTCTGCCGGTTCTCAGTGCGCCGGTTCGCTAACCCTGTCACATGCCTGTTTTTCCCCATGTGTGGTGGAGTTCTCGCTGCTTAGCCGGGAACAGTGGCCGCCATGGCCTTGACCCTGATGGATAGGCAAGCAACAATCCTTGCCGTGCTGCCGCCATAGCAGCACCGGGAGTGGAAACCCGTATTGCTGTTAAGAAGGCAGACGCGTTGTATGCGCGCGTCTGAGCCATTCCACGTCTGCAAGGCGGGGGGTGGCAGGGAGGCCTAGCGCCTGCCGATTGCCTTCTTGTCGGTTTTCCACCCCTGCCGCCTGCCCGCCACCCGAGTGGAAACGGGTGCCGGGCCGATCTTTTCGAAGAAGGAGGCCCCATGCTCATCCGCTATTTGTCTCATTTCTTATTACCGTCCCCCTTGCCGTCTCCGCACTCTGAGGAGGCCCGGCCATGACTGCGCTGCCGCTTGCCGCTTCGTCCCTGAGTCCGCGTCAAGACGCCCAAAGCCCGCCTGGGGGCGGGCTTCGGGTACTGATGGATGGCCCGGCCATGGGCCGGGCGCATGCGCTTAGCGCAGGTTCAACGCTTTGATCGCGTTGTTGATTTCATCCGCCAGGCGCACTTCCTGACCCAGCTGCTCGTGCCATTGCTGGTTCTGGAAGAAGGCGTAGCGCGCCTTGGAGTTGTTGCCGGCTTGCCAGCCGTCTTTCAGTTGGCCGTCGAAGAAGAACTGTTCCAGCAGCGCGTGGCCGGCCGCGTGGGCCTGGTTTTGCGCGTGCTGCTCGTGCAGGCGCGGCGCGCCCACCAGATGCAGTTCGATATCGCGGCCCTGCTCTTCGTAGCGGCCTTGGATCGGGTGCTCGAACACCAGCGGCTGCAGCGTGGCGTGGGTGATGGTGGCGCGGCCGGTGATATGGCGCGACGGGGTGTACACGGTCAGATCCAGCCGCAGGTTCAGGCCGCCCGCCTGGCCGGGTTTGTTGACGTTGTAGCTGACGATGAACAGGCCGGATTTTTGATCGCGATCGATAGTCATGTTTGGACTCCTTGAGATCAATAACATCAGAGAAGTTGGAGCGCCCGGTGGGACGCCCAGGCCCAATGGCGATGTGCGAGCCGCGGCGGTAACCGCTGCTGCCCTGTAGTTATATAACCTTTGATTTTATTTTCTGCCGTACTTAATGGCAGTTGGAAATAAAGAGGAGATGGGGCTTGCGCGCGGGCTTAGGGAGGGGAGGGGCAGGAAAGCGCGCCGCCGGGGCCGGCGGCGCGAGGGAAAATCAGGCTTGTTGCTCAAAGCGCACAGGCTGTTTGCCCAGGCGCTTGACCCGCACCACCACGGTGCCGGCGATCTTGTCGTGCCAGCCTTGTTTGCGTGCGTCCAGGCCCACCCAGATCAGGCCCAGCAAGAAGGGGAAGCAGGATACGAAGTAGCCGAGATAGCGCAGCGCCGCCTGTCCCGGCGTCATCGGCGCGCCGGTTTTGGCGTCCACGATGCGAGCGCCCAGCAGCATTTTGCCCGGCGTGCTGCTCTTGAACCACCAGAAAGCCAGCACCGCCGCCGCCGGCAGCACCCAGTTGACCATCAGGCCGGCCAGCGGGCTCAACTCGAAGCCGCCTTGCATCATGAAGGCCTGCATCATCCAGCCGTCGCCGCTTTCCGCCACGCGGCGGGTTTCGCCGCCGCCGCCGGCCAGCAGCCAGATCGCCGGCGCCAGCGCCAGGCACAGTAGCAGGGTGTCGATCAGGCTGGCCAGCACCCGCAGCCAGAAGCCGACGTATTCCAGTTCTTCGGCGCCGTCTTGCATCTTCAATCCTCCAGATTGGGTTTGTGCTTAGCCGCTACGCGCAGATAGTGTTCGGCGGAGTATTGGAAATAGGCCAGCTCTTTGTCGGTCAGCGGCCGCGCCTGCTTGACCGGGTTGCCCAGATAAAGATAGCCGGACTCCAGCCGCTTGCCCGGCGGCACCAGGCTGCCGGCCCCGATCAGCACCCGCGGCTCTATCACCGCGCGGTCCAGCACGATGCTGCCGATGCCGACCAGCACTTCGTCGCCTATGGTGCAGCCGTGCAGGGTGACGTGGTGGCCGATGGTGACGTTGCGGCCTATCACCAGCGGCGCGCCGACGGGGTCCGCTGCGCTTCTGTGGCTGACGTGCAGCATGGCGAAGTCCTGGATGTTGGAGTTCTCGCCTATGCTGATGGCGTTGACGTCGCCGCGTATCACCGCACAGGGCCAGACCGACGCGCCCTCCGCCAACGAGACTTCGCCGATGACCACGGCAGCCGGGTCGATGTAGCAGCTGTCGTGGATCTGCGGCTGATGCCCGTCATAAGGGCGGATATTGCTTTTCATCGGTCTGTCCTCATCTGAAATCGGGTAAAGTTCCTATCATACCCCCACAGGATGCCAATATGAGCCAGAACCCCTTGCTGGACTTTTCCGGACTGACCCGTTTCGCGGAGATCAAGCCGGAGCACATTTCCCCCGCCATCGACGAATTGCTGTCCGCCGCGCGCGCCGCGGTGGCGCGGCTGACCGCGGAGCAGGGCGCGCCCAGCTGGGAAAGCTTCGTCGATCCGCTGACCGACGCCACCGAGCATCTGGGCCGCGCCTGGGGCGTGGTGGGCCATCTGAACGCGGTGGTGAACACGCCGGAGTTGCGCGAGGCCTACAACAGCAATATCCCGAGAATTTCCGAGTTCTGGACCGAGATGGGCCAGAACCTGGAGCTGTTCGCCCGCTTCAAGGCGCTGGCGGCCAGCCCGGAGCACGCCGGCTATAGCGCGGCGCGCAAGAAGATCGTATCCAACGATCTGCGCGATTTCCGCCTGTCCGGCGCGGAATTGCCGCAGGCGGAAAAAGAGCGCTTCGCCGCCATCCAGACGCGGCTGGCGGAGCTGTCCGCCAAGTTCGAACAGAACGTGCTGGACGCCACCGACGCCTTCAGCCTGTATATCGAGGACAAGGCCGAGCTGTCCGGCGTGCCTGAGGATTCGCTGGAACTGTTCGCCGCCGCCGCGGCCGGCGACGACAAGAGCGGCTACAAGATCACGCTGCAATTCCCGTTCTACTTCCCGGTGCTGCAGTACGCGGACAACCGCGCGCTGCGCGAAAAGCTGTACCAGGCCAATGTGCAGCGCGCGTCGGAGTTCGGCCCGGCCGAACGCGACAACAGCCCCATCATCCGCGAAAAGCTGAAACTGGCGCGCGAGGAGGCCCAGCTGCTGGGCTTCGCCAACTTCGCCGAACTGTCCCTGTTCACCAAGATGGCGGAAAGCCCGGAACAGGTGATCGCCTTCCTGCGCGATCTGGCCGCGCGCGCCAAGCCGTTCGCGGTCAAGGACCGCCAGGAGCTGGAGGCCTTCGCCGCCGCCGAACTGGGCCTGGCCAAGCTGGAAGCCTGGGATCTGGCCTACGCCGCGGAAAAGCTGCGCGTGGCGCGCTACGCCTTCTCCGAGCAAGAAGTGAAGCAGTACTTCCCGGAAAGCAAGGTGCTACCCGGCCTGTTCGGCGTGGTGTCCACGCTGTTCGGCATCGAGGTGCGGCCTAGCAGTGCGCCGGTCTGGCATCAGGACGTGCGCTTCTTCGACATCCACAAGGACGGCCAACTGGTCGGCAGCTTTTATTTCGACCTGTACGCCCGCGACGGCAAGCGCTCCGGCGCCTGGATGGACGACGCGCGTGGCCGCCGCCGCAAGAGCGGCCAGGTGCAGACCCCGATCGCCTATCTGACCTGCAACTTCACCCGCCCGGTGGGCGACAAGCCGGCGCTGTTCACCCACGACGAAGTGATCACCTTGTTCCACGAGTTCGGCCATGGCCTGCATCATATGCTGACCCGCGTCGACGAACTGGGCGTGGCCGGCATCAACGGCGTGGAATGGGACGCGGTGGAGCTGCCCAGCCAGTTCCTGGAGAACTTCGCCTGGGAATGGGACGTGGTGCAGGGCATGACCCGCCATGTGGACAGCGGCGCGACCTTGCCGCGCGAGCTGTTCGACAAGATGCTGGCGGCCAAGAACTTCCAGAGCGGCATGGCCACGGTGCGCCAGCTGGAGTTCGCGCTGTTCGACCTGCAGCTGTACAGCGTCTTCGACGCCGACAAGGGCGATTGGCTGGCCCTGTTGGAAGAGGTGCGCGGCGAGGTGGCGGTGAACTTCCCGCCGGCCTACAACCGCTTCCCCAACAGCTTCAGCCACATTTTCGCCGGCGGCTATTCGGCCGGCTATTACAGCTACAAGTGGGCGGAAGTGCTGTCCGCGGACGCCTACGCGGCCTTCGAGGAGGCCGGCGGCGCCAATGCGGACACCGGCAAGCGCTTCTGGGACGAGATCCTGGCGGTGGGCGGCAGCCGACCGGCGCTGGAATCCTTCCGCGCCTTCCGCGGCCGCGATCCGCAGATCGACGCCTTGCTGCGCCATTCCGGCATGGTGGAAACAGTTTGAAACGGCCGTTTTATGCTGAGGGAAAAATATTCAGGGCTTTGTCGGAACTCTTGTGAAGCGCCGCGGCTCTAATTTTTTGCTCAGTGGGTTATCTCCAGAGCAGCAAGCGAGCCAGACGCATATCAGGGTAGATTGATATAGTGTCTATTGCGCGCCTCCGTGTAGACGGAGGCGCCTTTTTTTTGCCGCGGATCGCGCGGCTAAAAAGATTCAGTCGTCCCGCTCTGGTTTGGCGGGCGGCGTCAGCGGCTGCAGGGTGTGGCGGTGCTGGAAGGTAGGGGTCCGCATCGAGAACGGCGGGGTCAACGGCGCCAGACGAGGGCGGTTGGGGTTGCGCGTCGGGCATAATGCCTGTTGCGCGTCGTGCTGCTTGTGCTTGATAGTCAAGAACTTGCTCCGGTTACGACGACGCTTTCGATCATAGGCCGGGGTTCCGGGCCTTGGCAAATTCCCGTCGTCCGGCTGTTGTTTATTTGTTTAAACACTTTTGTTTAATCAAGCATCAAATAATCGACGCCATCGACTGTCGCCGCCCAAAGCTTGGCAGTGCCGCGCGCTGCGGTTATGGTGTCGGCCTTTGCATGAAAAACATTTGGAGAGCCCGCCGATGCGTTTTGCCACCTGGAACGTCAATTCCCTCAAGGTCCGCCTGCCGCAGGTGATCCAATGGCTGTCGGACAGCCCGGTGGACGTGCTCTGCCTGCAAGAGCTGAAAATGGATCAGGACGTGTTTCCCTTGGCCGAGATCGAAGCGGCCGGCTACCGCGCGGCCTGGTTCGGCCAGAAAACCTACAACGGCGTGGCCATTCTGGTGCGCGCGCCGCTGGAGCTGGAAGACGTGGTGCTCGGCATCCCCGATTACGGCGACGAGCAGCGCCGGGTGATCGCCGCCACGGTGAACGGCATCCGCGTGATCTGCGGCTATTTCGTCAACGGCGAGGCGGTGGATTCGCCCAAGTATCCGTACAAGCTGGAGTGGCTGGCCAATCTGGAGCGCTATGTCGCCGCGGAGCTGCAACGCCACCCGCAGCTGCTGTTGCTGGGCGATTACAATATCGCGCCGGAAGACCGCGATGTGTACGACCCGGAAAGCTGGCACGAACAAGTGTTGTGCAGCACGCCGGAACGCGAATCCTTCCGCCGCCTGATCGCGCTGGGCCTGAGCGACAGCTTCCGCCTGTTCAATCAGGAGGAGAAGCAGTACAGCTGGTGGGATTACCGCGCGATGATGTTCCGTCGCAACAAGGGCGTGCGCATCGACCACATCCTGGTCAGCGACGCCTTGAAGCCGCGCGCGCTGGAATGCGTGATCGACAAGGCGCCGCGCAAATGGGAGCGTCCGTCCGACCACACCCCGGTGGTGCTGACCCTGGCCGATTGAGCCTAAAGGCCGGCCGCGGCCGGCCTATCCGCCAGCTTTCTTGGCTTGCCTCAAAAATATCGCCGGCCGGTTTTGCTAGTCTGGAGCTTTCTTGCTTTCAGATGGCTGCGCGATGACCCAAAACCACCCCAAACTGCCGGTAGACCCGTATTACGAGGGCGTGCCGGAATACATGACCCAGGTGTACGACTGGGCTTACGTCAACCCGCGCAAGGCCGGCTGGCTGGATCGCAACCTGGTGGTGCGCGTCTTGTTGTTCTTCAACGATCAAAGGCTGATGCGCGCCTATCTGGAGCAGATCCGCCCCGGCGACAAGGTGTGGCAGGTGGCCCATGTCTACGGCGACCTGGTGCAGCGCGCGGCGGACCGGGTGGGCGGGGACGGGCGTTTCGTGCTCACCGACATCACGCCGGTGCAGATAGAGCACGCCGAGCGCAAGCTGCGCGATCGCCCTCAGGCCGCGGTGGTGCGCGCCAACGCCGGCAACCACCGGCTGGAGTCCGACGATTTCAACTTGATCTGCAGTTTCTTCCTGCTGCACGAGGTGCCGGATCATCTGAAGCGCGCCATCGTCGACAATATGCTGTCCCAGGTGCCGCCCGGCGGCCGCGCGGTCTTCGTCGACTACCATAGGCCCAAGCCGTGGCAGCCGATAGGCTGGCTGCTCAAATGGGTGAACCGCGTGTTGGAGCCGTTCGCCGAGGCCTTGTGGAACCATGAGATTCGCGACTACGCGCAAGAGGCGGACGGCTTCGACTGGAGCAAGCGCACCCTGTTCGGCGGGGTGTACCAGGTGACGACGGCGAAGAGGAAGCCTTGAGGGCGCGCCGTACTTGACGTTACACGGGCTTACAAGCGACTAACAGACCCGGGACGGGGGCAGGGCTAGGATACGTCTCAAGGAAGCGCCGAATCCGGCGCGATGTGATCGGTGAACGGGAGCCCAAGGCTCCCAAGCCTGAAACTGGAGATGCATCATGAACAAACTGACTCTGCTTGCCCTGACCGCCGCTTTCGGCCTGAGCTCCGCCGCTGGTTTCGCCGCCGAAACCGCCAAGCCGGCCGCTTCCGCTCCGGCAGCTAAAATGGCTCCGGCCGCCAAGAAAGCTGAAAAGCACCCGGCCAAGATCCACCACGCCAAGAAAGGCGAAAAGGTAGCCGCTTCCGCTCCGGCGCAAAAAGCCCAGGCCGCCAAGGCCGAAGCGTCCGCTCCGGCCAAGGCCAAGCACGCCGCCAAGAAGCCGCACGCCAAGCATGCGAAGAAGGCCGCTTCCGCCGCCGCCCAGAAAGCCCAGGCCGCCAAGGCTGAAGCTTCCGCTCCGGCCAAGAAGCACGCCGCTAAAAAGCCGTACGCAAAGCACGCTAAAAAAGCCGCTTCCGCTCCGGCGCAGAAAGCCCAGGCCGCCAAGGCCGAGGCCTCCGCTCCGGCCAAGAAAGTAGAGAAAAAGGCCGCTCAACACAAGAAGCACGCCGGCAAGGCCAAGAAGGCCGCTGCATCGGCTGCCAAATAAACCGGACCTCGCGTCTGGCTCGCTAAAAAAAACAGGCCCCTCAGGGAGGCCAAGACTCAAAGGAGGCCGCGGCCTCCTTTTTCTTTTTGAACGGGACCGCCGGCAGGACAGGCGCGCCCGGCGGCCTTATGCTGTTACACTCAAACGCTTCGATGCCGGCCGCATGCCCCGGCTTGAAACCGCTTTCGTCCATTGATTTCGCGCTTAAGGAGCTTCCATGCTAGCCGCCCCGCAAGTTTACGCCTTCCTGCCGCCGCGCCGCATTCTGATGGGGCCGGGCCCGTCCGACGTTTATCCGGAAGTGCTGGCCGCCCAGGCCCGCCCCACCGTCGGCCATCTGGACCCGCTGTTCGTCGGCATGATGGACGAGGTGAAAAGCCTGCTGCAATACGCGTTCCAGACCGCAAACCCGATGACGGTGGCGCTGTCGGCGCCGGGTTCGGCCGGCATGGAGGCCTGCTTCGTCAACCTGGTGGAGCCGGGCGAGAAGGTCATCGTCTGCCGCAACGGCGTGTTCGGCGAGCGCATGCGCCAGAACGTGGTGCGGCTGGGCGCGGTGCCGGTGCTGGTGGACAGCCCCTGGGGCCAGCCGGTGGATCCGGACGCGGTGGAGAGCGCCTTGAAAGCCAATCCGGACGCGCGCTTCCTGGCCTTCGTTCACGCCGAGACCTCCACCGGCGCGCTGTCCGACGCCAAGACGCTGTGCGCGCTGGCCAAACGCCACGGCTGCCTGAGCATCGTCGACGCGGTGACCTCGCTGGGCGGGGTGGAGCTGCGCGTGGACGAATGGGGCGTGGACGCGGTGTATTCCGGCAGCCAGAAGTGTCTGTCCTGCGTGCCCGGCTTGTCGCCCTTGTCTTTTTCGCCGGCGGCGGTGGACAAGCTGCAGGCGCGGCAAAGCCCGGTGCCCAGCTGGTTCCTGGACCAGACCCTGGTGATGGCCTACTGGGGCGGCGGCAAGCGCAGCTACCATCACACCGCGCCGGTGAACGCCTTGTACGCGCTGCACGAATCGCTGCGCCAGCTGGCCGGCGAGGGCCTGGAGGCGGCTTGGCGGCGCCACCGCGACATGCATCTGATTCTGCGCGACGGCCTGGAGAAGCTGGGGCTGAGGTTCGTGGTGGACGCCGCGGCGCGCTTGCCGCAGCTGAACGCGGTTTATATTCCCGAGGGCATAGACGACGCGGCCACGCGCAATCGTCTGTTGCAGGAGTACAACCTGGAGATAGGCGGCGGCCTGGGCGATCTGGCCGGCAAGGCCTGGCGCATCGGCCTGATGGGCTACGGCGCGCGCCGCGAGAACGTGGCGCTGTGCCTGAAGGCGCTGGAGAGCGTGTTGAAGTAAGCGCGGCCTGTGTCCGGCGGGCGCGCGTCAGCGCGCGCCGCGCCGCCGGGAGATGAAAAACGCCATCCGCGAAGGATGGCGTTTTTGCTGCCGCGGGAGGCGGATCGGCTTATTTTTCGACGAAGGCGCGTTCGATCGCGTAGTCGGCCGGTTCGCCCATGCGCGGGGATTCCTTGAAGCCCATGCCGTTCAGGATCTCGCACAGATCGTGCAGCATGGACGGGCTGCCGCAGATCAGCGCGCGGTCGTGTTCCGGGTTCATTTGCGGCAGGCCGATGTCGGCGCACAGCTTGCCGCTGGTGATCAGGTCGGTCAGCCGGCCCTGATTGCGGAAGGGCTCGCGGGTCACGGTCGGGTAGTAGATCAGTTTCTCGCGCACCATCTCGCCGAAGAATTCGTTTTCCGGCAGTTCTTTGGTGATGTAGTCGTGGTAGCCCAGCTCGCTGACCCAGCGCACGCCATGGGTCAGGATCACTTTGTCGTAGCGCTCGTACACGTCCGGGTCTTTGATGATGGACATGAAGGGGGCGAGGCCGGTGCCGGTGGACAGCAGGTAGAGGTTTTTGCCGGGCAGCAGATTGTCCTGCACCAGGGTGCCGGTGGGCTTCTTGCTGATCATCACGGTGTCGCCCACCTTCAGGTGCTGCAGGCGGGAGGTCAGCGGACCGTCCTGCACCTTGATGCTGTAGAACTCCATGTGTTCTTCGTAGTTGGAGCTGACGATGGAGTAGGCGCGCATCAGCGGCTTGCCGTTGACTTCCAGACCTATCATCACGAACTGGCCGTTGATGAAGCGCAGGCCGGCGTCGCGGGTGCAGGTGAAGCTGAACAGGGTGTCGTTCCAGTGATGGACGGACAGGACCTTTTCGGAGGTCAGGTTGGGAGAGGACATAAGGTTTGCTGCTCGCTAATTTATGAAGTAGAAGCTCGAAAAGTATGGGGCCGATTTTAACCGGTTTGTCGCTTCGCCGCTTGTTCTTACTGGGCAAGGCCGGCGATATCGACGTTAAATTCAATTGGAACAGCATGTTAACCGACATTGCCGTCGCCGCCGAACGATTGTTTTCTGATGTGTTTATCGCTGCGCGTTATTTGTCCGCGACGCAATGAAAGAGGGCGTCACCGTGGCGGGACGCCCTCTCGGACAACTTACAGAGAAAGACTATGCGCTTTACCCTTGCAGAACCGCACGACCACCGCTTTACCGCAAGGCCGTTACCAAAGAGCGGGCTGTACAAGACAGCGCTACGACGATGCCGTGTCGTGGCGGCGCCGCCATCATGGCAGCTTGCCGCGCACCGTGTCCTTGATGGACATCACAGAAAGACCAACCGCTTCTTTCTTAATGGGCAAATCGACAAACGGTAATCACAAGTTTATTGACTCTGGATTTGGCGGACCGGCCTGGCCGGTGTTGCATGCGCTCCGTCTTGGAGGCTGGCTTGGCGTTGCGGACTGTGCCGATTTGGCTGGCCGTGTTTATTGGCCAATGCTCAACGCGTGGAAAACTGGATGGCCGCCGGCATACTGCCATGAAAGCATTCGGAACCCTCCCTGTCGTGTTGACCATTCCACTATAGACGCTGCCGTTCCCAATGCAAGCCGGCGGGCGGCGGTCTCAACTGGCCTTAGGGTCGGCCAGCGGCGCGTCCAGCGCCAGCCGAGCGGGCCGCAGATGTTGTTCGAACTGGCGGCTGGCGGCCTGCCAGGAGTAGCGCTCGGCGACGGCGCGCACATGGCCGCGGTCCAGTTCCAGCGCCTTCAGGCAGGCGGCGCGCAGGTCGGCGTCCAGCACGCCGGCGCCGCTGTCGCCCACCACGTCCAGCGGTCCGGCCACCGGGTAGGCGGCCACCGGCGTGCCGCAGGCCATCGCCTCCAGCAGCACCAGGCCGAAGGTGTCGGTCAGGCTGGGAAACACGAAGACGTCGGCGGCGCGGTAGAAGCGCGCCAGCTCGTGCTGGGGAAAGATGCCGGCGAAGTGGACGTCCTGATAGTGCTGCTTCAGCCGCGCCAGCTGCGGGCCGTCGCCCACCACCCATTTGCTGCCCGGCAACTCCAGCTTGAGAAAGGCCTCGATGTTCTTTTCCACCGCCACCCGGCCGATGTAGACGAAGCGCGGCGGCGCGGTGCCGTCCAGCCGCTCGCGCGGGCCGGGGCTGAACAGCGCGGTGTCCACGCCGCGGCTCCACAGCTTGACGTTGTGAAAGCCGCGGGCGCTCAAATCGTCGGCGATGGACTGGGTGGGCACCATCACGCAATGGGCGGCGTTGTGGAAGCGGCGCATCCAGGCGTAGCTGAGCGCCAGCGGCAGCCGGCAGCGGGCGTGCACGTATTCCGGAAAGCGGGTGTGATAGGCGGTGGAGAAAGCCAGGCCGTGGCGCAGGCAATAGCGGCGCGCGGCCAGGCCCAGCGGCCCTTCGGTGGCGATGTGGATGGCGTCCGGCGCGAAGGCGGCGATGCGGTCGGCCACTTTGCGGTAGGGAAACAGCGACAGGCGGATGTCGGGGTAGGTGGGGCAGGGCAGGGTGCGGAAGGCCTGCGGGGTGATCATTTCCACCTGGTGTCCGAAGCCGGCCAGTTCGCGCGCGGTTTCGGTCAGCGAACGGACCACGCCGTTGACCTGGGGCAGCCAGGCGTCGGTGACAATCAGGATGCGCATGTCGTCTCCTTGTGGTCGGCTTGCGCCGTTTGGGCTTGCAAGGCGGCGGCCGGCTGTCCCATTTGGGTCCAGTACAGCACTTCCAGCCGGCCGTCGGCGTGTTCCACCAGCGCGGACAGGCTTTCCACCCAGTCGCCGCTGTTGCCGTAGAGAATGCCGTCGATGTCGCGCACCTCGGCCTTGTGGATGTGGCCGCAGATCACGCCGTCGTAGCCGCGCCGGCGCGCTTCGCCGGCGAGAATGGTTTCGAAATTGCTGATGAAGTTGACCGCGTTTTTGACCTTGTGTTTCAGGTACTGCGACAGCGACCAGTACGGCAGGCCCAGTTTCAGCCGCGCCCAGTTGAAGCCGCGGTTCAGTTCCAGGATCAGGGTGTAGAGGGTGTCGCCGACATAGGCCAGCCATTTGGCGTACTGGATCACGCCGTCGAATTCGTCGCCGTGCAGGATCAGCAGCCGCTTGCCGTCGGCGGTGCGGTGCTCGGCCTCCTGACGGATGGCGATGCCGCCGAAGTCCAGCCCGGCGTACTGGCGCGCCGCCTCGTCGTGGTTGCCGGGCACGTAGATCACCTTGGTGCCCTTGCGCGCCTTGCGCAGCACTTTTTGCACCACGTCGTTGTGGCTCTGCTTCCAGTACCAGGATTTTTTCAGCTGCCAGCCGTCGACGATGTCGCCGACCAGGTACAGGTATTCGGATTCGTGGCAGCGCAGGAAGTCCAACAGGTGGTCGGCGCGGCAGCCGGAGGTGCCGAGGTGGACGTCGGAAATCCAGATCGCGCGCAGTTGTCGGGCGCTGTCGGGGGCGGGGTCTGGCTGCATGGCGGCTCCGTCGGCCTGTGGACTGCTGGCGATGCTGACAGCGGCAGGTGACAGTCGCGTGAGATTTCGGTGACGACGCGATGAAATTTCTTGAGCGGGGCCTTTAAGATTGTCTTAAGCGCGCTCTGTTGCAATCGGGCATTGCGGCGGCGCTTGTGACGGCGGCGAGAGCGCGCTAGGCTGCCGGGACCTTGAACGTCCGGCGACGGGGAGACGGATATGCGGGTTTTGGTGGTGGAGGACGACGCTCAGATCGGCGACGGGTTGAAAATCGGCCTGGAGCAGCTGGGCTTTGTCGCGGACTGGTTTCGCGACGGCAAGCAGGGGCTGGCGGCGCTGAGCGCCGCGCCCTACGACGCGGTGGTGCTGGACCTGGGGCTGCCGGGCATGGACGGCATGGACATCCTGTCCGCCTGGCGGCGCGGCGGCCAGGATGTGCCGGTGCTGGTGTTGACCGCGCGCGACGCGCTGGCGGACCGCGTCGGCGGCCTGGACGCCGGCGCCGACGATTATCTGGTCAAACCGTTCGCGCTGAGCGAGGTGGCGGCGCGGCTGCGCGCGCTGCATAGGCGCCGCCACGGCCAGAGCCACCCGGAATGGCGGCACGGCCGCCTCTGTCTGGATCCGGTGGCGCGCGCGGCCACGCTGGACGGCGCGCCGCTGGAGCTGACCGCGCGCGAACTGGCGCTGCTTGAGTTGCTGCTCAGCCACAAGGGGCGGGTGCTGCCGCGCGAGCTGATCGAGGACAAGCTCTACGGCTGGGGCCAGGAGCTGGAAAGCAATGCGGTGGAGGTGCATGTGCACCATTTGCGCAAGAAGCTGGGCAGCGCCTTCATCCGCACCCTGCGCGGCGTGGGCTACACCCTGGGAGATCCGGCATGAGGGGACCGCGCAGCCTGCAGGCGCGGCTATTGCTGCTGCTGTTGCTGATCGTGCCGGCCATCTGGCTGGTGGCTTCCGCCACTGCGGCCTGGCTGGCGCACGAGGAGGTGGACGAGCTGTTCGACACCCAGATGGGGCAGTTCGCCCGCCAGCTGTTGCTGGTGGAGGTCAGCGAGAATTCGCTGATCGAGCTGCCCAAGCTCAAGCACCTGCTCAAGCACGCCGACAAGGGGCAGCTGGAAAACGACGACTTCGGTCTGGCGGTCTGGGACCGTCGCGGCAATCTCTTGCTTAGCGACGGCCGCGGCCGTCGCTTCGACTTCGAGCCGGAGCGGCGCGGCTTCTACGATTACCGCGGCAAGGACAGCGATCACAACTGGCGGCTGATCTATCTGGCCGCGCCGGACGGTTCCCGGCTGGTGGCGGTGGGTCAGAAACAGGGCTTGCGCCACGAGATGGTGTTGAAGGTGGTGTCCGCCCAGCTGCTGCCGTGGCTGGTGGGCCTGCCGGTGATGCTGCTGCTGATCCTGCTGGCGGTGCGCCGCGAGCTGGGGCCGCTCAAACGCCTGGCCGCCGGCATCGCCCAGCGCGCGCCGGACGACAGCGAGCCGGTGTCGCGGGAGGTGCCGCGGGAGGTGCTGCCGCTGGTGGACGCGCTGAACGCCTTGTTCGCCCGCATCGCGGCCACGCTGGAACACGAGCGCCGCTTCACCGCCGACGCCGCGCACGAGCTGCGCACGCCGCTGGCGGCGCTGAAAGTGCAGGCCGAGGTGCTGGAGCTGCTGCCGGACGAGGGCCGCCGCCGGCACGCCATGCGGCAATTGATGTTGGGCATAGACCGCGCCACGCGCTTGGTGGAGCAGTTGCTGGCCCTGTCGCGCCTGGACCCCTTGAACGCGCCGCGCCAGGGCGAGCCCATCGCCTGGGCGGCCTTGACCGAGCGCGTGCTGGCGGAGATGGCGGCGGAGGCGGCGCTCAAGGGGGTGAGGCTGGAAACCGAATGGCGCTGCGTGCCGGAACGGGTCTTGCCCTTGAACGGAGACGAAACCCTGGTGGGCCTGATGCTGCGCAATCTGCTGGAAAACGCCGTCCGCTACGGCGCCGAGGGCGGCGAGGCGCGGCTGGTGCTGGCCGAGGACTCGGTCAGCGTGCTGGACCGCGGTCCGGGCGTGGCGGCGGAATGGCTGGAACGGATACGCGAGCGCTTCTTCCGGCCGCCGGGCCAGGACGTGGTCGGCAGCGGGCTGGGCTTGTCCATCGTCGAGCGGGTGGCGGAGCTGCACGGCCTGCGGCTGATTCTGGCCAAGCGAGACGGCGGCGGGCTGGAGGCCGGCTTGCGGCGGCGCTGAGAAGCGGTGCAAAGTCCGCTGCGCTTCGTGAGACGTGGCGCGGCGAGCGCAGCATTCGAAACGCTCATGCGGCACTCGTGCGTTCCGCTTTCTCAGCCGTTTTCGTCTTGCAGGCGAGGCTTTGAGCTGGCTCTGGGACTGCGGCAATTCGCCGCATGGGAGCAGAGGGGGAATCCGGCTATGCTGGCGATGCTGGCCCTGACGCAGCCAGCGTTCTACATTTGGTTGCGGCCCGCCGGTTTCGGCGGGCTTTCTTTTTGTCTAGCTCGGGCGTTTAGGCGCGCCGAAGCGCATCAGCCAGAACAGCGCGTTGCAGACGCCGCCGGCCATCGCGCCCAGATAGAGGTTCATCAGGTCGTTGTACAGCAGCGGCTCGGCCAGCCGGGCGTAGACGAAGGTGACCACGCTGCCGCTGAAGGCGCCGGGCAGGAAGGCGACCAGGGCCAGCAGCCAGCGCGGCCAGCCTTGCTGCCAGCCGGCGATGGGCCGGGCCAGCAGCATGCGCAGCAGGCAGAGCAGCAGGCCGAAGCCCAGCGCCGGAATCGCGCCCATCAAATAAGCCATCATCGGCACCACGCCGCTGGCCAGCAAGGCCACCAGCGGACCCAGCAGGATGAACAGGGTCAGGCCGCAGGCGAGTATTTTCAGATAGGGCGTTTTCATCCGGCGGTCGAGGTTTGGGCGGTGGCAAAAGGCCTCCAGCCTAGCAGACTGGAGGCATGGCGGCGAGAGGCCGCGCGCTCAGAGCCTGTTTACGATCTGCTGCGCGTCGTGAGACGTGGCGCGGCGAGCACAACGTCGAAATGCTCATATACCGTGTGTACACCCCGCTTTCTCCGCGGTTTTCGCCTTGTCTCGCCTTCGCTCGCAAGATCGTAAACACGTTCTCAGAACTGAAGTTGCACGCGACCCCACACTGTGCGGCCCGGCTCGTTGACCTGCAGGGTGCGGTCGTAGCCGGCCACCATCGCGCCGCCCTTGCTGACGCTTTCGGCGTAGGCCTTGTTGAACAGGTTGTCGACGCCGAACAAGAGCTTGGCGTGTTTGTTCAGCTTCATGCCGCCATCCAGCGACACCACGCCGAAGCCCGGGGTCGCGCCGATGTCGGTGCCGACGATATTGCCCTGGCCGGGCGCCACGCGGTCCTGGCGCTGCACGCCGCGCACGGTCAGGCCGGCCGCGTATTTGCCGTTGTCCCATTTCAGCGCCGCCTTGGCGTCCAGTGGCGGGGTCTGGCCCAGCGGACGGTTTTCATCGAGATTGGCGGCCCAGACCCAGGCCAGGCTGCCGGACAGTGTCCATTCCGGCGCGAAGCGCCAGCTGAGGTCGCCTTCGAAGCCGTAGCGGCGCGCGTCGATATTGCGGGCCTTGCCGCCGATGGCGCCGGCGTCGCCTTCCACCAGAATGAAGTTCTGCACGCGGCTGGCGTAGGCGGACAGCGAGCCTTGTAGCTTGTCGTCGCGGTAGAGCAGGCCGGCGTCCAGTTGGCGGTTGGTTTCGCTGTTCAGGCTGTCGTTCTTGTTGCGCTCCCAGAAGTCAGGCGCGCGTTCGGCTTGGCCCAGGCCGACGTAGCGGGTCCAACTGCCCGCCGTGTGTTCGTAACGCAGGAAGCCGGCGTTGAGCTGGTACTGGGTTTCCTGGCGCGCTTGGGCCGGCTTGCCCATGGCGGCGGCCTTGGCCTCGAACACCGCCTGGGTCTGGTCGCGGCGCAGTCCGGCAATCAGTTTGCCGCCCGCGCCCAGCGGGTGGCTGGCCTCGGCGTAGACGCCGTGATTGTCGAAGCTTTGGTTGGGCGCGCGCGGCTGGTCCGCGTATTGGCCGGCATTGACGCCTTTGCCCATGCGGCTGCGGTGGCGGTCGCTCAGCCAGTCGAAACCGGCGCTGACTTCCCAGTCGCCGAAGGCCATGTCGGCGGCCAGGCGGCCGGTGTCGGCGCTGCGGTCCGGGTTCATCGCGGAACGGCTGGCCGGCGCGGTTTGCGGGCGGAGGGAGTAGTTGTCCATCACGTGGTCGACATAGCTGTGACCCAGTTGCAGCCGCAGCGCGTCCAGCCAGCCGCTGAGGTTGCGGCGCTCGGCCTTGAAGCTCCAGGCGTCGCGGTCGAACTTGCTGCCGTCCATGCCGCGGTCCGCGTAGGCGGCCTGGCCGCGGCTGCGGTCCAGCGCCAGTTCCAGCGTGGTGTCCTGGTCCGGTGTCAGGCCGGCGATCAGGGTCTGGCTGTCGCGGTCGAAGCTGGAGTGGACCTTATTGCCCTTGCCGTCCTTGTAATCGCCGCCATGGTTGCGGCTGGCGATGGCGCGCACATAGCCCAGGCTGGAGCCGAAGGCGGCGTCGGCGTAGGCGTCGTTGCGGTCGGCGTTGCCGCCGGTCAGGCTGCCGTTGAAGCGCACGCCGGCCTCGTCGAAGCGCTTGGTCTTGCGTTCGAAGTTGACGCCGCCGCTGATCAGGCCGGGTCCGAGCTTGACGCTTTGCGGGCCCTTGACCACGTTCACCTCGTCATAGGCGTCCGGATAGAGATAGGCGGTGGGCGGGTCCATGCGGCCGCCGCAGCCGCCGAACACGAAGTTGCCGTCGGCGAGAATGGCCAGGCGGGAGCCGCCCAGGCCGCGCAGCAGCGGGTCGCCGGAGGCGCCGCCTTTGCGGATCACGTTGAAGCCGGGCAGGCCCTTGAGCAGGCCGGCGCCGTCGGCGGAGGGCAGCGGCTGACGCGGCGCGCGCGGGTCCACCGACATTTTCAGCGGCTGTTCCGCCTTGGTGGCGGTGACCAGCACTTCCTCGCCGCGGAATTCCGGCAGTTCCTGAGCAAAGGCGTGGCCGACGGCGAGCGCCAGGGGAATCGGCAGCAAATACGGTTTTTTAGTCATTTTTTAGAAACTAACGTTAACAAATTTAGAGGTGACAATTCTAAGTTGCGAGTTGCAGCGGCCCAATGCGGCAAAGTGTCGCAGCGCCCCTGTTCGGCGCATGGTGATAAAGTGTCGGCCATGATTGCCGGATTCCCCGTTTCCTCCCCCCGCCTGGGCCTGACCGCTGACATCGCGCGCTCGGCGCGGCTGATAGGCTGGCTGCGCTGGCTGATGCTGCTGCTGGGCTCCACCGTGGCCTTGGTCTGCTGGTGGCAGCACGTCTACCTGCCCTGGCCTTTGCTGTCCCAGGCGCTGCTGACGCTGGCCGCGGTCAACGTCTGCCTGCCGTGGTGGCTGCGCCGCGGCGGCGACCCCTTGCTGGCCTTGCGTTTGGGCTTGTCCGCCGATGTGCTGGTGCTGACCGAGCTGCTGGCCTTCACCGGCGGCGCGGCCAATCCGCTGGCTTCGCTGTTTTTGCCGCCGGTGCTGTTCGCCGCGCTGTTGTCGCCGGGCCTGTTCGCCTGGGCGCTGGCGCTGGCCAGCGTCGCCGCCTACGGCCTGCTGTTCGAGTGGCATCTGAGCTGGCCGGTGGACCACGGCAACGCGCTGCACATCTTCTCCATGCATCTGACCGGGATGTGGTTGAGCTTCGCGCTGTCGGCGCTGTTGATCGCCGGCTTCGTGTCCTGGCTGGCGCGGCAGCTGGCCCTGCGCGAGGCGGCGCTGGCGACGGCGCGGGAAACTCAGCTGCGCGACGAGCAATTGCTGGCGGTGGGCATGCAGGCGGCCGGCGCCGCCCACTCGTTGTCCACGCCCTTGAACACCATGACGCTGCTGGTGGACGAGTTGCTGGCCACGCGGCAGCGGGACGCAGAGCTGATGGAAGACTTGCTGCTGATGAAGGCGCAGCTGGCCAACTGCGGCAGCGCGCTGGCGCGCTTGAAGCTGGGTTCGGAGTCCGCGCCGGGGGAGACCGCGCTGTTCGCGGCCTTGGCCGAGCGCCTGGCCGGCTGGCGCTCGCTGCGGCCGGACGTGAGGCTGGACTGGCAGACGCCGCGCGGGCCGGACCCGCTGGCGACGCTGGACCCGGCGTTCTGGCCGGCGTTTTTCAATCTGATCAACAACGCGGCCGAAGCCGGCGGCGGCGAACTGACGGTGGCGGCGCGGCTGGAGCAGGGGGCCTTGCTGCTGGACATCGTCAATCATCAGGGCTGTTTGACCGAGCAGCAGCTGGAGCGCGCCGGCCTGACCCCGCTGCCGTCCGACAAGCCGGTGGGCATGGGCCTGGGCGTGATGCTGAGCCATGCGACGCTGGCGCGGCTGGGCGGTTCGCTGCGTTTGCTGAACCGGCCGGAGGGCGGCGTGCACGCGCAGGTGCGCCTGCCCTTGCTGGCGGACGATAAGGAAGGAGCCTGATGCTGGATTTTCTCTTGGTGGACGATGACGAGGCCTTCGTCGCCATTCTGGCGCGCTCCCTGAGCCGGCGCGGTTTTGAAGTGGCGGCGGCCCAAACCGCCGCGCAGGCCTTGGAATTGGCCGGCGACGCGCCGGCGCGCATCGTGCTGGATTTGAACCTGGACGGCGACAGCGGGCTGCGTCTGCTGCCGGCCTTGCTCGCCGCCTGCCCGCGCAGCGCCATTTTGATTCTGACCGGCTACGCCAGCATCGCCACCGCAGTGGAGGCCACCAAGCTGGGCGCGGTGCAGTATCTGGCCAAGCCGGCGACGGTGGACGAAATCCTGGCCGCTTTCGAACAGCAGCAGGCCAATCCCGAGCTGCCGCTGACGCCGCAGCCGATGTCGCTGCGGCGGGTGACCTGGGAGCATCTGCAACGGGTGCTCAGCGAAAACGACGGCAACATCTCCGCCACCGCCCGCGCCTTGAACATGCACAGGCGCACTTTGCAGCGAATGCTGGCGAAGAAGCCGGTGAAGAGTTGAAGCCAGGCCTGTTGCATTGCTACAGCACGGCGGCCCGGCGCCAATGGGCTGGATGCGGATTGTAGCGGT
Source organism: Chromobacterium sp. FG22 (assembly GCF_057809415.1). Lineage (NCBI taxonomy): Bacteria > Pseudomonadati > Pseudomonadota > Betaproteobacteria > Neisseriales > Chromobacteriaceae > Chromobacterium > Chromobacterium sp. FG22. Next base: position 261,058 of record NZ_JBMDJX010000003.1, on the reverse strand, counting down.
CTTTGTTCTTCAATTACCGGGTCATGACGGGGGTATAAATCCGGCTTGGCCGCGCCATCAGAAAAATTGATTGGAGCGTCCACTCTAGCCGCCGTATGGTGAATGTCCATAACCATGCCAATGGAGGGGACTACCATGCTTCGCGGACAGATGATGGACCGGCCTTTGCTGATTTCCGACTTGCTGCGTCACGCCGAAACCTACCATGGCGACACGCCCATCGTGTCGCGCACCGTGGAGGGGCCCATCCATCGCTACACCTACCGCGAGGCGGCGCGGCGCGCGCGCCAACTGGCCAATGCGCTGGCGGCGCTGGGCGTGCGCCAGGGCGACTGCGTCGGCACCCTGGCCTGGAACGGCTACCGCCATTACGAGACCTACTTCGCCGTGTCCGGCTACGGCGCGGTGTGCCACACGGTGAACCCGCGGCTGTTCGCCGAACAGATCGCCTGGATCGTCCAGCACGCGGAAGACCGGGTGCTGATGTTCGACCTGAGCTTCCTGCCGCTGGTGGAGCAGATCGCGCCGCAACTGGACACGGTGGAAGCCTTCGTGCTGATGACGGACAAGGCGCATATGCCGGCGCAGACGCCGCTGTCCAATCTCTTGTGCTACGAAGACCTGGTCAACAGCCACAGCGACCAGTACCAGTGGCCGTTGCTGGACGAAAACGCCGCGTCCAGCCTGTGCTACACCTCCGGCACCACCGGCAACCCCAAGGGCGTGCTGTTCTCGCATCGCTCCACCGTGCTGCACGCCTATGGCAGCGCCTTGCCGGACAGTTTCGACATCTCGGCCCGCGCCTGCGTGATGCCGGTGGTGCCCATGTTCCACGTCAACGCCTGGGGTCTGCCCTACAGTTGCACCATGAACGGCAGTAAGCTGGTGCTGCCCGGACCCAAGCTGGACGGCGTCAATCTGTACGAGCTGATCGAGAGCGAGCAGGTGACCGTCACCGCCGGGGTGCCGACGGTGTGGATGATGCTGTTGCAGCATTGCCAGAAGAACCATCTGAAGCTGCATTCCCTGAAGCGGGTGATCGCCGGCGGATCGGCGGTACCGGAAAGCATGATCGAACAACTGGCCGAGCACGGCGTGGAAATGCGCCAGCTCTGGGGCATGACCGAGCTGTCGCCCTGCGGTACCACCGGCACGCCCAAGCTCAAGCACGAGGGCCTGGAGCCGTCCCGGCTGCACGCGCTGCTGTCCAAGCAGGGGCGGCCGATCTACGGCGTCGAACTCCGCATCGTGGACGACGCCGGCAAGCCGCTGCCGCACGACGGCGTGGCCTTCGGCAACTTGCAGGTGCGCGGCCTGTGGGTGTTGTCGCAATACTTCCGCCGCGAACTGGATGCCAGCCACAGCGCCGACGGCTGGTTCAACACCGGCGACGTGGTGACCATAGACGCCGACGGCTTCATGCGCATCACCGACCGCACCAAGGACGTGATCAAGTCCGGCGGCGAGTGGATCAGCTCCATCGAGCTGGAAAACATCCTGGTGGGCCACCCGGCGGTGGCGGAGGCGGCGGCCATCGGCATTCCGCATCCCAAGTGGGACGAGCGGCCGCTGATGGTGGTGGTGCTCAAGCCCGGCGTCAGCGCCACGGCGGAGGAGCTGCTGGGCTTTTACGAAGGCAAGATCGCCAAATGGTGGACGCCGGACGATGTGGCCTTTGTCGAGGAGCTGCCGCACACCGCCACCGGCAAATTGCAGAAGGTGCGGCTGCGCGAGCAGTTCCGCGATTTTCGCTGGCGTTCCTGACGTCGGTCGCGGAATGGACTGGACTGAATAGAGTAATTACGCTACAGTGGCGGCTGCACTGAAAACCGTATGGTTTTGAGGTGTTAGCCCCTCGAAATGTCGGCCGGTCCGCCGGACGACGTTTCTTCCTCGTGTTGGCCCCTGCCGTTGTCAAACCGCAGGGGGTTTTTTTTGCCCGCCGTCCGGCGCGCGTCTTCCCTTGCTCCTGTGTTTGATCAAACAAAATCATAATCTGTCACAACTGTACCCATATTTGATATTTAAAACGGGTTACATCCGTTAAACTGGCCGAAGATAAACCAACAATAACAATTGGCTGCCAACGGTAAGGGGAGTGTCGCGCGGCAAGGCGGGGCATCAAAACCATGGTTGTCAATCACGCGAGAAAAAGGACTGTTATGAAATCGCTCCGTAGCCGGCTGATCGCCCTGAACGCGCTATTGATGGCGCTGTTTGGTTTGGTGCTGGTGGTCATCGTCTTCGTGCAGATGCGCACGGAAATATTGCAGGGCCTGGACCAGGAGTTCGAGGCCAGCCTGATGGGACAAAGCGCGGTGGTGACCACCTGGCTGGGCGAGAAGAAACAGCAGATTGTCGCGCAGAGCACGATGGCGTCCGAGCCCGACGCCCTCCGCTTCCTCAAGACCGGCGCCAAGGCCGGCGGTTTCAACGTCAACTACGCCGGCTACGCCGACGGCCGCTCGCTGTTTTCCGATGATTGGACGGCGCCGGCCGACTACAAGGTGGCCGACCGCGATTGGTACAAGCGCGCCAAGGACAGCGGCCAGGCGGTGGTGACCGACCCCTATCTGGACGAAGCCACCAAGAAACTGACGGTGACCATTTCCGCGCCCTTCAACCACAACGGCGCTTTCGCCGGCGTGGTGGGCGGCGACGTGATGGTGGACACGCTGGTGAAATCGGTGCTGGGCCTGAAAGTGCGCGGCAACGGCTACGCCTTCATCATGGACAAGAAGGGCACGGTGATCGCCCATCCGCAAACCGATCTGGCGCTGAAGTCCATCACCAGCGTGGCGCCGGAACTGACGCCGGAACGGCTGGCGGACATCGTCAGCCACGACCAGGCGTCGGAAGTGCAGATCGGCGGCCAGGCCATGCTGTTGTCGGCGCAGGAAATCCCCGGCACCAACTGGGTGATGGCCTTGGCGGCGGACCGCGCCACCGTGCTGGCGCCGCTGACCACGCTGCTGTACACCATCGCCGGCCTGACCGCGCTGGTGTTCGTGCTGATGATCCCGCTGGCGAGCCTGGTGATAGGCCGCATGCTGGCCGGCCTGGTGCGGCTGAAGAACGCGATGGAGGACATTTCCCACGGCGAGGGCGATCTGACCTTGCGGCTGAAGGACGACGGCCAGGATGAAATCGCCGCCACCGCGCGCGCCTTCAACACCTTCGTCGCCCAATTGGCCCAGCTGTTCCGCGGCCTGAAGCAGGACGCCGCCGGCGTGGTCAACGGGGTGCAGGACGCCAGCCAACTGGTGGCCGGCGTGGCGGACAGCTCGCGCCATATTTCCGATGTGTCCTCGTCCAACGCGGCCACGCTGGAGCAGATCACGGTGTCCATCTCCCACATCGCCGACAGCGCGCGCCAGGCCGACGAGCTGACCAGCCTGACCGGCGCCAGCCTGGAGGCCAGCGCCAGCAATATGCAAAGGCTGTCCAGCGGCATGGAGGGCACGGTGCAGTCGGTGCGCGGCCTGGAAACCATGTTGTCCTCGCTGGACAAGCGCTCTCAGGAAATTTCCGGCATCACCAATGTGATCCGCGACATCGCCGACCAGACCAATCTGCTGGCCTTGAACGCGGCGATCGAGGCCGCGCGCGCCGGCGAACAGGGCCGCGGTTTCGCGGTGGTGGCGGACGAGGTGCGCAAGCTGGCCGAGCGCACCGCCCAGGCCACGCTGGAAATCTCCAATATGGTCAGCGCCATCCGCGACGAAACCGGCCGCGCGGTCAACGACGTCAATCAGACCGTGGCCGCGGTGGACGAGGGCGTGGAGCTGACCCGCGAAGCGGTGGCCAAGATCGAGGAAATCCGCGCGTCCATGTTGGACGTGGTGGCCAAGATGAACGAGATTTCGGATTCCACCAGCGAGCAGCACAAGGCGACCACCTTGATTGCGCAAAGCTCGGAGGCGATCAACGGCCATGTGCTGGAAAACGACGACGCCTTGCAGAACGTCAGCAGCACGCTGACCGGCTTGTCGCTCAATGCCGGCAAGATGAACGCCGAGTTCGACAAATTCCGTTTGTAAAACGGCGAGAGCGAGAACACACGGCCGGGGAGCATGCTCCCCGGCCGTTTTCATAGGCGGCTCAGCCGGCCCCAGCATCCAGCCGGCAGGCAGCGTTCTTGCCGCCCCCCCAGTGAAAAGGCCGCTGCGCGTGGAAGAAATTCAGGCGGGGCACGGCAAAGGGCGTTTTCATCAAGGAGAGATGCTGGTTACTATGCGGGAGACGATATTCCGCTGATTTCAAAAAGCGCTTAATCGGAACGGGGCCGGGGCGCTTGCGTTCTGGGCGCTGAAAACTTATGACCGAACCGACTTCCCACGCCTTGCGCGCCGGCGCCTTATTGGCCGCCGGCGATCTGAACGGCGCCTTGCTGGCCGCGCAAAGCGGCTTGCAGGCCCAGGCCGACAACGCCGAATTGTGGAATCTGCTGGGCGTATGCGCGGCGCGGCTGGAGCAACTGGCCATGGCCGAGCAGTGCTGGCGTCAGGCGCTGCAATGCGATCCGCGGACGCCGGACGCCCATTACAATCTGGGCCGCTGCCTGATGGCGCAAGGCCAGTTGGCGCAGGCGGAGGCGCATTACCGTGCGGAACTGGCGCAGCGTCCGGAGCACGCGGCCTGCCAAGGCAATCTGGGCGTCTTGCTGGAGGAGGCGGGACGGCTGGACGAAGCCGAAGCCCAGTATCGGCTGGCCCTGCGGCTGCGGCCGCAGTCCGCCGTTCATTGCTTCAATCTGGGCCGTTTATTGTATCGGCTGCGGCCGGAGGAGGCCGAGGACTGCTTGCGCCGGGCGCTGGCCTGCGCGCCGGACGACGTGGACGCGCTCAATCTGCTGGGACAAAGGCTGGCGGAGCGCGGGGAGCGGGCCGAGGCGGAAACGTTGTTGCGCCGGGCGCTGGCGCTGGAGGCGAGCCATGCCGGCGCGCTGAGCAATCTGGGCTTGTTGTTGCAGGCGCAGCGGCGTTGGGCCGAGGCCGAGGCCTGCTTGAGCGCGGCGGCGGAGCGCGCGCCGGAACAGGCGCAGGTGCTGGGCAATCTGGCCCTGTGTTTGTGGCGGCAGGGGCGCAGCGAGGAGGCGGAGCCGCTGGCGCGCCGCGCCTTGGCGCTGGAGCCGTCGGACGCGGACGCTCATCAGCAATTGGCGCTGGCTCTGGCGCAGCAAGGCGGTTGGGAAGAGGCCGAAACTACGCTGCGCGCGGGGCTGGACGCTCAGCCGCTGCACGCCGGGCTGCGTCGCAATCTGGGCTATTTGCTGCTGACCCAGGGACGCTGGGGCGAGGGCTGGCCCTTGCACGAGGCGCGGCTGGAAACCGCGCCGTCGCCGGCCTTGAGCTCACCGCGCTGGAGCGGCGAGGCCTTGGCCGGCCGCCGTCTGCTGCTGTGGTTCGAGCAGGGTTACGGCGACGCCTTGCAGACGGCGCGTTACCTGCCGCTGCTGCTGGGGCGCGGGCCGGCGCGCGTGATCGTCGCCTGCCGGCCTGTCCTGCTGCCCTTGCTGCAAGCGCAGGGCTGGCCGGTGGAGTGGCTGCCGATAAGCGATCTCGCCGGTCCGTGGCCGGCACACGATTGCCATGTGTTTTCCATGAGTTTGCCCGGCCTCTTGCAGCCGGAGCCCGCGCCAGCGCCGGCCTATCTGCGCGCCGACGACGCCGGCCGCGCCGCCTGGCGCGCGCGCTTGCCGGCCGAAGGCCGCAAGCTGGGCCTGGTGTGGCGCGGCCGGCCGGAGCACGAGTTCGACCATTGCCGCTCCTTGCCGAGCCCGGAGGCGTTGCTTCCCCTGCTGGCCTTGCCCGGCGTTCAGTGGCTGGCCTTGCAGCCTGAGTTGAATCAGGCCGAGCGCGATTGGCTGCGCGCGCGCGGCGTGCCGGCCCTGGGCGATGAGTTGGCGGACTTCGCTGCCAGCGCCGCCTTGCTGGCGGAGCTGGACGGACTGGTGACGGTGGACACCGCCTTCGGCCATCTGGCCGGCGCTTTGGGGCTGCCTTGCGCCTTGCTGCTGTCGGCGCGGCACGCCGACTGGCGCTGGGGGCTGGAGAGCGAAACCACGCCCTGGTATCCGCGCCATCGTCTGTTCCGCCAAAGCGAGGCCGGGGACTGGACGGCGCCGCTGGCGCGCTTGGTGAGCGTCTTGTCGTGCGATCCGGATCTTAAGGGTTGAGCGGGGCGGGGCAATCCATCACAGCCACTTGCCCGGATTCATCAGCCGCTCCGGGTCCAGCGCGGCCTTGAGCGCGCGCATCAGCTCCAGCGCCAGCGGGTCCTTGTAGCGCTCCAGCCACTGGGGCTTGAGCTGGCCTATGCCGTGTTCGGCCGCCAGCGTGCCGCCCAGGCGGTAGACGTGGTCGTAGACGATGGCGTTGACCGCCGCCTCGTCGTCGAACAGATCGACGTTGCCGGGCCGGGTATAGCTGATGTTGTAGTGCAGATTGCCGTCGCCGGCGTGGCCGAAGGCGACGATGCGCACGCCGGGATAAGCGCGGCGCAGCGCGGCGCCGCAGTCGCGCACCAATTGCGGCAGCGCCGAGGTGGGCACGGCGATGTCGTGCTTGATGCTGGGGCCGTCCTGTTTCTGGATTTCCGAAATCTCCTCGCGCAGCAGCCACAGCTTGCGGCGCTCGGCCTCGCTTTGCGCCACCACGCCGTCGCGCGGGGTTTGCCCGGCCAGCCAGTCCAGCAGCGCCTCGTTCAGCGCGGCGTCGTCGCCGCCGTCGGACAGCTCGATCAAGAGCAGCCACGGCGCGGTGAACGGCAATTGGCCGGGGCGGTGGCGTTCGATTGCCTGTTGGCAGTCGGCCTCGATCACCTCGAAGGCTGTGAGGCGGTCGTCGAAGCGTTGGCGCAGGCCGTTGAGCCAGACGATGGCGGTTTCGATGTCGTCCACGCCGATCAGCGCGGTGGCGCGGGCGCTGGGCAGCGGAAACAGCTTCAGCGTGGCGGCGGTGATCAGGCCCAGCTGTCCCTCGGCGCCGATGAACCATTGCTTGAGGTCCAGGCCGGTGGTGTCCTTGCGCAGGCCGGCCAGCGCGTCCAGCACCCGGCCGTCCGGCAGCACCACTTCCAGGCCCAGCGTCAGTTCGCGCATGGTGCCGTAGCGCAGCACCGCGACGCCGCCGGCGTTGGTGGACAGATTGCCGCCGATCTGACAGCTGCCTTCCGAGGCCAGCGACAGCGGAAACAGCCGTCCGGCCTGTTCCGCCGCCAGCTGCACCTCGCGCAGCGTGGCGCCTGCCTCCACGGTGACGGCGTTGTTGTCCGAGTCCAGCTTGCGCACGGCGCGCAGCCGCCGCATCGCCACCACCAGTTGGCGGCCGCTGGCGTCCGGCGTGGCCGCGCCGCAGGTGGAGGTGTTGCCGCCCTGCGGCACGATGGCCACCTGATGGCGGCGGCAGAGCTTGACCAGCTCGGCCACCTCGGCGGTGCTGCCGGGCAAGGCCACCGCCAGCGGGCGGCCCTGGTAGCGGCGGCGCCAGTCCAGCGTGTAGGGCGCGGTGTCGGCGGCTTCGGTCAGCAGATGGGCGGGGCCGATCAGGGACGCGGCGGCTTGGAGAAAATCGTGCATGTCAGAAAGGGCCTCCGGCCGCGCGCAGCAGATCGGGCAGGCCGTCGTGATCGCCCTGCGGGCGCTCGGGCGCGTCGCTCCAGTGCTGCGGGCCGATGGCGGCGTTGCGCGCCGGGTGCAGCGGGTAGTGCACCTGATTGTCGTCGCGGTTGACGTCGCCGACGCAGAGCAGGCGCACCGGCTTATCGCTATTGTTGATGAAGGTGTGGGCGAGGCCGGTGCCGGCCTTGAAGCCGACCGAGTCGCCGGGCCGCAGCCGGTGCAGCGCGCCGTCCAGCCAGACGTCGGGCTCGCCCTCCAGCACGTGGACGAATTCGTCCTCGGTTTTTTCCGCGTGCGGCCAGCTGGTGCGTTGGCCCGGCTCCAGCAGTTCGTGATGGATGCCGAGGCGGGCGAAGCCGTAATGCTTGCCCAGCGCCGCGCCGCGCGCCAGCGGCTCCCGGCTGTCGGGATAGCTTTGCGAGCGGGCTTCGATCAGCTCGCTCCAGTGTCGGATGCAATCGGGACGGGACGACATGGCGGGGCTCCGTGGGGGCTTAGTCGGGAATGTCCGGCGCCATCAGCACATCGGGGTGCTGCCAGCCCGGCTGCTGGGCGATGCGTTCCAGCCAGGCCCGGACTTGAGGCCAAGCGGCGATATCCAGGCCGGCGTCGGCCAGCCACCACAGATAGGCGCTGGCGGACAGGTCGGCGATGCTCAGCCGCTGGCCGGCCAGATAGGGCTGTTCGGCCAGGGCGGCGTCCAGGGCGTCCAGATCGGCGCGCGCGCGTTGCTCCAGCCAGGCTTCCACCTCCGGCTGAGGCAGCCGGTTCATCCGCGACCAGCGCAGATTGGGCACCGACAGGCCGACGCGGTTGGCTTCCCAACTCAGCCATTCGCGCACGGTCTCGCGGCTGCCGTGCTCGCCGCTGAGCTGGCCGAAATTATTGGCCAGCCATTGCAGGATGGCGTTGGACTGGCACAGCGCGGTGCCGTCGGCCACCAGCACCGGCACTTCGCCGAAACGGCTGGCGGCGCGGAAATCCTCCGGCCGCTGTTCGCGCGGCAGCTCCAGGTCCACATGGACGTAATCATGGGAAACATCGGCCAGCATCAGCGCCAGGCGCACCTTGTAGCTGTGGCCGGACAGTCGGTTGCCGTAAAGAGTCAGTGTGGTCATGAGTGTCAGGGTCGGTGAGAAGTATCGCTAGCCGATGATACCGCCGTTGCGCCGCGGCGCGAACCCAGCCAAGCCAGCGCAAAGGCCAGCGGCACAGAGAACAGCGCCGGGTTGGCGTAGGGAAACAGCGGCTTGGCGTGGCCCAGCGCGCCCACCCATACCGCCGGGCCGGCCACGATCAGCGCCGCCGCCGCGGCCAGCCCGCCCAGGCTGCCCCACAGCGCGCCGCGCGCGCTGAGGCCGGGCCAGTGCAGGGCCAGCAACAGCACCGGAAAATTGGCCGAGGCGGCGATGGCGAAGGCCAGGCCCATCAGGAAGGCGATGTTCTGCTGCTGGAACAGCGTGGACAACAGCAGGGCCAGCAGGCCCAGGCCGACGGTGGCCCAGCGCGACACCCGCAATTCGGCGTGGGCGTCGACGCGGCCGCGCCGCCACCAGACCGCGTAGAGATCGTGACTGATGGCGCTGGCGCCGGCCATGGCCAGGCCGGACACCACCGCCAGGATGGTGGCGAAGGCCACCGCCGCCACCAGGCCCTGCCAGGCCGGCCCGCCCAGCAAGGTGGCCAGGTGGATGGCGGCCATATTGCCGCCGCCCAGCAGTTTGCCGGCGGCGTCGTGGAAGCTTGGCTCCGGCCCCACCAGCGCCAGCGCGCCGTAGCCGATGACGATGTTGACGGCGAAGAACAGCGCGATCAGGCCGGTGGCGAAGCAGGCGGACTGGCGCGCGGCGCGGCGGTCAGGCACGGTGAAGAAGCGCATCAGCACATGGGGCAGGCCCAGCAGGCCCAGGCAAAGGCCCAGGCCCAGCGACAGCACTTCCAGCGGATCGCTCAGCGCCGGGCTGGGCAGGAAGGCCTGCGGCCCGCGCAAGGCCTCCACGGCGGCGAACAGCCGCGCAGGATCGCCGCCGAAGCGCCCCAGCACGCCGCCGGCCAGCAACAGCGCGCAGCCGAACATCAGCACCGCCTTGACCATCTGCACCCAAGTGGTGGCCAACATCCCGCCCAGCGCCACGTAGAGCACCATCAGCGCGCCCACCAGGCTCACCGCGGCCAGATAGGGCAGGCCGAACAGCAGCTCGATCAGCTTGCCGGCGCCCACCATCTGCACGATCAGGTAGAACAGCGTCACCGTCAGCGAGTTGACGCTGGCGGCCAGCCGCACCCCGTCGTGGTCGAAGCGCCGGCCCAGCACCGCGGCGGCGGTGTAGCAGCCGCTGCCGCGCAGCTTTTCCGCCAACAGCAGCAGCAAGAGCGGCCAGCCGGCCAGGGTGCCGACGGCGTAGGCCAGGGAGTCGTAGCCCTGGGACAGATACAGGCCGGCGGCGCCGAGGAAGGCCGCCGCGGACAGGTAGTCGCCGGCCAGCGCCAGCCCGTTCTGCCAGCCGCGGATGCGGCCGCCGGCGGTGTAGAAATCGCCGGCCGAGGCGGTGCGCCGCGCGGCGGCGGCGGTGATGGCCAGGGTCAGCAGCACGAACAATAGGAAAAAGGCGGACGCGTGGTTCATGCGCGCTCCGAGTCGTCGGCGCGGCCGGCGGCCAGCGCGTAGCCGGCGGCCAGCAGGAAGAACAGCAGGAACATGGCCAGCGCCAGCAGAACGGACGCCGGCCAGCCGGCGAGTTTGGCTTCCAGCCAGGCCGGACGCAGCGCCAGCAGCAGATAGTAGCCAAGGCAGCCGGCGGCGGCGATCCAGGCCAGCCGGCGGGAGAGGGGGGGAGTGGCAGTGGGCTGGCCCATGAGGGATTACGCAAGAAGTCTAAACCGAACAGTTTAGCGCATCGGCGGGCCGGGCAGGGAGATCGGACCCTGCCCGGCGGCGGGCCAGGTGAATCAGCCTGCGAGCGGACGATACAAGTGATAACGGCCGCTTTGTCGTTCCACTAGCAACAGCAACGGCGGCAGTGATGGGACCGGGGTCTCAATGGAGCGGCGGTTGCGGCTTACCGGCACGCCTTCCGGCAGGCGTTGCTGAAAATGGTCAGAGCGGTTGGCGGCGGCCTTCAGCGTTTGGTAGTCGCGCTCGAAACCGGCAGGGTCGCTGTCCGCCTTGCCCAGGAAGGAGACGAACTGGGCGATGGAGTCGGCGTTCTTGAGCCCTTTGAACGCAATGTTGATGTTATCGATCTGCGGCAGGTCGGCGCCGCCGTAGCGGCTATCCTTCTCGATATGCTTATTGGCGAGGTTGATCAGTTCGAATACATCGACATCGCCGACGCGGGCCTGCTTTTGCGTACCGACATAAGCGAAGTCCAGCGTGTTGGGGCCGCCATGCGACAGCTCGTGGATCAGTACATCGGCGACCGCGCTCGGGTTTTTGCCCATCCGTTCGTAATAGGCGTAGAAGCCATCGCGGCCAACATTGATGATTTTTGATTTGGGCTTGCGGCCCAGCATCTGGTATTGCTCCCTGGAGAGTTCCGCCACCGTGGTGGGAGAGCCGACCCGGCTGTCGAAATTGAAGTTGGCGGTATCGATGCGCGCCAGATCGCTCTGGATCTGGTCCAGATATTTGCCCAGCTGCGCCAAGCGTTTCGGGTCCTGATGGAAGGTTTTGCCGAAATAGGCCTCCTCCGCCAACTGGACTTGGGGGCGAAGGTCGGAGCGGTTCAAGGCCTGGATCGCATTGGCGATTTTGGTTTGCGCAACCGGCAGCGCCTTGCCTATGGCCTTGCGCGCGGCGCGGATTTTCAGCGGCTTGCCGATGATAGGCATGTCAACCAGTTTGAACGCGGGATTGTCCCGGCTGGCTGGTTTGGCCAATTCCACCTCGACGCGCTTGCCGTGGGCGCTCAGCTCGATCTGCAGATTGCGGGCGTCCCCAAGCTGCACTTGCTTGCCGTGCCGTTGAACGGGGTAGTACTGCTGGTCGATGGCCAGGACGTATTGGCCATCGCCGGTGCGCTGGATGCCGAAGTGATTGGGCGTGGAAAGCTGGCGCTCGTCCAGGGCCAGCGGCGCGATGTCGTGCTTGGTGATGGCCGCGCGCAGTTCGGGAGTGGCCTGTCGCGTGAGCCCGTGCTTGATATGCCATTCGCCCAGACGATTTTCCACTTCCAGGGGCGCGGCGTCAGGCCGGCGGGCATCGTAGATGTATTCCTTGCCGGTGGCGAGTTCATGACGGTAAGGCACCAGGCGGCCAAACAGCTCGATGGCTTCAAGCCGTGCCGGTTGCGCAGTGAAGGAATTGTGAACGCTGTAGACATGAGGCGTGTTCGCGCTGCTGGAGCGATGCAAGTGATGCGGACCCAGCGCCAGTTTATGGGCGGCCAATTGTTCCTGCTTGCTGAAGTGCCGGAATTTGCCATCGCCCAGCAAGCGCCATTCCTGTGCGAGATGGTTGAAATAGACTTCGCGGTTAGCGAACTTTCCCTGCTGCTTGGCCGGGATTTGCGCAAAGCTGCGGCCATCCTTCTCCAACAAGGCGACGTCATGGTGTTTGCCGTTGGCTTTGAGTTTGATGTGGTTACGACCGTTTTTGAGATGGAATGCCGGCAGGTCTATTCCTGAAGCCTTGCCGCCAGGCTGGGGCGCGGTTTGCAAGCGCTGCCGCTCGGCATGGCTCATCCCATCAATGCTGAAGCGGGCTTGTTGGGTCACTTGCTGCAACAGGTTGAGTTCTTCTTCCCGCGAGGTGGGTTTGCCTTCCAGATCATTGGCTGCATGCTCCAGCAGAGGGCCGACGATGTATTGCGCGATGGCCAAGGGCTGGCTGCCTGGCAGCAGCGTCAGGACTTGCGAGGTGATGGCATCGACTTTCTCGGTGATGTCGGTGATGGCCGAGATCTCCTCGGACGTGGCGCAGCCGCGGCCCTGTCTCCAGCTGTCGACATGCTTGCTTTCCGTGGCCAGTGCGGTGATGGGGTTGCGCAAGGTTTTGCCGATTTGGCGCAGCACTTGGGCGAAGGACAGATTCTCGCCTTCGTTCATGCAGGAAAAATCAAACATCTTAACGATCTTGACGTCGTCAGGCGCAGCGGTCGTGGTCGTGGTCTTGGGTTTGGGAACGACGTGGCGCGCTTGGCGGAGCAGGGGCGTTTCCGGCGGTGGAGGCGCGGAGCGGGAAGAGGGCTGGCTGTGGGCCTGGACCAGCGCCGAGGGGAGGGCGGATGGCGCGGAGGACGCTGGAAGCAATGGCGATTCGCGGTTGAGAAGGGGTTGGACCCCGGCCTGGACATACAGGCCGCTCAGCAGAACGTTTTTCAAGGTGAGGGGAAAGGCGGGGGGCGAAAGCGTGGATGCCGACGAATCGGGTGCATTGCGTATTTGTTTCACCTGAGCAAACAGATTTTCCGTTTCACGGCGTTCTGCCGGGGTTTTTGCGTTGGCGAGCAGTTGCGCTTCAATCGGGCTAGGCTGCTGGGAGGGGCGACTTGAGAAGAAGGGAATGGAAGGCATATGGCGGTCCTGTGCGGTGAGGGCGATCTCGGGCATCGCGACAGGGGGCAATACTAGAGACAGGCTTGGAGCCTGCCTCTCAAAAAGTGTCCATACGCCGTCTTGGTCTTGTTTCGTTGCAGCAGTCATGGACTGCGCATAAGCATCTGGAGACCTTGCTGGAAATCGCGCTGGCGCAGCAGGGGGCCAAGCCGGCGCGGCTCAAGCGCATCGGCCGGTAGCCCGAGGCCGAGGCCGTCGACGAGCGAGTGTCACCCCAGCAGCAGCGCGACGTAGAGCCGGAAACGGTCCTCGTGACGCTGCAGGTCCAGTCCGGTGATGTCGGCGATGCGGCCCAGCCGGTAGTCCAGCGTGTTGCGGTGGATGTGCAGCGCCCGCGCGGTGGCGCCGGGGTGGGACTGGTGGGCGAACCAGGCCTCGGCGGTGCGGCGCAGTCCGCTTTTGCCGGCCTGTTCCAGCCTTTGCAGCGGCTGCCGCAATTGCTGGGCCTGCCAGCCGTGATCCAGGCCGGACAGCAGCACCGGCAGCGCCAGTTCGTAATAGCTGTGCGCCCGCCGCTTGGGCTGCCGTTGCCGGCCGATGCGCGCGGCGGCGCGGGCGCTGAGACAGGATTGGGCCGCGCCGTCCCGCCCCGGCAGCGCAATGCCCATGCCCAGGCGGAAGCCGGGCGCCGCCGTTTCTTCCAGCCAGGCGGCCAGCGCGCGCAGCCGGCGTTGCAGCAGCGCTTCGCGCTCGGCTTCGCCTTCCTCCTCGCAAGCCTCCACCAGCACCAGCTCGTAAGGGCCGGTGGCCGCGCTCAGCAAGCGCGGCCAGCGCGCCGCCAGCGCCGATTGCAGCTGTTGCAGCGCCGCCTGGGCCTGATCGGCGGCCAAGCCCTCTTCGTCCAGTTGCAGGCTCAGCGCCACATGATGCTGTTCCAAGCGCAGCCCCAGGCGCTGCGCCCAGGCGTCCAGCGCCGCGCCGGGCTCGCCGCGTATCCATTCCAGCACAAAGGCTTCGCGTTGGCGCGCGTCGTGTTGCAGCGCCCGCTGCAATTGCGCCTGCTCCAGAATCATCTCGGCGGTCAGCCGCACCAGTTCGCCGAACTGGCGAACCTGCTCCGGCTGGCCGGTCAGGCCGACCACGCCCGCGATGCGGCCGTTCACGTGCAAGGGCAGATTGATGCCGGGACGGGAGCCGTGCAGCTTGCCGGCGGTGGCCTCGTCTATCTCCACCGTGCGTCGTTGCGCCAGCGCCAGCAGCGCGCCGTCGTGCAACTGCCCCAGCCGGCCTGCGTCGCCGCTGCCCAGAATCGCGCCTTGGGCGTCCATCACGTTCACGTTGAACGGAATGATGCGCATGGTGCGGCTGACGATGTCCTGCGCGAGTTCGGCGGTCAGAATGGGCATGGCGCGTCCAGGGTTTGTGCGTTTGCATAATATATTCCGGCAATTCCCGCGCATAAACCAGACGTCTGCACGAAGTATTTTCCGTTGGCGCTGACCAGAATGAGCGACGCGATACAAAAACAATATTCATCAGAACCAAGGAGACGCGCCGGAGGGAGAGCCCCCGCGCGCAGAGGAGATGGATGTGAACCCTAGCGATACCCTGAGCGCGCCGCGGCAGGACATTCTGGCCGGCGCTTACAAGAAAGCCGTTTGGCGGCTGATTCCCTTCATTTTCGTTTGTTATCTGTTCAACTACCTGGACCGCGTCAACGTCGGCTTCGCCAAGCTGGAGATGCTGGACGCGCTGGGCTTGAGCGAAACCGTCTACGGCCTGGGCGCCGGCATTTTCTTCATCGGCTATGTGCTGTGCGGCGTGCCCAGCAATCTGATGCTGCACAAGGTGGGCGCGCGGCGCTGGATCGCCTTGCTGATGCTGGTGTGGGGCACCTTGTCCGCTTGTCTGATGTTCGTGTCCACGCCGCAGTCCTTCTACACGCTGCGCTTTTTCACCGGCGTGGCCGAGGCCGGCTTCTTTCCCGGCATCGTGCTGTACTTCACCCGCTGGTTTCCGGCCGACAAGCGCGGCCAGGTGATGGCGCTGTTCATGTCGGCCATCCCGGTGTCCGGCGTGTTGGGCGGGCCGCTGTCCGGCTGGATGCTGCAGCATTTCGCCGCCGGCCAAGGCGGCCTGGCCGGCTGGCAGTGGCTGTTCCTGCTGCAAGGCCTGCCCACGGTGTTGCTGGGCCTGGGCGTGTATTTCTATCTGAACGACGGTATCGCCGAGGCGCGCTGGCTGAGCGCGGAAGAGAAAGCGGCGATGCGGCAGGCGCTGATCGACGACGAGGCGCGGCGCTCGGCGCAGCGGCCGGTGGAGCAGTCCTTCGCCAGCGTGCTGCGCAACGTCAATGTGTGGATGTTGGGCGCGATCTATTTCGCCATCCAGATGGGGGTGTACGCGATCAACTTCTGGCTGCCGTCCATCATCAAGGGCCTGGGTTTCCAGAGCGCCGGCGTCATCGGCTGGCTCAGCGCGCTGCCTTATCTGGCCGCCTGCTTCTTCATGGTCTGGGTCGGCCGTTCCGGCGACCGGCGCGGAGAACGCCGCTGGCACGTGGTGCTGCCGCTGCTGATGGGCGTGCTGGGCTTGCTGATGGCGGCCAATAGCGGCGGCGCGGTCTGGCTGTCCATGCTGGGCCTGAGCCTGGCCACCATGGGCGCGCTGGCCGGCCTGTCCATGTTCTGGCCGCTGCCCACCGCCTTTCTCGGCAGCGCGGCCGCCGCCGGCGGGCTGGCCTTGATCAATTCGCTGGGCCAGGTGGCCGGCTTCGTCAGCCCCTTCCTGGTGGGCTGGATCAAGGACCTGACTCACAGCACGGATCCGGCGCTGTACATTCTGTCCGGCGTGATGCTGGCCGGCGCGCTGCTGGTGCTGCGGATTCCGCCGCGGCTGGTCAATCGCTAATATCTTGCCATCGTCGTCTCTTGTGATTGAAAACCGCATGAAAATCGTGATTGCCCCGGACTCCTACAAGGAAAGCCTGAGCGCGCTGCAGGTGGCCCAGGCGATAGAGGACGGCTTCCGCCAAGTGTTTCCCGCCGCCCGCTACCACAAGCTGCCGATGGCGGACGGCGGCGAGGGCACGGTGCAGGCGATGCTGGACGCCCTGGGCGGCCAGTGGCGCGAGGCGTCGGCGCGAGGCCCGCTGGGCGAGACCTTGTCCGCGCGCTACGGGCTGACCGCGGACGGCGTGGCGGTGATAGAAATGGCCGCCGCCAGCGGCCTGGCCTTATTGCCGCCGGAACGGCGCAACCCCTTGCTGACCGGCAGCCACGGCACCGGAGATCTGATCCGCGACGCGCTGGACGCCGGCGCGCGCCGCTTTGTGCTGGGCATAGGCGGCAGCGCCACCAACGACGGCGGCGCCGGCATGTTGCAGGCGCTGGGCGCCAGGCTGCTGGACGCGGACGGAGGCGAGCTGCCGGCCGGCGGCGCGGCCTTGGCGAGCCTGGCGCGGCTGGATCTGTCCGGACTGGACCCGCGGCTGGCGGCCTGCCGCATCGACGTGGCCTGCGACGTGGACAACCCCCTGACCGGCCCGCGCGGCGCGTCGGCGGTGTTTGGGCCGCAGAAGGGCGCGACGCCGGCGATGGTGGCGGCGCTGGATGCGGCTTTGGCGCATTTCGCGGTCTTGATGGAGGGCGAGTCGGGCGTGGCCGCGACCGAGGCGGCCGGGGCCGGCGCGGCCGGCGGCATGGGCGCCGCGCTGCTGGCCTGCCTGGGCGGCCGGCTGCGTTCCGGCAGCGCCATCGTCGCCGAGGCCGTCGGCCTGGACGCGGCGTTGGCCGACGCCGATCTGGCGGTGACCGGCGAAGGCCGCATCGATAGCCAGAGCGTGCAAGGCAAGACGCCGATAGGCGTCGCCCGCGTCGCTCGGCGTCATGGGGTGCCGGTGCTGGCGATAGGCGGTTGTCTGGGCGCGGGCAGCGAGCTGATCCACGCGCACGGGCTGGACGCGGTGTTCGCCGCGGTCAGCCGGCCGTGCAGCCAGGAACAGGCCTTGGCCGAGGCCGCGGACAATGTCAGCCGCGCCGCGCGCAACGCGGCGGCGGCGCTGGCGCTGGGCATGAAGCTAGGTTCTCAGAAACGCTCGAAGTCCGGCACATAACGCCACTGCCCGGCCGCCAACTGGCCTATCGCCAGCCGGCCGATGCGGATGCAGCGCAGCGCCAGCGGGCTGACGCCCAGGCCGGCGCAGATATCGTCCAGCCAGCGCGCGTCGCGCGCCGCGAGCACCAGGCGCAGTTGTCGGTCGCTCTGGCGCGAGACTTTGAGTTCGCGCGGCGGCTTGCCGCCGGGGCGCAGGCCGCTCTGTCTTTGTTGCAGTTCGGCGGCGGCGGGCGCGGCGTCGACATTGATCAGGAATTCCAGCTGGCAATCGGCCAGCCGCTGCGCCAGCTTGCGGTCCTGGGTCAGCGCCACCAGGCCGTGGGCGCGGTCGGCGACGGCGCCGACACCTTGCAGATGCTGGCGATGGCGCGGCAGCCAGCTCAGCCCGCTGACGTCGCCCGGCATCTGGCTGTCCGGGCCCAGCAGGGACAGCGGCTCGGCGCCGGCCGGCTTGTGCAGCAGCAGGGTGACCGCCGCGTCGCGCTGCGCGTCGGGCCGGCCCAGGAGTTCGACGCGCTGCTGCGGCTCCACCCGGCTGCCCAGCGCGGTGACGATCTGGCCGTCCACTTTCACCAGACCCTGCTCGATGCAGGCGTCGGCTTCGCGCCGCGTGCACAGGCCCAGTTCCACCATGCGTTTTGAAAGTCGGATTGCGGTGTCGCTCATTGTGTCAGGCCTTGAATGCGGGGTTCGGGCGGCGATTATCCCCTTTGCCGGCGTGGCCGACAAATTTGACGAATCAGGTATCCTTCTCGTCTGTCACTGCCGCGGAACCGCCGCGCAGATTCATTTTGGAGACGCCGTGAATATACTGATCATTGGAGCGAGCCGGGGCCTTGGCAAGGCTTTTGTGGAAGGATTGGGGCGGGAGGGCGACCGCGTGATCGGCGTTTCCAGGCGCAGGCCGGAAGACCTGAAGCCGCCGGCCGGCGTTGCGCTGGACTGGATAGAGGCCGATTTGTCCAAGCCGGTGCTGGCCGTGGAGCAAGTGATGAGCGCGCTGCCGGAACGGCTGGACGTGGTGATGTGCAATGTGGGGATCTGGGAGCGGGAGGCGTTTGAGTCCTCCTATGCGTTTTCCCGCTGTTCGGATCTGGAGCTGATGGAAGTGGTCCAGGTCAATATCGCTTCGACGATTCTGCTGCTCAAACATCTGCTGCCGCGGATGTCGGGCGCAGCCAAGCCGCAGCTCATCCTGACGGGGTCGACTTCGGGCCTGCCGCGCAGCGGCCGTCCCGAAGTGGCTTTCGCCGCCAGCAAGTTCGCCTTGAGCGGCATGGCCGACGCGCTGCGGGAGGAGTACCGCGCGCAGCGCCTGGCCGTGACCTGCCTGCAATTGGGCTACCTCAATACGGAGGACGATTTGTCCGTGCCCCGCGAACACGCCGCCGAGCGCGGCGCCGGCCAGCTGATCCCGCTGCACGACGTGGTGAGTCTGACGCGCGCCTTGCTGAATTTGTCCGACGCCTCCTTTGCGCGGGAAATCGTCCTGCCCGCTATCCTGGACGAGCGCTTCTGAATGCGGACAAGCGACGCTGGCCCCGATGACGGGTCGTTTAAATGGCCGAATCGCATTAAAGTGTCGCCATCATGAGCCTGCTTCCCCAAGCGCTGGACGCGCTGAACTGCCCGCTGAGCGGCATCAACCTGATCGAAGCCTCGGCCGGTACCGGCAAAACCTGGACCATTGCGGCCCTGTTCGCCCGGCTATTGCTGGAAGAGCGCGACGGCCAGCCGCCGCCCACCGTCGATCAAGTGCTGGTGGTGACCTATACCAAGGCCGCCACCGCGGAGCTGCGCGAACGGCTGCGCCGGCGCTTGAGCGAGCTGGCGCAGACGCTGGCCGGAGAAGGCGAGGCCGGCGGCGATCCCTTTCTGTCGGCGCTGGCGGCGCGTTTTCCGCCCGGTGCGGCGCGGGAGCAGGCCTCGCAGCGGCTCAAGGCCGCGATCACCGGCTTCGACGCCGCCGCCATCTACACCATCCACGGCTTCTGCCAGCGGGTGCTGACCGACGCCGCCTTTGAAAGCAGCCAGACCTTCGAAGCCGAACTGGTCAGCGACGACGAGGAGCGCTTGATCGAGATCGTCGACGACTTCTGGCGGAGGCGGGTGGTGGACGATCCCTTGCTCGCCCAAGTGCTGGTGGACAACGGCGAAACGCCGGACGGCTGGCTGGCGGACATCCGGCCCTATCTGTCCAAGCCCTATCTGCGTATGCGAGCGCCGCACGTGGCCGGCCTGGAGCGCGCCTTGCTCGCGGTGGAGCGGGGCTGGCGGGCGCTGGCGGCGCGGCCGGAAGGCGCGGCGGAGGCCGCCGATCTGCTGCGCGCCGCCGTCGGCTTCAACGCGCGCAGCTACAGCCCGGCCATTATCGAACGCGCCATCGGCGCCCTGGACGGCCTGCTGGCCACACCGGAGACCACCCCGGTGCTGGACAAGGAGAGCCGTCGCCAGCTGGACAAGCTGCTGCCGGCCTCGCTGGCCAAGGGCATGAAGAAAGGCCACGCCGCGCCGGAGCACCCCTTGTTCGCCTTGACGGAGGCCTGGCTGGGGGCCTGGGACGCTTATATGGAAGAGGTGGCGCTGTCGGTGGCGCAACTCAAGCTGGAGCTGATCGCCTGGACCAATGAACAATTGAGCGCGCGCCGCGTGGGGGAGCGCAGCCGCAGTTTCGACGACTTGTTGACCGATCTGGGCGCGGCGTTGACCGACCCGATCAGCGGTCCGCTGCTGGCGGCCCACGTGGCGCGCAGCTTCCAGGTGGCCTTGATCGACGAATTCCAGGACACGGACCCCATTCAGTATTCCATCTTCCGACATTGCTTCGTCGCGCAGCGGCGGCCGGTCTTCCTGGTGGGGGATCCGAAGCAGGCGATCTACAGTTTCCGCGGCGCCGACATCTTCGCCTACCTGGCGGCGCGTAACGACGCGCAACATCATTACACGCTGGACACCAACCGCCGCTCCGAGGCTCCGCTGGTCAGCACCGTCAACGCGCTGTTCGCGCGGGAACTGCCGTTTCTGATCGAGGGCATCGCCTATCAGCCGGTGGCGGCGCAACCGGCCTCCGGCGGGCGGCTGGACATCGACGACGACAGGCCGCCGTTCTGCTTTCAATGGCTGAGACCGGAGCCCGAGGGCAAGGCCGCCAGCGGAGAAGCCGCCGCCGAAGGGGCCGCCGAGGCCTGCGCCGACGAGATCGCGCGTCTGCTGGCGCTGGCCGTGGTCGACCGCGCCGCCATCGTCGCCGGCGAGGCGCGCCGGCCCTTGGCCGGCGGCGACATCGCCGTGCTGGTGTCCACCCATCGTCAGGGAGACCGGGTGCGCCAGTCCTTGGCCGAACGCGGCGTGGCCAGCGTGGCGCTGACCCAGGAGAGCGTGTTCGCCAGCCGCGAGGCCGGCGAGATGCTGGCCTTGCTGCGCGCCTGGGCGGAGCCGGCCAGCGAGGCGCGGCTGCGCGCGGCGCTGGTGACCGAACTGGCCGGGGTCGACGCCGGAGAGTTGCTGGCCCGGGTGGAGGACGAGGCGCGCTGGGAAGCGCAGCTGCAGGCCAACGCCGCCGACCACCTGCTATGGCGGGAGCGCGGCTTCATGGCCGCCTGGCGGCATTTCTTCGCACGGGAACGGGTGGCCGAACGCCTGCTGCCGATGCCGGACGGCGAACGCAGGCTGACCAATCTGTCTCATCTGGCCGAACTGCTGCAGCAAGAGAGCGATCAGCGCCAGGGCATGGCGCCGCTGCTGGGCTGGCTGGAAACGCGGGTGGCGCAGCCGCCGGGCGGAGAGGAGGCGGTGCTGCGGCTGGAGAGCGACGCGGCCCTGGTCAAAATCGTCACCATCCACACCGCCAAGGGCCTGCAATACCCGGTGGCCTTCTGCCCCTTTTTGTGGGGCGGCGCGCTGGAGCGACGCGACGCCGCGTTCTGGCGCTACCACGCTCAGGATCAATCCTGGCTGGCGCCGGACGCCGCGGCCGACGCCGAGGTGAAACTGGCTGCGCGCAGCGAACTGTTGGCGGAGAAACTGCGTCTGCTCTACGTGGCGCTGACCCGGGCGCAATATCGCCAATACCTGTGCTGGGGCTGGGTGCGCGGCATGGAGACGGCGGCGCTGAGCTGGCTGCTGCACGGCCGCGACGCGCGCGCCTTGCCGGAGCTGGAAACGCTGGAACTGGACGACGCCGTGCTCAGACGGGAGCTGGAGGCGTTCGCGGCGACGGCCAACGCCGCCGCGGCAGGCGCTTGCGCGGTGCTGGAGGAGGACGGCGCGCGGCCGGCCTTGGCCGCGCGGCGCGAAACGGGGCGGGATTATCAGGCTCAAGCGTTCACGCGCCGGCTGGCCGCGCCGTGGCGGGTGGCCAGCTTCACCTCGCTGACCCACGCGCAGGCGGCCGGCAAATGGCAGGAGAGCCCGGACCACGACGCGGGGCAGCCCGCGGCGGCGGCGGAAGCGCCGGAGCCGCCGGCCCTGGATCGTTTCGGTTTTCCGCGCGGGGCCAAGGCTGGCACCTGCCTGCACGAGATTTTTGAAACCATCAGCTTCGGCGTGGACGACGCCGGCCTGCGGCAGGCGGTGGAGCGGGCCTTGGCCAAGCACGGCTTCGCGCCGGAGTGGGCCGACGCCGGCTGCGAGATGGTGGCGGCCACGCTGAACGCGGAACTGGATCCGGGGGTGAGACTGGCCGAGGTGCCGGACGGCAAGCGGCTGGTGGAGATGGAGTTCATGCTGCCGGCGCCCAGGCTGGAGGTGGCTAAGCTGGCCGCCATCCTGTCCGCGCCGGAACACGGCCTGGCCGCGCCCTTGCGCGCGGCGGCGGCGCAACTGGACTTTTCCACCGTGCGCGGTTTTCTCAAGGGTTTCATGGACCTGGTGTTCGAGTCCGACGGGCGCATTTATCTGGTGGACTATAAATCCAACCACCTGGGCGGGCGGCGCGAAGACTATCGCGCCGAGCGGCTGGCGGAGTCCATCGCCCAAGAACATTATTATCTGCAATACCTGATTTACTGCGTGGCCCTGCGGCGCTATTTCAGCGCGCGAGGCGTGGACTTCGCCGCCCGCTTCGGCGGCGTGCGTTATCTCTATCTGCGCGGCGTCGGCGCCGACGCTTGCGGGATCTGGAGCGATCAGCCCGCGCCGGCCTTGCTGGAGGCGCTGGACCAATGGTTCGCCGGGCATGCGTAGGAATGCGGAGTGCGCAAGCCGCGGTCATGGGACTAAGCTGAACTATCTGAAGTGGAACGCGGCCGGAAGGGGAGAGTGGCGCCGGGGCGAACCGACAATAACAAGGACGCATCATGTTCGAATCCGCCGAAATCGGCCATAGCATCGATAAAAAGACATTCCGGGAAGCCATGCCCAAATTGCGCGAGGCCTTGCTGGACCTGCAATACGATTTGAAGGAGAAAGCCGATTTTCCGGTGCTGATCCTGATTCACGGCTTCGACGGCGCCGGCCGCGGCGAAACCATGAATCTGATCAATGAATGGCTGGACCCGCGCCTGATCGACACCGTGGCCTTCGCCGAAGCCAACGACGACGCCCGCGCCCGGCCCTGGATGTGGCGTTACTGGATGCAGCTGCCGGCCAAGGGCCGCATCGGCATGTTCTTCGGCTCCTATTACTCCGACGCCCTGTTCGACCGGGTGTTCGCCCGCAGCGACCGCGACGCGCTGGACAAGCAGATCTTCGACATCCTGCGCTTCGAACGCATGCTGACCATGGACGGCGCGCTGGTGCTGAAGTTCTGGTTCCACCTGACCCGGGAGCAGCAGCACAAGCGGCTCAAGCAGATGGAAAAAGATCCGGCCAGCAGTTGGCGCGTGACCAAGACCGATTGGGAGCATTACGAGCGCTACGACAAGATACGCAAATCCGCCGAGCACATCCTGCGGCTGACCAATACCGCCGCCGCGCCCTGGGTGGTGGTGGACGGCGAGGACGCCAATTACCGCAGCCTGACCGTGGGCAACACCCTGCTCAACGCCATCCGCAACCGGCTGGCGCAGGCGCAGGGATCGCAGGCCGAATTGATAGACGCGCCGCCGCTGCTGGCGCCGATAGACAACAAGCTGTTGCTGGACACCCTGCAACTGGACCAGCCCATGGACAAGGCCGAATACAAGGCCGAGCTGGAAAAACTGCAAGGCCGGCTGCACCGGCTGACCCGTCACCCGCGCTTTGCTCAGCATTCGCTGGTGCTGGCTTTCGAAGGCAACGACGCCGCCGGCAAGGGCGGCAGCATACGCCGCATCACCCAGGCGCTGGACGCGCGGCGCTACCGGGTGGTGCCCATCGCCGCGCCCACCCAGGAAGAAAAGGCCAAACCCTGGCTGTGGCGCTTCTGGCGTCATATGCCGGGCAAGGGCGGCATCACCATTTTCGACCGCACCTGGTACGGCCGGGTGCTGGTGGAAAGGGTGGAGGGCTTCGCCAAGGAGGCGGACTGGATGCGCGCCTATTACGAAATCAACGATTTCGAGCATCAGCTGAGCGAAAACGGCGCCGTCATCGTCAAGTTCTGGCTGGCCATCAGCAAGGACGAACAGATGGCGCGTTTCAAGGGCCGCGAGGAAACCGGCTTCAAGCGCTTCAAGATCACCGAGGAAGACTGGCGCAACCGCGACAAATGGGACGCCTACAAGCTGGCCGTCAGCGATATGGTGGACCGCACCAGCACCAGCAAGGTGCCGTGGACGCTGGTGGAGGCCAATAATAAATACTATGCCCGCATCAAAATTCTCAAAACCATTTGCGATGCGCTGGAAGCCCGGCTTGCTTGAGCGCGGCGTCCGGCTGATCGCCTTGCTGCTGGCGATGCCGGCCGCGGCCGCGCCCGGCTTGCGCGCCGGCGTGGCCAACGACAGCTTCGGCCCTTTGTACAGCGCCCAGGACGGCGCGCTGGCCACCCAGTACCGCGCCGCGCTGGAGCTGATCGGCCGGCACAGCGGCGTCCGCTTCGAACTGGAGTACTATCCGTCGTCGCGGCTGCAGCAATTGTTCGAGGTGGGCAAGGTGGATGTGGAAGTGGGCGTCAATCCGTCCTGGCGCGCGCTGTCGCCGGTGGCCGGTTTCTACACCCGGCCCATCGACGTGCAGACTCTGCGGCTGTGCTTCGCCCCCGGCAAGCGGCGCAAGGGCGCGGCGCCGGCCAGCCTCAGCGGCCTGAGTCTGGGTGTGCTGCAGGGGCGCAGCTACCCCGTGCTGGAAGCCGGTTTCGCCAGCGGGCAATTCAAGCGGGTGGAGGCCGCCAGCGAAAGCGATCTGATCAGCGGTCTGCGCCAGGGCAGCATGCAGGCCATCGTCTTGAGCCAGCGTCAGCTGGACTTGCTGCTGAACCGCGCGCCGGAGGCGCAGCCCTGCGCGGCGGGCGACGTCGTGGGCAGCGTGTCGGTGATGCTGCGCCTGCATCCGCAATATCGGCAACTGTTGCCGCAATTGGACAAGGCGATTCAGCAGCTGCAAGATAGCGGCAAATTGCGCTGAAGCGCTTCGAGTCTACCCATTCCGGCTCCGCGTCGCGGAGCGCAAAGCATCCGGATTCCAAGCCATGTCTGTCCAGCAAGCCCTGTTGCCCGCCGAACTCGCCCACTTGTTCGCCCGTCTCGATCCCGGCGTGGACGAGGCCGCGTTGGCGTTGATCCACGAACTGGCCAGCGCCAATCAGGCCGGCCATGTCTGCCTGCCGCTGGCGCAGCGTCCGGAGCGCAAGGCCTTGCAGGGCAGCGCGCTGGTCGGCCGCCCCGGCGACTACGCGCCCCTGATCCTGGACGCGGCCGGCCGGCTGTATTTCGCCCGCCACTGGTTCGACGAAGCGCGGCTGGCCGAGCGCCTGGCCGCGTTGGCCGAGCCGGGACCGGCGCCGGACGGCGCGCGCTTGCGCCCTTTGCTGGAGGCTTTGTTCGGCGCGGCGTCCGCGGCGGGTCCGGACCGGCAGAAGCTGGCGGCGGCCCTGGCGGCGCGTCAGCGCCTGATGATCATTTCCGGCGGTCCGGGCACCGGCAAGACCACCACCGTGCTCAAGCTGCTGGCCTTGCTCGCCGGCCTGTCGCCGCGGCCGCTGGTGATGGCGATGGCGGCGCCCACCGGCAAGGCCGCCGCGCGGCTGTCGGAGTCGGTGCGCGGCGCGCGCGCGCGGCTGGACCTGGCCGAGGATACGCTGCGGCAATTGCCGCAGCAGGCGCAGACGCTGCACCGCTTGCTGGGCTTGCGCCCGGGCGCGGCGGCGCCACGCCATCACGCCGGCAATCCTTTGCCGCTGGACGTGCTGGTGGTGGACGAGGCGTCGATGATAGACCTGTCCTTGATGGCGCGCATGGTGGAGGCCTTGCCGTCGCAGGCGCGGCTGATTCTGCTGGGCGACCGCGATCAGCTGGCCTCGGTGGACGCCGGCGCGGTGCTGGGCGATTTGTGCGCCGACATCCATTACCGTCCGGATACTCTGGACTGGCTGCGGGCGAACTGCGGCGAAACCCTGCCGTCGACGCCGGGCGCGGGCGGCAAGCTCACCGATTGCGTGGCGTTGCTGACCCACAGCCATCGTTTCGGCACCGATTCCGGCATCGGCGAACTGGCGCGGCGGGTGAACGCGGGCGACGGCGTCGGCAGTTGGGCGGTGTTGCAGGACCCGGAGTGGGGCGATGTGGAAGCGGTGCCGGCCTTGGAGGCGGCGGAGGTGCTGGCGCGCTGGCGGCCGTATTGGCGGGCGGTGCGCGCGGACGCGCCGCTGGCCGAGCGGCAGCAGGCTTTCGCCGGCTTCATGCTGCTGGCGGCGGAACGGCGGCAGGTGGAGGCCTTCAATCTGCGCGTGGAGCGGCAACTGGAGGCCGACGGCGACAAGCCGGCCGGCCGCGACTGGTATCCGGGGCGGCCGGTGATGATCAGCGAGAACGATTACGGCCTGGGCCTGTTCAACGGCGACATCGGCTTCACGGTGCAGCGCGAGGCTGGCTTGCGCGTGGCCTTTCCCGGCGACGACGACGGCTGGCGCGAATTCGCCCCCGGCCGGCTGCCGCAGCACGACACCGTGTACGCGATGACGGTGCACAAAAGCCAGGGGTCCGAGTTCGGCGAGGTCTGTCTGCAGTTGCCGGAAGCGGCGGGGCCCTTGTTGAACCGGGCGCTGGTGTATACCGCGATCACCCGGGCGCGGGAGCGCTTCCTCGTGTCCGGCGCGCAGCCGGTGTGGGAACAGGCGGCCGTCGCGGCGCCGCAGCGTTACTCGGGGCTGGCGGATAAATTGAAATGACAAAGTCGTTAAATGGTCTGAATGGAAGGTTTGCCGAAGCGGCCGCCGAGACAATTCCGCAACATCCCAACGCAAAATAATCTGTTTATTTGCCGGCTGTTACGCCAGATATAGTCAAAGCCCAAGAAGCATCCTAAGATGCAGCCTTCCCGAAACACATCGCAGCGGAGTCGGCAATGCAAGTGGATGCGGTTCTGGCCTATCTCGACAAGATCACCCGTTTTGATCGTCAGCAGTTCACGCCTTTGTACATCGGCAAAGAGCGCTTGGGCTGGGTCAACGCGGCGTGGAAGGAACGCTTGCTGAACAGCGAATCGCAGCTGTTCGAGGAGCAATACCAGAAACTGCATTGCCGGCTGGACGGCAGCTACCGCAGCATCAGCCACGCGCTGGCGCAGGCGGCGCGGCGCTGGCAGCAAGCCGGCTGGCTCAATGGCTGGCGCAATGAGAACTTCACCGCCTTCCGCCACGACGGCTCCCCGTATTTCGAGCTGGAACGCGCCGCTTTCCGCCCGCTGGGCCTGACCAGCCGCGCCGTGCACCTGAACGGGCTGACCCGTTTGCCGTCCGGCGAAGTGCGGATGTGGGTGGGGCGCCGCAGCCCGCACAAGGCGGTGGACCCCAATCGCATGGACAACCTGGTCGGCGGTGGCGTCGCCGCCGGCGAAACCATAGAACTGGCGCTGGAGCGCGAGGGGTGGGAAGAAGCCGGCGTGCGCCGCGAGCAGGTGCGGGATTTGCCGCAATCCAGCTTGCTGCTGGCCGAGCGCCCGGTGCAGCGCGGCCTGCACCGCGAATGGATTTACGCTTTCGATCTGTGGCTGGATGCGGGGGAGACGCCCTGTAACCAGGACGGCGAGGTGGCAGAGCACATCCTGACGCCGTTCGCCGAAGTGGAACGCCTGCTGTTGGAAGAGCGCTTCATGATAGACGCGGCCCTGGTCGCCAGCGATTGTCTGGCGCGCCACGGCTATTGGGGAGAGCGCACCCCGACGATAGACGCCGCCTTGGCGCGCATCCGCCACCCTCAGCGCAGCGATGTGCACGCCTTGACCTCCTGCTGATTCCCTTGCCGCGCCGGGACGCTCTTCACAGTGGCCGGCGCGGCTCTCTCGCTATTGTTCTATCCGTTTATATTACATCTGCGTGAATTAATTCAGGAATCTTTGCCTGATGCCGCCGGTAATGGGTAGAATCATTCTCAAGAGCGGAAAAATCCGTCAATAAATGCCAAGGGCCCTTGGCCCGCGCTGTTTCCCGCGTCAAATACTCGTGTCGTTAAGCGCCGCCGTCCGCGAAACGGCGCTTGCTTCGCGTAAAATTATGTCAATGGTTTGTTTTTGGCGAAATCAAGGAAACATCGGCATGGCGAGTTTCTCACTTTTTGCCGGCGGTGAAAGCGGACGCCGCGGCCTTGGGGGGCGCAAGGGGGATGTATCGTTTGAAACTGATCTCGGAGCAGTTCGGCGTTGACGACAGCGGGCCGCTGCATCCCAGCCAGGAACAAGCGCGGCGGGCCGCGCTGGTGATGTGGAACGTTTATCGCGGCCAGCTGCGCATCGAGATTCACCGCGTGGTGGACCTGCGCAGCCGCAAGACGGAAAAGCTCGAGGAGTTGTGCTGACTGTCGCGTTTTAGCCAATGTAGTTGCCTACAAATCAACCCTGTTCGCGTTTATTGGCTGAATATGACAAATGCGGGCATGGTCGACGCCAACTTTCCATTGCGCGATTTTCAGCGCTTGGCTATTGTCCTACTTCCCATTAAACCCAAAGCAGGCGCGGCTCAAGAGGCGGCCTCTGCACTGGAGCGATCTTTGTTCAACTGGTTCGAAAAGCGGATCCATCCGTATCCCGACACGTCCCCGGCCCAACCTCCCAAGGGCTTTTTCCCATTTTTGTGGTTCTGTACCCGCGGCCTGCGCGGCCTGATTGCGGCCGTCATTTTGCTGACCGCCGGCATCGGCGCCTTCGAGGCCTTGCTGTTCTCCATGCTCGGTTCCGTCGTGGACTGGCTGAGCGCGGTCAAGCCCGCACTGTTATGGGACGCGCAACGCCATAATCTCTTGCTGCTGGCGGGCATTCTGCTGGCCAGTCCCTTGCTGATCGCCGTGCAGGCGCTGATCAAATACCAGGGCCTGTCCGCCAACTTCCCCATGCTGCTGCGCTGGAATTTCCACCGCCACCTGCTGCGGCAGAGCATGAATTTCTATCAGGACGAATTCGCCGGGCGGGTCTCCGCCAAGGTGATGCAGACCGCGATCGCGGTGCGGGAAACGGTGATGATCGTCGCCGACATCCTGGTGTTCGTGGTGATTTACTTCGTCACCATGATCGCCGTGGTCGGCAGTTTCGACAGCCGTCTGCTGTGGCCCTTCCTGGCCTGGCTGGCCTTGTACGTGGCCACGCTGTACTTCTTCGTGCCGCGTCTGGGCCAGGCCGCCACCGCCCAGGCCGACGCGCGCAGCCTGATGACCGGCCGCATCACCGACGCCTACACCAATATCGCCACGGTGAAGCTGTTCTCGCACGCTCAGCGCGAGGCCGGCTTCGCCCGCGGCGCGATGCAGGAATTCTTGGCCACCGCCTATCGCCAGATGCGTTTGATCAGCGGCTTCGAAATCATCAACCACAGCCTGAGCATGTTGTTGATCGCCAGCACCGCCGGCGCCACCTTGTGGCTGTGGAGCATGGGCGAAGTCGGCGTCGGCGCGGTGGCGGCGGCCACCGCGATGGCGCTGCGCCTGAACGGCATCTCGCACTGGATCATGTGGGAGATGGCTTCGCTGTTCGAACAAGTGGGCACGGTGCAGGACGGCATCGCCACCCTGTCGCGCCCGGTGCTGGTCAATGACAGCGCCGACGCCAAGCCCTTGGCGGTGAAGCAGGGCGAGATCCGTTTCGATCAGGTGGATTTCAGCTACGGCGGCAGCAAGAGCGTGATCGAACAGCTGTCGCTGACGATACGCCCGGGCGAAAAGATCGGCCTGGTCGGCCGCTCCGGCGCGGGCAAATCCACCATCGTCAATCTCTTGCTGCGCTTTTACGATCTGGACGGCGGCCGCATTCTGATCGACGGCCAGGATATCGCGCGGGTGACGCAGGACAGCCTGCGCGCCCAGGTGGGCATGGTGACGCAGGACACCTCGCTGCTGCACCGCTCGGTGCGCGACAACCTGCTTTACGGCAGGCCGGACGCCGACGACGCCGCGATGGAAGCCGCCGCACGCCGCGCGGAGGCGCACGACTTCATCCTGACCTTGACCGATCCCAAGGGACGCGTCAGCTACGACGCTCATGTCGGCGAACGCGGGGTCAAGCTGTCCGGCGGCCAGCGCCAGCGCATCGCCATCGCCAGGGTGATGTTGAAGGACGCGCCCATCCTGCTGCTGGACGAAGCCACCAGCGCGCTGGATTCGGAAGTGGAAGCGGCGATTCAGCGCAGTCTGTATCGGCTGATGGAGGGCAAGACCGTGGTGGCCATCGCCCACCGGCTGTCCACCATCGCGGCGATGGACCGCTTGATCGTGCTGGACAAGGGGCGCATCGTGGAAGAGGGCGACCACCGCAGCCTGCTGGCCAAGGGCGGCCTGTACTCGCGGCTGTGGGCGCATCAGAGCGGGGGCTTCCTCGGCGAAGAGGACGACGACGCAGCGGAGCCGGTGGCGACGCTGGCCTGAGGCCGAGCCAAGGCCAAGGCGAGAGAGCGGGACGCGCAAGCGGCCCGCTTTTTTCATTGCGGAGACGGGAAGACGGCTGCGGCGACGCAGGACGCGTTTAGACGAAAACACGGTTTCGGCGCGCGTCGCGGAAAAATAATGGGAAAAAGCGGAAAAACGGAAAATACTGAGATGTTGTGGCGCACCCGACAGGGATCGAACCTGTGACCTTCAGCTTCGGAAACTGACACTCTATCCAACTGAGCTACGGGTGCGCTGTGCTTGCTTTGAGGCAGGCCCGCATCATAGCGCAACTTCCTTACCCGAGTCCAGTGTATGGTTTTGCCTTGCCTTCAGGCTTACCGTATAATTATCCTATTTTAAATGTCATTAATTCCAGGCGAGGCTCGTAATGAGTAATGAGAACGGAATGGCTCCCGGCCAGGTCATCAAAGTGCTGGTTGGCGTCGTTGTCTTTCTTGTAGTGGCAATCTGGCTTTTGGCCAAGTTGGCTACCAGCGGTTACAACGTGGATGCCGAAGTAATGACCAAGGAGGCCATTGCGTCTCG
Source organism: Chromobacterium sp. FG22 (assembly GCF_057809415.1). Taxonomy (NCBI): domain Bacteria; kingdom Pseudomonadati; phylum Pseudomonadota; class Betaproteobacteria; order Neisseriales; family Chromobacteriaceae; genus Chromobacterium; species Chromobacterium sp. FG22. The sequence continues at coordinate 230,350 of NZ_JBMDJX010000003.1, read as the reverse complement.
CCTGAAACCGGTCGGCGAAGCCAAGGCCAGCGACGCGCCTCCGGGAATGCGCACTGGCGAACAGGTATATAAAGGCATCTGTATTTCCTGTCACGGCACCGGCCTGGCCGGCGCGCCCAAGTTCGGCGACACCGCCACCTGGGGTTCGCGCATCGCCAAGGGCTGGGACACGCTGACCCTGCACGCGCTGCAGGGCTTCAACGCGATGCCGGCCAAGGGCGGCGCCACCGACCTGAGCGATGACGAAGTGAAGCGCGCGGTAGCCTATATGGGCAACTCCGCGGGCGGAAAGTTCACCGAACCGCCGGTGGGCGGCGCAGGCGGCGCGGCCGCGGCTGCGGACCCGGCCGTGGTGGGCAAGAAAATCTACGACAGCGTGTGCATGGCCTGCCACGCGGCCGGCATCGCTGGCGCGCCGAAGTTCGGCGACAAGGCGGCCTGGGCCGAACGTCTGAAGCCGGGTCTGGACGAAGTGGTCAAGATCGGCATCAAGGGCTTGAACGCGATGCCGGCCAAAGGCGGTTATACCGGCAGCGACGCCGAGTTCCGCTCCGCCGTTGAGTACATGGTGAATAATTCCAAATAAGCCGCGGATCAACGCAGCAAAAAACGCCTTGCACGGTTGCAAGGCGTTTTTTATCGCCCAAAATTGGGGGTTTCTATGTTTTTGGGAAAATTTTGACCGGATGAAATGGCAATGTGCTATGTCAACAAAACCCCGCTGTAACAAGGGACAGGTGCTCTGGCGGGGCGCATGGTGCATGATGAGCCCATCTGTTTAGGTCGTGAAGCGTCAGGCGCTTCGCGGCTTGGTGTGGGGATTCAGTGGCTTTCCACTTTCGCTTCACCCAGAGATGTTCCTCATTCTTCATATGGCGCCGCTGGCGCCATTTTCTTTTGCGCGTCGCGCCAGCCAGGATGGACCGGCGTCGCAGGCGAAAGTTCTCGCGCCTTGGTGTGGGTGCTCAGCGCCTGTTCAAAGCCTGGCGAGCCTGCGCGCGACAAGGCAAGCGACTGAGAGCGCGAGATGGCCATGGTCATCTGGGCATGCCGAAGCGGCGGACGCCGCGCGCTATTCTCCACGCGGGCAGGGCTTGCTCGGCTTTTCAGGATTCGGCCGGCTTTTCCTTATTGGCCAGCATCGCGCTGAGGCTGGCCAGCCGCGATTTGCCCTCGGTCTTGCTGACGATGGGCTCGGCGCCGGGTTTGCCGAAGTGGCGCAGATCGTCGCCGTTGATCTCGCTGATGAAGCGGGACGGTTCGACGAACTGCCATTCGCCGGCGCGCTTGCGTTTGACGCAATAGGTCAGCGTCAGCATGCGCTGGGCGCGGGTGATGCCGACGTACATCAGCCGGCGTTCTTCCTCCACCATGCCGTTGTCGACGGATTCGCTGTGCGGCAGGATGCCTTCCTCGGTGCCGACCAGGAAAACATACGGGTACTCCAGACCCTTGGACGCGTGCAGCGTGGACATTTTAACCGCGTCCACCTCGCCTTCCTCGCGTCCTTCCAGCATGGTGATCAGCGCGATGGTCTGGGTCAGCTCCACCAGGTTCTTGCCGCTGTCCTCGCCCTTGCGGCTGAGCCAGCTCACCATTTCCAGGATGTTTTTCCACTTGGTTTCGGCGATGCGCGGGCTGTCCTCGCTATCGTAAAGCCAGGCCTCGTAGCCTATGGCCTGCATCATCTCCATCGCCAGCGGGCCGCCGTCCTCGCGGGTGGCGCGGTATTGCAGATTGGCGATGAAGTCGCAGAACTGCTCCAGCGGCTCCAGCTGGGCCTTTTGCACTTGCAGGCGGAAGCCTTCCTCATGAGCGCTGGCGAACAGGCTTTTGCCGCGTTCGCCGGCCCAGGCGCCCAGCCGTTCCAGCGTGGCGGCGCCGACGCCGCGCTTGGGCGTGGTCAGCGCGCGAATGAAGGCCGGATCGTCGTCGGGATTGGCGATCAAGCGCATATAGGCCAGCATGTCCTTGATTTCCGGCTTGTCGAAAAAGCTTTGGCCGCCGGCCATCTGGTAGGGGATGCGCTGATTGCGCAAGGCTTGTTCGAAGATGCGCGCCTGATAGTTGCCGCGATAGAGAATGGCGTAGTCCTTGAACTCGGTGCGGTATTCGAACTTGTGCGCCAGCAGCCTTTGCACCACGGTTTCCGCCTCGTGCTCTTCATCCTTGCACTGAACCACGTGGATGGGTTCGCCCAGGCCCAGTTCGCTCCACAGCTGTTTCTCGAACAGCTTGGGATTGTTGGAGATCACCGAGTTGGCCGCGCGCAGGATGCGGGCAGTGGAGCGGTAGTTTTGCTCCAGCTTGATGATCTTGAGCTTGGGGAAGTCGCTTTGCAGCAAGCGCAGGTTTTCCATATTGGCGCCGCGCCAGGCGTAGATGGACTGGTCGTCGTCGCCCACCGCGGTGAACATGCCGCGCAAGCCGGTCAGCAGTTTGACCAGCTGGTACTGGCAGGTATTGGTGTCCTGGTATTCGTCTATCAGCAGGTAGCGCAGCTTGTTCTGCCACTTCTGCAGCACGTCTTCATTGCTTTGGAACAACTGCACGGGCAGGCGGATCAGGTCGTCGAAGTCCATCGCCTGGTAGGCGCTCAAGGTGTCCTGATAGGCGACGTAAGTGGAGGCGCAGACGCTTTCCCACGCGCCCTGGGCTTCCAGCAGCATCTGGTCTGGCGTTTTCAGGTCGTTTTTCCACAGCGAGATCTGGCTCTGCACCTTGCGCACCTCATCCTTGGAGGTGGTCTTCAGGATGTCGGAGATGATCTTGCCGGCGTCGAAGGCGTCCAGGATGGAGAACTGAGGCTTATAGCCGAGGTGCGGCGCTTCCTGACGCAGGATCTGCATGCCCAGCGAATGGAAGGTGGAAACGGTGATGCCGCGGATCTCCGCCGGGGTCATCAGCTTGCCCACTCGTTCCAGCATCTCGCGCGCGGCCTTGTTGGTGAAGGTGATGGCGGCGATATTGCGCGCATTGATGCCGCCTTCGCGGATCAGGTGCGAAATCTTGAAGGTGATGACCCGGGTTTTGCCGGAGCCGGCGCCGGCAAGCACCAGCAAGGGGCCGTCAAGATACTGGATCGCCGCGCGCTGCGGCGGATTGAGCAAGGGAGCGGACATGGCGGTATGGGGGAAGGGGCCCGGCGGGGCGCAGTAAATCGGTAACTCAGCCAGTGCATTGTAGCATGCGGTATCATGGCGCTATCCGCGGATGACGTCTCAGATCGATCCGCCACTTATGAGGTGCATATGGCCATCTACGCTATTGGCGACATTCAAGGGTGTTTCCAGCCGTTTCAGCAGTTGCTGCGGCAAATCGATTTCAATCCCGGCAAGGATACCCTGTGGCTGACGGGAGACTTGGTCAATCGCGGGCCGCAATCGCTGGAAGTGCTGCGCTGGGTGTTCCAGCATCAGGATCAGGTGGAGATCGTGCTGGGCAACCACGATCTGCATTTGCTGGCGGTGGCGGAGGGTTTCGGCAAGCTGCATCGCAGCGACACGGTGCTGGACATTCTCAACGCCGCCGACGGCAAGGTGCTGCTGGACTGGCTGCGCTGCCAGCCTATGATGATTGCCGGCCACGGCTACGCGATGGTGCACGCCGGCCTGCTGCCGGAGTGGAGCATAGACCGCGCGCTGGATCTGGCGGAGGAAGTGGAGGCCGGCTTGTCCGGCCCCAAGCACCGCGAATTCCTGTCTCGGCTGTACGGCAACCGGCCGACGCGCTGGAACGAGGAGCTGCGCGGCTCCGACCGTCTGCGCGTGATCGTCAACGCGATGACCCGGATGCGTTTCTTGAACCGCGACGGCGAGATGGATCTGAATTACAAGGGCGAGCTGGAGAACGCGCCGGCCGGGCTGACGCCCTGGTTCGAGGCGCCGGGGCGCTGGCAGGGCGAGATGCCGATTATCTGCGGCCATTGGTCGGCGCTGGGCGTGCATATCACCGACGACGTGGTGGCGATTGATTCCGGTTGTTTGTGGGGCGGCAGCCTGACCGCGATGCGTTTGGGGGACCAGGCCTTATTCTCCCTGCCGTGTTCGGCTTATCGCGAAATCACCGCCTAAAGAGTATGGGCGGCTGCGCCGCCGTAAATAAAATATCGACAAGCCATAGTCAGCCAGGCCCTATGGCTGTCATAATCGCGGCTCTTGCCAGAGCCGTTTTTTTATTTGTATGAGTTACCTTTCCATTGAGTTCGCGCTGGCATTCCTCGCCTTTTTCGCCCTGTATTGGCTGTGCCGCAAGCGCACGGATTGGCAGAATGGTTTGCTGTTATTGGGCAGTTACGCCTTTTATGCCAAGCTTGATTGGCGATTTGCGCTGATTCTTGCCGTTTATACCCTGTTATTGACCCTGATATCGTCGCGGATGCTTGATTCCGTCCGGCCCAAGCGTTGGTTGCGCGCGGGTTTGCTGATGGCGGTGGGCAATCTGGCGATATTCAAATACTTCGATTTCTTCCGCGAAAGCGCGCAAGCGGGGCTGCATGCGTTGGGTATCGCCGCGATATTGCCGGCGGTGGATTTCCTGATGCCGGTGGGCATCTCCTTTTACACCTTTCAATCGGTCAGTTATCTGGTGTCCCTGTATCGCGGCGAATTGCGTTTCGCCCGGGCCAGGGAGCTGGGTTTGTTCCTGGCGTTCTTTCCCACCTTGTTGGCTGGGCCGATTTGTCGCGCCACCGGTCTGCTGGAGCAGCTGCGCAGCGGCGCGCGTCGCCACATCCTGCAACTGGATCGCGCACTGGGTCTGATTGTGTTGGCCCTGGCCAAGAAACTGTGGCTGGCCGGCTGGCTGGCCAGCGCCTGGGTGGACCCGGTGTTCAGCGCGCCGGAAACCTATCACGCGCTGGAGGTCTGGGCGGCTTTCTACGCCTACGCCTTCCAGATCTATCTGGATTTCTCCGGCTACACCGATCTGGTCACCGCCCTGGCCTTATTGCTGGGCATCCAGTTGCCGCGCAATTTCGACGCGCCCTACCTGGCGCACAATCTGCGCGACTTCTGGCGGCGCTGGCATATGTCGCTGTCCAGCTGGATTCGCGACTACGTCTATATCCCCTTGGGCGGCAACCGGCTGGGCTTTGCCCGCGCCCAGCTCAATTTGCTGGCCGCGATGCTGCTGTCCGGCCTGTGGCACGGCGCCAGCCTGAAATACCTGGTGTGGGGCGGCATGCACGGCCTGGGCGTGGTGGGCTTGAACCTGGGGGACCGGCTGTTGGGCAAGGAAGCGCTGACGCGGCGCTGGGCCTGGCTGGCGCGGCTGCTGACCTTCCATTACGTTTGCCTGGCCTGGGTGTTTTTCCGCGCCGCGTCGCTGGAGGACGCCTGGAGCTTTTTGGAGGCCATGGCCGGCACCGGCCAGGAATTGACGCTGAACGCGCCGGGCTTTCTGGCGCTGAGCGCGGCGGCGTTTGTCGCGCTGCCTCATCTGGGCGCGGTTTGCGAACGCGGCATCGCCCAACTGGGCCGCCTGCCGTGGTGGGGCAAGCCCAGCTTGCTGGCCGGCTGCGCCTTGCTGATCATCGTGGTGTCGCCGCCGGGCATTCCGGGTTTTATCTATTACCAGTTTTAACCGTGTTTTAGTCGTGCCGGCGCGGCTGCGCATCCGCCGCCGCGCGTTTCATTCCTTACCGCATTGAGGCAAGCGTCAAATGATCGCCCGTTCCGCCATCCGTCAGGCCCTGGCCATCCTAGGCAGCAGCATGCTGCTGCTGTGCTGGATCGAGCAGAGCTCGATCAACGCCTATTGGCGGCAGACCTTTCACCGTCCCAGCCAGCTGGAAGCCTTGTCCGAGCTGAGCGTCTGGCGTTTGGGCGCGGAACTGGGGCGGGAGTTTCGCGATCAGAGCCGAGGGCTGCTGAGCCGGCTGGATCGTTGGGACGACGAGATGATCGCCTATTTCAACGCCTGCTGCCTGAGGCCGGCATTGCCGCCGGCAAGCGCGCCGGCGGAGCCGGCGGCGGTGCAGACAACGGCAACGGCGGCCTTGCCGAACGCGGCCCCGACGCCGCGGCCGCCGTCGGCCCCGCCGCAGCAAGCGGTGCCCAAGGACGCCCGCATCTTGCTGCGTCCGGGGCAGAAGGTGTTGCTGGCCGGGGACTCCATGATGCAGGGCGTGGCGCCGCATTTGCTGCGTCCCTTGTTCAAGCTGCACCAGATCAAGGCGCTGGATCTCAGCAAGCAGAGCACCGGTCTGACCTATCCGGATTTCTTCAGCTGGCCGGACACGATAGAGCGGCAGTTGGCGGCGAATCCCGACACCGGTCTGGTGGTGGTCTTCCTGGGCGCCAACGATACTTGGGACATGGTGGGCGGCAGCCGCTACATCCGTTTCGCCTCCGAGGAGTGGGAACAGCGCTACCGCGAACGCATCCGCGCCATCCTGGCCTCGGCCCGCAAGCATGGGACGCAATTGCTGTGGCTGGGCGCGCCGAATATGGGCAAGGACAAGCTCAATCGCGGCGTGCAGTACATTAACGGCGTCTTCCGCGAGGAAGTGGAAGGCGCGGGTCAGCGCTATCTGTCCACCCGCGAGGCCTTGGGCAGCGAGGACGAAACGTTCACCAAGTTCATGACCTTGCCCGATCAGGGCGAAGTGGCGGTGCGCACCGCCGATGGCATTCATTTCACCCGTCAGGGCCAGGTCTTGCTGGCGCGGCGCGTGTTGGCAGAATTGAGGTTTGAATGAAGTTGAGAATCAGCGGGGCATTGGCCTGCTGGCTGGCGGCGGCATCGGCGCTGGCCGCGCCGGTGCAGGATTTCGGCGAGATCAATCTGGCGAGGCTGGCGTCGCGGCTGAAGGCGATTTCCACCGCCGTGCAGCCGGTGCGCGTCACCCAGCTGGGGGATTCGCATACCGCGGCCGACTATCTGACCGGTACGCTGCGGGAGCGCTTCCAGGCCAAGTTCGGCGACGCCGGCATCGGCTGGACGCCGCCGATGGCGGTGCCGGGCCAGCGCCACGCGCTGGTGATGGCGCGCAGCGAGGGCTGGACGCTGATCAATAGCCGAAAAGACGGCGATCCGGACTTCCCGCTGGGCGGTTATATCGCTCAGGCGCAGCGGCCGGGCGCCGCCATCAGCGTACTGCCGCGCAATCCGCTGGACGGCCTGTGGCGCGCGCGCTTCCGCGTGCGGGCGGCTCAGGACGGCGCCGGCGCGCTGGAAGTGGATGACGGCCACGGCAGCCGCAAACTGAATCCGCCGGAGGCGGGCAGGGGCTGGCAGACGGTGGAGCAGAAGCTGTACTTCCCCTTTGTGGTGCGCGCCGGCGCGCTGCCGGCGGTGGAGCTGGGCGGCATCGAGCTGGAGCGGCTGGCGCCCGGCGTGGTGCTGGACAGCATAGGCAGCAACGGCGCCCAGCTGTCGATCTGGCAGCGCTGGGGCAAGAGCTGGAGCGCTCAGCTGGCGGAGCGAAACAGCGACCTGGTGATCCTGGCCTACGGCGTCAACGAGGCCTTTGACGACAGGTTGGACCTGATCGAGTACCAGCTCAATCTGCAGGCGGCGATCAACACCGTGCGCCGCGATCTGCCGCAGGCGGCCATCCTGATGCTGGGCGCGCAGGACGCCGCGCGCAAGCGCGGCGCGGCCAGCAAGGAGTGCTCGCCGGGCCGTCCGCTGCAATTGGCGGCGGTCAAGCGCATCCAGCAGAAAGTCGCGCGCGACAGCCATGTGCTGTATTGGGATTGGGAGCAGGCGATGGGCGGGCCTTGCAGCATGAAGCGCTGGCAGGCTCAGCAGCTGGCGCGGCCGGACATGGTGCATTTCTCGCAGCAGGGCTATGCCAAGCTGGCCGACGATTTGTTCGATAATCTGATGGCGCGGCTCAACCTGTGAGCGTAGTCGGCGCTGGATGAGAAAAGCCCCCGGAACGGGGGCTTTTGCATTGGCGAGGATTCGCAGCAGGTGCTCAGTGTTGCCGAGCCGGTTCCTGTGCCGCTTCCGCGGCCGGAGGCGGGCTCAGGCGCAGCGCGCGCGCCACTTCCTGCTGCGCCTGCTGCGCCAGCGCGAAGCGGGTATCCAGGCCGTTTTCCCAGGCTTTTAGCGGTTGGCCGTAGCTGACCTCCACCTCCATCGCCGGCATCGCCAGCACCTTGCGCACGCTTTGCAAGAAGGTCAGGTCGCCGATGAAGGCCGGCTCCAGCGTCTGTTCGCCGTCTGCGCCGTAATAGCGCAGGCCGACCGGCTGAACGGTGCCGCGCGAAAGCAGGGCGGCTTCGAACAGCGAGGCCTTGAACGGCAGCAAGGCCAGGCCGTCCGAGGTGGTGGACTCGGGGAAGACCGCCATGCAGGCGCCGTTTTCCATGGCGTGGGCCAGCGCCTTGTAAACGCGGCTGGCGTCCTTGCGTTTGCTGCGGTCGATGAACAGGGTGCCGCCCAGATGCGCCAGCCAGCCCAGCACCGGCCAGGAGCGGAGCTCGCGCTTGGCGACGAAGCGGGACACCGTGCAGCTATTGAGCACGAAGATGTCCAGCCAGGAAATGTGGTTGGCCACCAGCAGGGTGTTGGGCGGGTAAAAGCCGGGGTTGACGCCGTGGATCCGCACGCTGATGCCGAGGATCTTCAGCGCGTGAGCGGCCCAGCGCCGGGTGACGACGGCGCGCTCGGCGTGGGCCAGCCGAGAATAACGGGTGGCCAGGATGAAAACACCGACGGCCAGGTGGCCGAACAGGCGCGCGACGCGTCCTATCCGGGTGAGCAAAGAGGTTGTGGCGATTGACTTCAAGATGCTTTGAGGCTCGGTGCGCAAGGTTGAGGCCGTAACTCTAGCATGGCTGGCATAGCGGACAATAGTAGGAACTGCGCTGGCCCTGGCGCAAATGCCGGATCGGCGTGCCGCATTGGCGGCAGGGCTGGTCCTGACGGCCGTACACCATATAAGTCTGTTGGAAATAACCCGGCTTGCCGTCGCTGTGCACAAAGTCGCGCAAGGTGCTGCCGCCAGCCTGGATGGCGCGGTTCAGCACGCTGCGGATTTCCTCGGCCAGCCGGCGGTATTCTCCGTCGCGCACCGCGTTGGCGGCGCGGGCGGGATGGATGCCTGCGTGGAACAGCGCCTCGTTGGCGTAGATATTGCCGACGCCCACCACCACGTGATTGTCCATCAGCATCAGCTTGACCGCGCTGCCGCGGCGTTGCGCGGCCCGGATCAGGGTGTCGCCGTCGAAGCCGTCGGACAGCGGTTCGGGTCCCAGCGCTTGCAGCAGGGGGTGGTGCTCGATGGCGCCGACATGCCACAACACCGCGCCGAAGCGGCGGGGATCGCGGTAACGCAGCACATTGGGGCCCAGCAGCAGATCGATGTGGTCGTGCTTCTCCGGCGGGGTGTCGGCCGGCAAGAAACGCAGGCTGCCGGACATGCCCAGGTGGATGATCAGGGTGCCGGCGTCGGTGCCCAGCAGCAGATATTTGGCGCGGCGATCGACGGAACGTATCGTCAGGCCGCGCAAGGCGGCGTGCAGTTCCGGCGGCACCGGCCAGCGCAGGCCGGCGTGGCGGACCACGGCGCCCTCCAGCGTGGCGTTCAATAAATGGGGCAGAATCCCGCGGCGGGTGGTTTCGACTTCTGGCAGTTCAGGCATGGGTAGAATGGCGCGAAGATAAAAACAGGTCATGCTATTCTACGCATTCAACAGGTTTATAAGCAGGTCTCTGACTCCATGCGAATGCAACGGCTGAAAAAAACACTCCCTTTGCTGATGGTCGCGCTGCTGTCGGCATGCGCCAATTTCAAGCACCCGGGCGCGGCGAAGTCGGTCGATGCCGGCAAACCGGCCGGCGACGAGGCCGCGATCACGCAGAAAGAAGACGAAACCCTACTGCCCAAGGCGGAGCTGACGCCGGAAATCCTCTATGGCGTGGTGGCCGGCGAAATCGCCGCCCAGCGCGGCTCGGTGGGCGCCTCCGCCGTGACCTATCTGGAACTGGCGCGTCAGACGCGGGATCCGCGGCTGGCGCAGCGCGCGGCCGAATTCTCCATGTTCGCCGGCCTGCTGAAGGAAACCTCGGAAGCCCTGACCCTGTGGATGGAGCTGGCGCCGGACTCGGTGCCGGCGAGAGAACAGCTGTTCATCACCCTGCTTCGCGCCGGCAAGCTGGCGGAAAGCAAGCCGCTGATCGAGGCGCTGCTGCAAAAAGAGCCGGAGCGGGCGCCGGCCATCTTCGTTCAACTGGCGCGGCTGACCTCGCGCCAGAGCGACAAACAAGCCGCTTACGAGCTGGTGAAGCAATTCGCCGTCCGCTATCCAGACCTGGCCGAGGCGCGTTTCGCGCTCCTGGCCGTGGCCGCCGAGGCCGGCGATCAGGCCACGATGAACCGCGAATTCGACAGGCTGGCGCAGATCGCGCCGGCCTGGGACTTGCCGGTGGCCTGGCAGGTGGACCGGCTTCGCCGCGAGCAGCCGGAGCAGGCTATCGATTTTCTGCAGCGTGAACTGGCGCGGCGGCCGAACGCCGGCCTGGAACTGAAGCTGGCCAAGCCGCGGCTGCTGGTGGGCGCCAAGCGCTTCGCCGAGGCGCGCCTGGCTTTCGACCAGCTGCTGCCTAGCAATCCCAATAACCCCGATTTGCTCTACGCGTCCGGTCTGATGGCTTATCAGATGCGCGACCTGCCGGCGGCGGAGCGGCATCTGCGCCAGGCGCTGGCGGCCGGCCATCCGGAGGCCAATTTCATTCGCTACACCCTGGGCCAGATCGCCGAGGAGCGTCAGGACGCCGCCGGGGCCAGGGGCTGGTACGAAATGGTGGGCGCCGGGCCGCAATTCCTGCCGGCGCAAGGCCGGCTGGCGATCATGGACGCCGGCGACGGCAAGCTGGATCTGGCCCTGACGCGTCTGGCGCCCTTGGGCGGCAACGACCAGGAGAAGATCACCCTGGCTTTGCTGCAGTCCCAGTTGGCGCGAGAGGGCAAGCTGCCCGGCAAGGCCCATGACTTGTTGAGCAAGGCGCTGCTGCGCATGCCCAAGGCGCCGGAGTTGTTGTACGAGCGGGCGCTGGTGTCGGACAGCCTGGGCAATGTCGGCAACGCCGAACGCGATCTCAAGCAAGTGCTGAAGGAAAAGCCCGGCGACGCTCAGGCGCTTAACGCGCTGGGCTACACCCTGACCAATCGCACCAGCCGCCATCAGGAAGCGCTCGGCTATATCGAAAAGGCGCTGAAGAGCGAGCCGGACAATCCCACCATTCTGGACAGCCTGGGCTGGGCGCAATACAAGCTGGGCCGCCTGGACGCCGCCTTGAAAACGCTGCAGAAGGCCTATGCGCTGTTGCCGGACGCGGAACTGGCCGCGCATCTGGGCGAGGTGTTGTGGAAGCTGGGCAAGAAGGACGAGGCGTTGGCGGTGTGGAACAAGGCGCTGGAGGCGAGTCCGGAACATGATGTGCTGCGCGAAACCATGCGCCGTCTGGGGGCCCATTGATGAAGTGGAGCGCTCTGATCCTGGCCCTGTCTCTTGCGCTCACCGGTTGCGCGACGCGCGAGGCGGTGTTCATGCCCACCGCGACGCAGTCCGCGGACCAGCCCTTCGCGGTCAGCGGGCGTTTGTCGGTGAATCTGGACGGCAAGGGGCATGTCGCCAACTTCGATTGGCGGCACCAGCCTGAGCGCGATCAGTTGGCGATCAACTCGCCGCTGGGCAATACCGTGGCCGAAGTGATCCGCGATGCCGGCGGCGTCACCTTGCTGGCGGACGGCAAGGCCTGGCAGGCTGCGGATGTGGAAAGCCTGACCGAGAAAACCCTGGGCTGGCCGCTGCCGCTGTCCGGCCTGGCCTGGTGGATCCGCGGCATGCCCGTGCCGGGCGAGGCGAGCGAAGTCCGACCCGACGGCGAATTGCTGCAGCAGGGTTGGCGCATCCGCTTCGTGCGCGAGGCCGAGTCCGGCGAGCGCTATCCCAAGCGCGTGGATCTGGCCCGAGACGGTTTGACGGTCAGAGTGGTGACCCGCGACTGGCGCTGACGCGCGTCGCTTCCTCCGTATTATTTCTAATGATTGCCATGGTGTTCTGTTGATGAGTTCCCCCGTATTCCAAGACTTTCCGGCCCCGGCCAAGCTCAATCTCTTATTGCACGTCGTCGGCAAGCGCCCGGACGGCTATCATTTGCTGGAGACGGTGTTCCGCTTTGTCGACTTCAGCGACACCGTGTCGCTGGCCTTGCGCGACGACGGCCGCATCGTGCTGGAGACGCCGATCGCCGGCGTGGACCCGGAGCAGGACTTGACGGTGCGCGCGGCGCGTCTATTGCAGGCCCATGCCCAGTGCGGGCTGGGCGTGGCCATTCGTCTGGACAAAAAGATACCGATGGGCGGCGGTTTGGGCGGCGGAAGCTCCGACGCCGCCACCGTTTTGCTGGCCTTGAATCGTATGTGGGGACTGAATCTGCCGCGGGCGACTTTGCAGGAACTGGGCTTGAAGCTGGGCGCGGACGTTCCGGTGTTTATTTTCGGGCGCAGCGCGCTGGCCACCGGCGTTGGCGAAAAACTGAATGAAATCAAATTGAAGCCGGCATGGTATGTGGTAATTCACCCTCAGATGCAGGTGCCCACCGGCAAAGTATTTCAAAATTTTTCGCAAGAGGTGTTGACAGAGGTAGGGGTCGTCGGCATAATGCGAATCCTCGAAACAACGCAGCAGCGACGAAACGATCTGCAAAACGTTGTTTCGAATATGTACCCAGCGGTGAATGAAGTGCTGACCGAATTAAGAAAATATGGTTCGCCGCTGATGACTGGTTCCGGTTCCTGCGTGTTTCTGGAGTGCCAGTCTAAAGACGAAGCCGATAAAGTTTATCAGGCGGTGTCGATAAAATATAAGGGGTTTTTAGCAAAAGGACTCGATGTCCATCCCTTGATCGACAGCGCTGAATAAAGGTTACTGGGGAGTCGCCAAGTGGTAAGGCACCGGATTTTGATTCCGGCATTCGTAGGTTCGATCCCTACCTCCCCAGCCAAGACTTTCTCTCAATAAGAGAGAGCATGAAAAAAGCGTGTAAGAATCCCTTACACGCTTTTTCTTTATCTAGCTAAGGCACACGAATCATGGCGGCATACGACAGTTTGATGGTATTCACCGGGACCGCGAACCCGGAACTGGCCCAAAACGTAGTCAAACATCTGGATATCTCGTTGGGACGCGCCGACGTCGGCAAGTTCAGCGACGGCGAAGTGGCGGTGGAGCTGCTGGAAAACGTACGCGGACGCGACGTGTTCATTCTGCAGTCGACCTGTGCGCCGACCAATGACAATCTGATGGAAATCCTGACTATGGCCGACGCGCTCAAACGCGCTTCGGCCGGTCGTATTACCGCGGCGATTCCGTACTTCGGCTATGCGCGCCAGGACCGCCGTCCGCGTTCCGCCCGCGTGCCGATCTCCGCCAAGCTGGTGGCCAATATGCTGACCAGCGCCGGCATCGACCGGGTGCTGACCGTCGATCTGCACGCCGACCAGATTCAGGGCTTCTTCGACATTCCGGTGGACAACGTCTACGCGACGCCGGTGCTGCTGAAGGACATCCGCTCGCAGCGCATCGAAGATCTGATCGTGGTCAGCCCCGACGTGGGCGGCGTGGTGCGCGCCCGCGCGATGGCCAAGGCCTTGAACACCGATCTGGCCATTATCGACAAGCGTCGTCCCAAGGCCAATGTGGCCGAGGTGATGAACATCATCGGCGACGTGTCCGGCCGTACCTGCCTGATCGTCGACGATATGATCGACACCGCCAACACCCTGTGCAAGGCGGCCAGCGCTCTGAAAGAGCGCGGCGCCCAGCGCGTGCTGGCCTATGCGACTCACCCGATTTTCTCCGGTCAGGCGATCGATCGCATCAAGAATTCCGACATCGATATGGTGGTGGTGACCGACACCATCCCGTTGACCGCCGAGGCCAAAGCCTGCCCGAACATCCGGGTGGCCTCCATCGCCGGCCTGCTGGCCGAGACGCTGCGCCGGATCAACAATGAAGAATCGGTGTCCTACCTCTTCAATGAGGAACTGGTTGCGGCGGGCGCCTGCCTGCCGTGAACATCGGGCCCGCTGGTCGCGGCGGGCCGGGTGCTTTTAATCTGAAACTGGAGTTTTGCCATGTCTTTTGAATATACCGCCAGCAAGCGTGAAGAGTCGGGTACGAGTGCGAGCCGCCGCCTGCGTCACGCCGGCCAGGTTCCGGCCGTTGTTTACGGCGCTTCCAAAGAAGCCGTATCCATCGTTCTGGACCACAACACCATGTACTACGCGCTGAAGAACGAAGCGTTCCACACTTCCGTTCTGGATCTGGTGATCGACGGCCAGAAAGAACAAGTTAAAGTGGCTGCGTTCCAAATGCACCCGTACAAACAGCAAGTAATGCACATCGACTTCGCTCGCGTGTAATCTAGCTGCCGTGCCGTCTGACGGTAACGGTTGAAAAGCTCGTTGCTAGCCGTCGGCCCGCAACGAGCTTTTTCATTTGGAACAGAGAATATGTCCGGCATTCGCCTGATAGTCGGCCTGGGCAACCCCGGCGCCGAATACGATAGAACGCGCCATAACGCCGGTTTCTGGCTGGTGGACGAGTTGTGCTGGCGCTATAAGGGCAACTGGCGCACGGAAGGCAAGTTTCAAGGCGACGTCGCCCGCGTGGACATCGAGGGACAGGACGTCTGGCTGCTCAAGCCGATGACCTATATGAATCTGTCCGGACAGGCGGTGTTGGCGCTGGCCCATTTTTACAAGATTCTGCCGGACCAGATCCTCGTGGTGCACGATGAGCTGGACCTGCCGCCCGGCGCGGCCCGCTTCAAGCAGGGCGGCGGCCACGGCGGCCACAATGGTTTGAAGGACATCGCCGCGCGACTGAGTTCGCCGGCCTTCTGGCGTTTGCGCCTGGGGATCGGCCATCCGGGAGACCGCAACGAAGTCGCCAATTTCGTGCTGAAGAAGCCGCGCGCCGAGGAACAGCAGGCGCTGGACGAGGCGATTGAGCAGGCGCTGCGGCAATTGCCGGCGGCCATCGGCGGCAAGATGGCGGCGGCGATGAAGGAATTGCACACCGCGGCCAAATGAGCCGCTGGGCAAATCGCCGGCTTGCCGCTATGCTGCGGCAGAACAAGATTTTTCAAGAATTCGAAGGAATGCGGACATGAGTCTGAAATGCGGTATCGTCGGCCTGCCCAATGTGGGCAAGTCCACCCTGTTCAATGCGCTGACCAAGGCCGGCATCGAAGCCGCCAACTATCCCTTCTGCACCATCGAGCCCAATGTAGGCATCGTGGAAGTGCCGGATCAGCGCCTGGCCGAACTGGCCAAGATCATCAATCCGCAACGCATCCAGCCGGCCATCGTCGAATTCGTCGACATCGCCGGCCTGGTGGCGGGCGCCTCCAAGGGCGAGGGCCTGGGCAACCAGTTCTTGGCCAATATCCGGGAGACCGACGCCATCGTTAACGTGGTGCGTTGCTTCGAAGACGAGAACATCGTTCACGTCGCCGGCAAGGTGGATCCGATCGCCGACATCGAAACCATCGGCACCGAGCTGGCGCTGGCCGACCTGTCCGCGGTGGAAAAGGCGATGACGCGCGAAGGCAAGAAGGCCAAGTCCGGCGACAAGGACGCGCGCGCGCTGATCGCGGTGCTGGAGAAGCTGGTGCCGCATCTGGATCAGGGCCTGCCGGCGCGCTCGCTGGACTTGAGCCCGGAAGAAATGGTCTTGGTCAAGCCGCTATGTCTGCTGACGATCAAGCCGGCGATGTATGTGGCCAACGTGGCTGAAGACGGCTTCAGCAACAACCCCTTGCTGGAGCGGGTGCAGCAACTGGCCGACAAGGAAGGCGCGCCGGTGGTGGCCTTGTGCGCGGCGATCGAGTCCGAAATCGCCGAGCTGGACGACGCCGACAAGGCCGAATTCCTGGAGACGCTGGGTCTGGAAGAGCCTGGTCTGGATCGTCTGATCCGCGCGGGTTACAAGCTGCTGGGTCTGCAGACCTACTTCACCGCAGGCGTTAAGGAAGTGCGAGCCTGGACGATTCATATCGGCGACACCGCGCCGCAGGCGGCCGGCGTGATCCACACCGATTTCGAACGCGGCTTCATCCGCGCGCAGACCATCGCCTATACTGATTTCATCGCGCTGGGCGGTGAGGCCAAGGCCAAGGAGGCCGGCAAGATGCGGGCCGAGGGCAAGGACTACGTGGTCCAGGACGGCGATGTGATGAACTTCTTATTTAATGTGTGATCTTATCGGATTGAAATAAAGGCATGCAGCTCTGGCTCATGCCTTTATTTTTGTAAGTCTACTGAGATGCGGCAAAATAGTGCCGACTGGATGTAAATAAAAGGGAATAAGTTTTGGAACGCCAAGCTGAAAGTGTTGATGACATTGATTTGATTGATCTTGTTCGTTTCTGTAAAGAACAATGGCGTTTGATGGTTTTCCTACCCATCATCGCCGCGCTGGCGGCGGTGGCTGTCGTGTTGAACATGGAAGACAGGTATGCGGCGACATCCCTACTCCTAGTGCCTGCACCGCTGGGCCCTCAGGGCGGCGCCAGCGTGTTGAAGGACAATGCGATGTTGGGCGCGGCGGCGGCTCATTTTGAATTGGCCAAGTATTACGATGTAGCTGGCGCGGACAAGGCCAAGCTCAGCCTGTTGGACAATCTCAGAGTCTCGGCGGGCAAAGACGGTTTGCTTGAAGTTTCGGTCCTAGATGGAGATGCGGAATTTGCCGCCCGGCTTGCCAACTACCTGGTGGAGCAGACCCGGCAGCGGATTCTGGGCCTGCACGTGACGGAACAGAGCAAGAAATACTTGGTGTTGCAGGAGCGGATCAAGGTGGTGCAAGGCCAAGTGTTGGAGACGAGGCGCGAGCAGAAGCAGTTGGGCGCAGTAGCGGAGGGCTTTCTGAATAGTGAGTCGGCACGGGTAATTGAGGGTTTTGCGCGTTTAGAGGCGCAAATGAACGCTCAGCAAATGGAAGGGAATAGCCCGGTACAGTCGTCTTTATTGCAACTGCGCGCGGAATTGGAGCGCAGCAATCCGCAGGTCAAGTCCATCTCTCCGAGGCAGTTGGCTACGATGCGTGATTTGTTCTTCTATCAGGCCACGTTAGCTGAGTTGCAGAAGCAGGCTTTGGTGGCCAGGGCGTTGATGTCGCAAGATGTGCAGGTGGTGTTGCCGGCAAGTCCCCCTCTGGAAAAGGCCGGGCCCAAACGGACTATGATCGTATTGATGGCAGGTCTGAGCGGCTTTGCCTTGGCAGTCTTGATCGGTCTGGGGCGTAAGCTGGGGGCTTTTTTGCGTAAACGTCTTCAAGACGCTGAGTAAGGATGAGTTGACATCATGGCCGTTTTTCGCGGCCATTGTTCTATCTAGAACTTGGCAGCGCCAACGGCTAGTGATATTCTCGCTTTTGACTATTTTGTTTTTCAAAATTACCAAAGGTTATATTGATATGCGCAAGCTGATGACGCTTCTCGTAATGGCGGGCCTGGCTGGCCAGGTGTTCGCGGCGGACTTGCTGGATACGGTCAAGCAGCGCGGCAGCCTGAAAATCGCGTTGGAAGGCACTTACCCGCCGTTCAACTTCAAGGACGCCAAACAGCAGCTGACGGGTTTCGATGTCGAGATCGCCACTGAAATCGCCAAGCGTCTGAAAGTGAAGCCGGAATTCACCACGGCGGAGTGGAGCGGCCTGCTGGCGGGCTTGCAGGCCGGCAAGTTCGACATCGTGGTCAATCAGGTGGGCGTGACCGACAAACGCAAGGACGTGTTCGACTTCTCGCAGCCCTACACCTACTCCAGCGCGCAGTTGATCGTACGCAAGAACGAGAGCCGCGTTTTCAAGAGCCTGGCGGACCTGAAAGGCAAGAAGCTGGGCGTGGGCCAGGGCAGCAATTACGCCGATATGGCCAAGGCCGTGGCCGGCATCGAGGTGAAAACCTATCCCGGCGCGCCCGAATACCTGCAGGATCTGGCCAGCGGCCGCGTGGACGCGGCGCTGAACGACAGCTTGCTGATTCCCTTCGCCATCAAGCAGGCCAAGTTGCCCTTGAAGGCCGGCGCGCCGGTGGGCGAGGTGGCAACGATGGCTATCCCGTTCGCCAAGAACAATCCGCAGTTCAAGGCGGCGATAGACAAGGCGCTGGGCGATATGAAGGCCGACGGCAGCTTCAAGAAGATCTCGGTCAAATGGTTCGGCATCGACGTGTCGAAAGCGCCTGCGGCGGCCAAGAAATAAGCGGCAGTTGATTTCAGAGTGGATAGGGCAAGACGCCCCTGCTTGCGCGGGGGCGTCGGTTTTTTGGAAAAACGTGAATGACTGACTGGATCGTCCTGTTCGAATCGGCGCTGCCGGTGCTATTGCAAGGCGCGGGCTATACCTTGATGTTCGCGGCGGTTTCCATGATCCTGGGGCTGGCGCTGGGCTTCGTCGTGGCCTTGCTGCGAGTGGCGCAAGTGCCGGTCCTGGCGCAACTGGCCGCCTTCTATGTCAGCGCGATGCGCGGCACTCCGCTCTTGGTGCAGATTTTCGTCATCTATTACGGCTTGCCCGGCGCGGGCATCGAGTTGGGGCCGGTGACGGCGGGCATTCTGGCCTTGACGCTGAATGTGGCCGCCTATTTGTCGGAAAGCCTGCGCGGCGGCATCGCCGGCGTGCACCGCGGCCAGTGGGACGCCGGCCTGTCCTTGGGCCTGAGCTGGTGGCAGACCATGCGCCACATCATCGCTCCGCAGGCTTTGCGCTTGTCGGTGCCCAGCCTGTCCAATTCGCTGATCAGCCTGATCAAGGATACTTCGCTGGTATCGGTGATCACCGTGACCGAATTGATGCTGGCGACCAAGGAAGTGATCGCCCAGACCTTTCAGCCCTTGCCGCTCTATCTGGCGGCGGCGGCGATCTACTGGGTGCTGAGCGCCAGCTTCGAGCGGGTGCAGGGTTATGTGGAGCGGCGGCTGGAATTGGCCCATAAGCGTTGACCGCCGTCTCCAAGCAAAAAGCCCCGCGTTGCGGGGCTTTGTCGCATCCGGCTCAGGCCGGGGCGTAGAGGTTTTCTATCATTGCGCGGCAGCGTTCGGCGATCACCTTGCGGCGCAGCTTCAGCGTGGGCGCCAATTCGCCGGCGTCGACGCACCAGGGCTTGTCGATCAGGGTGAATTTCTTGATGTGTTCCCAGTTGCCGAAGTAGCGGTTGAAGCGCTTGATCTCGCGGTCAATCAACTCGACGATCTTGGGGTGGCTGCTCATCTCGCTGTCGGTGGTGTAGGCGATGCCGTGTTCGGCGCACCATTCCTTCAGTTTCTCGAAGAGCGGGACAATCAGCGCCGCCGCGTACTTCTGACCGTCGCCCACCACCATGATCTGGTCGATGAAGGCGGATTCCTTCAGCTTGTTCTCCAGCGCTTGCGGCGCAATGTATTTGCCGTTGCTGGTCTTGAACATTTCCTTCTTGCGGTCGGTGATGCGCAGATAGCCGTGTTCCAGCACGCCGATGTCGCCGGTGTGCAGCCAGCCGTTGTTCAGCGCTTCGGCGGTGAGTCCCGGCTCCTTGTAATAGCCGAGCATCACATTGTCGCCGCGCACCAGGATTTCGCCGTCGTCGGCCAGGCGCACTTCCACGCCGGGCAAGGGCAGGCCCACGCTGCCGATCCGAGTGTCCCGGGCGTTGAACGGGTTGGCGGAGATCACCGGCGCGGATTCGGTCATGCCGTAGCCCTCCGCCACCGACACGCCGCAGGCCCAGAACAGGCGCGCCAGCCGCGGTTGCAGCGCGGCGGAACCGACATTGATCCATTTGAGCTCGCCGCCCATCGCGGCGCGCCACTTGCGGTAAACGAGCTTGTCGGCCAGCGCGTGCTTGGCGGCTTCCAGCGGCGAGCGGCGGGCGTTGGGGTCGAAGCGCTCGGCGCGCTCCACGGCCCACAGATAAAGACGGCGTTTGAAGCCGCTGAGTTCGCGCGCCTTGCCCACCAGTTTGTCGTGCACTTTCTCCAGCACGCGCGGCACCGCGCTGAAGGTGTGCGGACGGATGTCGGCGAGCGCGGAAGACAGGCATTCTACGCTGGAGAAGTAAACGCCGGCGCTGCTGTACATATAGTAGAAGACCCCGGCGCGCTCGAAGATGTGCGACAGCGGCAAAAAGCTCAGCGCGCGGCATTCTCCGTGCGGCAGGCGGGTGAATTCCGCGGTGGCGACCACGGTGCTGAGCACGTTGCGGTGCGACAGCATCACGCCTTTGGAGCGTCCGGTGGTGCCGGAGGTGTAAATGATGGTGTAGACGTCGTCCGGCTGGATCGCGTCGCGGCGGCGTTCCAGCTCGGCCTGCCGCTCCGGTTTGGCCAGGGCCAGGATTTCGGTCCAGGACGGGCAGCCGTCGATCTGGCTCAGGCCGTAGATCGGGCAGCTGAATTTGCCCAGCGCCTCATGCAATTTGCGTTGCAATGCGGCATTGCCGACGAAAGCGAGCTTGACCTCGGCATGAGTCAGGATATAGCGTGCATCATCAAGGGTCATGGTGGGATAGAGCGGCACGCTGACGGCGCCGATTTGCTGCAGCGCCAGATCGGCCAGCACCCATTCTATGGAGTTGTCGGCGGCGAGGGCGACTTTGTCGCCGTTGGCGATGCCCAACTCCAGCAGACCCAGGCTGAAGCGGTTGACGCTGTCCGCGACTTCCTCGGTGGACAACCTGCGCCATTCCTTGCCGGTTTTGGCGGCGAGGCAGTCGGTGCGCGGGTGGCGTTCGAGTTGGCGGGGCAGGATGTCAAATACGCGTTCTAGCTTCATTCGTACAATTGTTTGAATGCGAAACGCTGCAAAATAGTCCTAAAGAGCGTGGATGTAAAGCCAAAGCTGCTAAAAATTTAGTCAAGATCAAGGGAGTAGTCGCCGTTTTAACGGCGGTTTCCTTGAAGTTTTCGAAAAATGATGAAAGAGTCATGGCTGCGGCGCGCTAGAAGCTTGATTGCGGTCGGTTTGTCCGACAAGGCGGACAAGTGAATGATTTTTTGAGGAAAAGTCGTGAAATTTGCAACCAGATCCATTCATGCCGGCTATGACAACGCAGAGCATGGCAAGGCGGTGATGCCGCCGGTGTACCAGACTTCGGTGTTCGAATACGGCCATGTCGGCGAATCCATGCCCTTTGTGTACGCCCGTACCGGCAATCCCACGCGGGCGGCGCTGGAGGCCTGCCTGGCCAGCCTGGAGAACGCCCGCCACGGCCTGGCCTTCGCCAGCGGCATGGCGGCCATCGACGCGGTGCTGCGCGCCTGCCTGAAGCCGGGCGACGAGGTGATCGCGGTGGCGGACCTTTATGGCGGCGCTTACCGGCTGCTGAGCAAGGTGATGGAACCGGCGGGCGTCAAGGTCACTTTCGCGGATTTGAGCGATAGCCGGAACCTGACGGCGCTGATCAGCGCGCGGACCAAGCTGCTGTGGCTGGAGTCGCCCACCAACCCCTTGCTGGGCATGGTGGACATCGCGGAACTGGCCCGGATCGCGCACGCGCACGGCGCCCGAGTGGCGGTGGACAGCACTTTCGCCACGCCTTATCTGCAGAACCCGCTGGACTTGGGGGCCGACGTCGTCGTGCATTCCGCCACCAAGTATCTGGCCGGCCACTCCGACGTGTTGCTGGGCCTGGCGGCCGTCAACGACGAGGCGCTGCACCGCGAGATCAAATTCATTCAGAACGCGGCGGGAGCGGTGCCGGGGCCTCAGGATTGCTTCCTGACCCTGCGCGGCATCAAGACCCTGCATCTGCGCATGGATCGCCATTGCGACAACGCGGAGCGGGTGGCGGATTATCTGCGATCTCATCCCAAGGTGGAGCGGGTGTTCTTTCCGGGGCTGCCGGAGCACCCGGGCCATGAACTGGCCTGCCGGCAGATGCGTCGCTTCGGCGGCATCGTCAGCATCTGGCTGAAGGACGACAGCCGCGCGGCGGCCAGCCGCTTGGCCGAGCGGTTGAGGCTGTTCGCGCTGGCCGAATCGCTGGGCGGGGTCGAATCGCTGATCAACCACAGCTACACCATGTCGCACGGCGGCATGCCGCCGGAGCAGAAGGCTCAATTGGGCATTCGCGAAGGCGGGGTGAGGCTGTCGATAGGCATAGAGGATATCGACGATATCCTGGCCGATCTGGAGCAGGCTCTGGCGGACTGAGCTGACTGCGCTATTCTTTCAACCGACGCCCGCGCGGGCGTAATCGAGGAAATATATGGCTTCCGCTTTGTGCCGTCGCTGGCAGTTGCACACCCCTTTGATTCAGGCGCCGATGGCGGGCGGCGCCACCTCTCCGGCCTTGGTGGCCGCGGTCAGCCAGGCCGGCGGCCTGGGGTTTCTGGCGGCGGCGCTGCTGCCGCCCGAACGCCTGCTCAGCGAAGCCGCCGCGGTGCGGCGCCTCACCGACAAGCCCTTCGGCATCAATCTATTCGTGCAGGACGATCCCGCTCCCAGCGAGGAGGCCTTGCGGCAGGCGCTGGAATGGCTGGCGCCGCTGCACCGGGAGCTAGGGCTGCCGGCGCCGCAGATCCCTGAGCGCTTCTGCGAGCCGTTCGCGCGCCAGTTCGAAGCGCTGCTGGAGGCCAAGCCGGCGGCGGCCAGCTTCACCTTCGGCATTCTCAATCGCCATCAGCTCAAGCTCTTGAAGCAGGCCAAGATAGACGTGATCGGCACCGCCACCAATATGGCGGAAGGGCTGGCTTGGGCCGAACTGGGCGCGGACGCGATCTGCGCCCAAGGTCGGGAAGCCGGCGGCCATCGCGGCACCTTCATCGGACGGCCCCAGGACAGCCTGCGGCCCACTTTGTCGCTGGTCTATGAGTTGGCGCAGAACCAGCCGCTGCCGGTGATCGCCGCCGGCGGCATCATGCATGGACGCGATATCGCCGCAGCGATGCGCCACGGTGCCCAAGCCTGCCAGTTGGGCACCGCGTTTTTGCGTTGCCCGGAGTCCGGCATTTCCGCCTTGTGGAAAAGCGAGCTGGCCAAGGCCGCGCCCGGCGGCACCCGTTTGACTCGCGCGTTTTCCGGCCGTTACGCGCGCGGCCTGAACAACCGTTATATGCAGTTGATGGCCGACAAGGAAGACCTGGTGCCGGCGTATCCGGTGATGAACGCCTTGACCGGGCCCTTGCGCGCCGCGGCGGCCAAGGCCGGGCTGAGCGATTTTCTGTCCTTGTGGGCCGGGGAAAACGTGGCGGCCGGCCGCGAGCTGGCGGCGGGGCAACTGGTCGCCACGCTGCACGAGGAATGGCTGGCCGCCTATCGTTGAGCGCCGCCGCGGCGCAGGCTTGAAGCCGGCGTCGATCTGGAGCACAATACTTGAGTAATTTACTTGGGTATTGGCGAGCAATGGATACAGCGATCGAAGAAAAGTACACGGTTCAACCCATCTTGTGGCTGCGGCGCTGGGCGGACAATCTGCTCAGCTTCCGCTTGCGGCGGCCGGACGCCTATCGTTTTGAGCCGGGGCAGTTCGCGAGGCTGGGCCTGCCGTTGGGCGAACACGGCGGTCAGGTGTGGCGGGCGTATTCGATGTGTTCGGCAGTGACCGACGAGTATCTGGAGTTCTATTCCATCGTGGTGCCGGACGGCCAGTTCAGTTCGCGTCTGGCGCAGCTGCAGGTGGGCGCGGAAGTGATGCTGGACAAGAAGGCGATGGGCTTCTTCCTGGCGGACCGCTTGCCGGCGGGCAAGGATTTGTGGTTGTTGGCCACCGGTACCGGTTTGGCGCCGTATTTGTCGATTCTGCAAGACCCCGCTCAGTGGCAACGTTTTGATCGCATCGTGCTGGCGCACTGCGTGCGGCATGCCGCTGAGCTCAGTTATCAGGATTTCATCGCCGAGCTGAGCGAACACCCCTTGTGGGACGAGCACGGCCACAAGTTGCAATACTTGCCCATCGTCACGCGCGACGCGCCGGAGGGCGTGTTGAACGAGCGCATCCCGGCCTTGCTGGCCAATGGCGGTTTGGAGCGGGCGGCGGGGCTGGCGATGTCGCCGGAAAACTCGCGCTTCATGATTTGCGGCAACCCGGCCATGGTGGAGGATACCCACCGGCAATTGATGAAGATGGGCTACCGGATGAGCCGGCAGAGCGCGCCGGGTCATCTGGTGTTGGAAAACGGTTGGTAGCCGACGCGCCCAGGGCGGCCTATAAAACCTTGCTCATGAACAGGCTGAGCGGGTCGGGCTGGTAGGCGCCGAAGGGCGGGCAGGGCTTGAAACCGGCGCGCTGGTATAGGCCGATCGCCTCAGGCTGGGACACGCCGGTCTCCAGTTTCAGCGCGGACAGGCCGGCGGAGCGCGCTTCCCGCTCCAGGCGCGCCAGCAGCGCCTGGGCCACGCCCTTGCCGCGTTGAGACGGCGCCACGAACATGCGCTTGATCTCGCCGTAATCCTCATGCGGCACTAGCGCGGCGCAGCCGACCGCCGCGAGCTTCTCGTCGCGAGCGACGATGAAATGCGCCCGTGGCGGTTCCAGCGCCGCCGGGTCCATCAGATGATTGCTTTCCGCCGGATAGAGCGCGGCCTGGTATGCGTCCAGCTGGCTTATCAAGGCCAGCACATCGGCTTGTCGCGGCGACTCCAGTTGCAGACGCATGGCGTTTACCTGTTGGAGTTGGCGAGCAGGGCGCCGAACAGCAGGAAGGTCGCGCCGCCGGCCTTGTTCACCCATTTGCCGCCGCGGTCGCTGGCCAGCCAACGGCGCGCGCGTTGCGCGGTGAGCGCGTACACGGTGTGGATCAGGATGATCAGGCCGCTGAAGGTGCCGACCAACAGCAGGAATTGCGGCGCGTAGGCCCCCTGAGTGTCGATGAACTGCGGAAAGATGGACAGAAAGAAGAAGATGGACTTGGGGTTGGTCAGCTGTACCGCCATGCCTTCTCCAAAGCGCCGGGCAAAGCCGAGCGGCTGGCTTGGGATCTCATCGAAGCGAAAAGCCGGCGCGCGCAGCAGTTTGACGCCCAGATAAAACAGGTAAGCGGCACCTATCCATTTCATCACAGTGAAGGCCAGCGCCGACGCGGCCAGCAACAGGCCGAGGCTGGTGGCCGACACGCCGGCGACGATGAAGGAACCGCAGGCGGTGCCGAGAATGCCGCCAAGGGTGCCGCGCAGGCCGAAGCGCAGCGAATTGGTCAGGGTCATCAAAATGCCGGGGCCGGGGCTGAGCACGGTGGCCGCGGCCATCAGCAGATAAAGCGAATAGTGTTGCATGAGGATTGTTCGCGTAGGGGGCGGGCCCTTAGTCTACGCAGGCTTGGCCATCGATGACAATGTTGTTGCGCGCGGCGCATGGGCCGCGCCGTTTTGGAGAACGAGCGATGACGATACGCGTGGTGCAATTGGGCAGTCCGCGTCACCCGCAGGAGGGCACGCGCATCGGCACGGTGCGGCGGCCGCCGCGCGGCGTGCCCAAGGAGGCCTTCGCCAGCGGCGATTGGTACGATGTGTGGTTTCCCAACCTGGCGCCCAGCGCGGAATTGGTGAAACAGGCGCAGGCGGCGCAGAGCGCAGCCGAATGGCAGACGTTCGAGCGGGCGTATCGCGCGGAGATGAAGGCGCCGGAGCAAAGCCGCGAGCTGGACTTGCTGGCGGCTTTGTCGCACGGCAGCCACTTTTCCATAGGCTGTTACTGCCAGGACGAGGCGCGCTGTCACCGCTCGGTGTTGCGGGCCTTGTTGCGGGAGCGCGGCGCGGCGCTGGTGGAGTGAGGCTTTGACTCCGCCGGGCCGGCTTGTATCATATCGCTTTGTATTTGCCCGGAATGTCCGCCATGCCTGATTTGTCCACGCTTTTACTGTTCAGTCTCGCCTGCGTCGCGCTGGCGGCGACGCCGGGGCCGGATATGTTGCTGATCGCCAGCCGCAGCGCCAGCCAGGGACGCAAGGCCGGCTTCGCCACCCTGGCGGGCATTCAACTGGGCACGTATTGCCATGCGCTGGCGGCGGCCTTCGGTTTGGCGCAGTTGTTCGTGCACGCGCCGCTGGCCTACGACGCGGTGCGCATCGCCGGCGCCGCCTATCTGTTCTATCTGGCCTGGACGACGCTGCGCAGCCGCAGCGCGTTGAGCGTGCCGGGCGCCGCGGGCGCGCAGTCTATGCCGCGCATCGTGGCCCAGGGCCTGCTTACCAATCTGCTCAATCCCAAGATGGCGCTCTTCGTGTTGGCTTTGTTTCCCCAGTTCGTGCATCCGTCCGCGGGGCCGGTCTCGCTGCAGATCATGGTGTTGGCGACCTTGTTGAACGCGATCGGCCTGCTGATCAATGGGGCGATCATCCTGGCGGCCAGCCGTTTCGGACGCGCGCTTGGCGACAGGCTGGGGAACAGCCGGCTGCCGCAATGGCTGCTGGCTTCGGTGTTCGGCGGGCTGGCTTTGCGGCTGGCGCTGGCGAGCAAGAGCTGAGAGCCTGTTCAAAACCTTGCGGGCAGGGGCGAGGCGAAGAGAACGCAAGCGAAATGTGCGAGCGCTCATGAGCATTGTGAGCTTGTTTTTAACGGCCTGCTCCATCCGTCTCGCCGAAGCGCAGCAGATTTTTGAACGGGTTTGACGCGCGCCGCCTCAGGCGCCGCGCTTGGCCCAGGGCAGTATCAGTTGGGCGATGACGCCGCCGTTGGCGGCGTTTTGCACGTGCAGCTTGCCGCCTTGGGCCCGCGCCAAGGTCTCGCAGAGCGGCAGCCCCAGGCCCATGCCGCGCGAGCGGGTGGTGAAGAAGGGCAGGAAGATCTTGGACAGGATGGTTTCGGGAATGCCCGGGCCGTTGTCTATGACCTTGAAACGGTAGTTGTGGCCGTCGCTTTCGCCGCTGATCACAATGCGGCCGCCTTGTTCCTGCAGCGCGTCGCAGGCGTTCTGCACCAGGTTGTGCAGAATCTGTTCCAGCGCGGTGCGTTCCGCGCGCGGCCATTCGTCCGGGCTTAAATTATTCCATTCCAGGGTGATGTTCTGGTTCGCCAATTCCGCCTGGCGCAGAAACAGCAATGAGTTCACCAGCGCGTCGGGATCCAGCGGCGTGGTGTCCGTCGCTTTGGGATGGGCCAGCAGGCGGCTGAGCCGGCTGATCAGGGCCGCGGCGCGGCGCGCTTGCGCGCCGGTGGCGAGCAGGGTGTCGCGCGCGGCTTCGCGTTGCGAGGGCTCGTCCAGCGTCCGTTCCAGCTGGCGGGTATTGGCGATGATGGCGGTCAGCGGCGGATTCAATTCCTGCGCCAGCCCGGCCATCATTTCATTCAGGGTATTGAGCCGGGCTTGAGCGGCCAGACGGTCCTGCTGTTGCTGGCGCTGTTGAGAAGCGCGTTGCCTATGTCTGGCGTACAGGGCGACGGCGACGGCGGCGAGCAGCGCGTTCCACAGCAGGATTTCCATCCAGGGCAAGCTGTCCCAACTCAAGGCGGTGCGGCTGGACAGGCGGAAGGGTTGGCTGGCGCTGGGCAGCTTGCGGTCCAGGCTCAGATCCCAATCATTGGCAGACGCGCCGGCCTTGCGTTGCAGCAGTTCGATGCGGTGGCCGCGCAATTGCAGCGAGATGTTTTCCAGCGGCTCGGGCAGTTCGGCTTGGACCAGCATGCGCAACGGGTCGATCAACAGCGCCCAGCCGTCCGGGCTTTGCAGCCAGTAGCGTTGTTGCGCGTCGAAGCCGAGCAGGGTCTGGCCTTGTTGCTGGGCTTGCCACAGCAAGGCCAGCGGCGGACGCAGGCCGCTGGGATCGCCATGCCATTGCTGTTGTCGCCAAAAACCGATGGCGCTCAGCTGAGGCATGGCGGTTTGCAGGCGCTTGAGCATGTCGGCGGGCAAACGGCTTTGTTCCGAGGCGGCCAGGGTGGCCAGCACCGCATCGTGTTGCGAAGCTTTCTGGCTCAGCAGGCGCAGGGTAATGAAGGATTCCTGGCGGAAGCGCTGTTCCAATGCGCCAAACTGGCGCCAGCCCAGCCATAGGCAACCCGCCAGGCTGAGCAAGAGCCAGGCGGTGAGGGCGTAGCGGCGGTCCAATGACATCATGGCGGCGATTATCGCACGCCGCCGCGAGCGCGCCAGCCTGGTGTGTTAAGGATTATTGTGTAGAAATTGTGCGGCGGCGCGCCGGCGGAGCGCCGCCGCCCTTTCTCATTTCACGCAGTCGACGCAGTAGACCCTGCGGCCGTCCAGTTCCGTCGCCACCAGCCCGTGCACATCGGTTTCGAAGCCGGGCAGCTCGCGGTTGAAGTCTTGGGCGAAGCGCAGGTAGTCGACGATGGTCTTGTTGAAGCGCTCGCCGGGAATCAGCAGCGGGATGCCCGGCGGGTAGGGCGTCAACAGCACCGCGGTGACGCGGCCTTCCAGCTGCTCCACCGGCACGCGTTCGATCTCGCGGTGGGCCATCTTGGCGAAGGCGTCGGCCGGACGCATCGCCGGCTCCATTTCCGACAGATAGATCTCGGTGGTGATGCGGGCCACATCGTGTTTGCTGTAGAGCCGATGGATGCGCTGGCACAGATCGCGCAGGCCGACGCGCTCGTATTGCGGGTGCTGGGCGATGAAGTCCGGCATCACCCGCCACATCGGCTGGTTTTTGTCGAAGTCGTCCTTGAATTGCTGCAGCAGGGAGATCAGCGTGTTCCAGCGGCCCTTGGTGATGCCGATGGTGAACATGATGAAGAAGCTGTACAGCCCGGTCTTTTCCACCACCACGCCGTGTTCGGTCAGATACTTGGTGACGATGGCGGCGGGAATGCCCATCTCTTCGAAACTGCCGTCCACATCCAGGCCCGGAGTCAGCACCGTGGCCTTGATCGGGTCCAGCATATTGAAGCCGTCCTCAATGCCGACGAAGCCGTGCCAGCGCTCGTTCGGGCGCAGTTGCCACTCGGCCGGGTCGCAGATGCCGTCGTCGGACAGATCGTCCGGTCCCCAGACGCTGAACCACCAGTCGCGGCCGTATTCCTCGTCCACTTTGCGCATGGCGCGGCGGAAGTCCAGCGCCTCCACCAGCGATTCTTCCACCAGTGCCTGTCCGCCCGGCTGTTCCATCATCGCCGCCGCCACATCGCAGCTGGCGATGATGGAGTACTGCGGGCTGGTGGACGTGTGCATCAGATAGGCTTCGTTGAACCAAGCGGTGTCCAACTGGCGTTGCTCCGGGTCCTGCACCAGGATCTGCGAGGCCTGGCTGATGCCGGCCAGCAGTTTGTGGGTGGACTGGGTGGAGAAGATCAGGCTGTCCTTGCAGCGCGGCCGGCCTTCGCCGATGGCGTGGAAGTCGCCGTAGAAATCATGGAAGCCGGCGTGCGGCAGCCAGGCTTCGTCGAAGTGCAGGGTATCGACCTCGCCGTCCAGCAGATGCTTGATGTCCTCCACGTTGTAGATAATGCCGTCGTAGGTGGACTGGGTCAGGGTCAGGATGCGCGGCTTGGCTTGCGGGTTTTTGGCCAGCGCTTCGCGGGCGAAGGGGTTGGCCTGAATTTTCTTCTTGATGTTGTCGAGCTGGAATTCGGACTTAGGAATCGGGCCGATGATGCCGTAATGGTTGCGCGTCGGCATCAGGAACACCGGGATGGCGCCGGTCATCATGATGGCGTGCAGATTGGATTTGTGGCAGTTGCGGTCCACCAGCACGATGTCGCCGGCCGCCACGCAGCTGTGCCAGACGATTTTGTTGGAAGTGGAGGTGCCGTTGGTGACGAAGAACAGGTGGTCGGCGTTGAAGATGCGCGCGGCATTGCGTTCCGAAGCGGCGATGGGGCCGGTGTGGTCCAGCAGCTGGCCCAGTTCGTCCACCGCGTTGCAGACGTCGGCGCGCAGCATGTTTTCGCCAAAGAACTGGTGGAACATCTGGCCCACCGGGCTCTTCAGGAAGGCGACGCCGCCGGAATGGCCGGGGCAGTGCCAGGAGTAGGAACCGTCGTGGGCGTAATCCACCAGCGCGCGGAAAAACGGCGGCGCCAGGCTGTCCAGATAGCTCTTGGCCTCGCGGATGATGTGGCGGGCGACAAACTCCGGCGTGTCCTCGTGCATGTGAATGAAGCCGTGCAACTCGCGCAGGATGTCGTTGGGAATGTGGCGCGCGGTGCGGGTTTCGCCGTATAGATAGACCGGGATGTCCGGATTGCGGCGGCGGATTTCCGCGACGAAGCCGTAGAGCTTGCCCAGCGCTTCCTGCGCCGCGTCCTCGGTGTGGAATTCCTCGTCGTCTATCGACAGGATGAAGCCGGCGGCGCGGCTTTGCTGCTGGGCGAAGGAAGTCAGGTCGCCGTAGCTGGTGTAGCCGATCACGCTCATGCCTTCCGCCTCCATAGCGGCGGCGAGTTCGCGGATGCCGGAGCCGCTGGTGTTTTCCGAGCGGAAGTCCTCGTCGATGATCACGATGGGGAAATGAAAACGCATACCTGAGTCCTTGTTGCTGTTAACTCGGACACGCGCGGGGGCGGGACGCGGATGGGCCGTCGGCTCGCCGTGGGCGAGGGCCGAAGCCGCGGGCACCTGTAACCCTTTGCGGTGTCACTCGGTGCGCGTTGGGGCGCAGTTCTGTACGCACGGGCAGACCGGGGTCCGCCGCCGCCATGGAGGCTGGCCTTGAGGCGCGAATAAAAACAGGGCGCTTTGCGCCGCGGTCCGTAGTCGGCTCGCGCTGTGCTGTCTGCGCGGGCGGCACGTCTGCCGGCCTGGAGAACATCCCAAGAAAGCGCGCATTTTAGACCTTTTGCTTGTCATGTTGTTGCGCAGCAAAATTTTTTCCGCGAAAAAAACGCCTGACGGCGGCCAGGCGCGATGCGGCGGCGATGTCTTGGGGACATCAGCCCAAGTCAACGGATTGTTTTTAATCGAATTTGTCCTGGGGCGAGCCATCTTGCTCGCCAGCCGGCGCGGCCGGCGGCGGCTGTTGTTTTTTGCCACGCCTGGCCCAGTACAAGCCCAGAGCCTTGGCGACGATGGCGCCGCCGCTGAGCAGCAGCAAAAAGAGCAAGGGCGCGGCCACCAGCCAGGGGAAGAAGGCGATCAGTCCGGCGAAGATCAGCAGCGCCATGCCTATGGTCAGGAAGGCGGACGCCTCGCTGGCGTCGACATTGCGGGTGCCACGCACCACCACGCCCAGCGCGTCGCCGATCCGCGCCGCTTGCCGCGCGGCGGCGCTGGCGCCGCTGAGGGCGGCGGTATGCGGCGGCAGCAGCAGGCCGTGATAGTCCTTGGGCCGCGGCTTGGTCAGCGTCGGGCGGCGGCGCTGGCCGGCCAGGATCACTTCGGTGGCGTGGTCCAGATCCTGAAGGAACCGCTCGGCCAGCTTTTCCGCCAAGGCCTGGTCCTCCACCGCCACGTCCAGTTCGCGGTTGGCCAGCCAGCTGGACAGATTGAGGTTGGTGGAGCCGATGCGCGCCCAGCGGCCGTCCGCCACCGCGGTTTTGGCGTGGATCATCGGGCCGTCCCATTCGAAGACGCGCACGCCGGCCTCCAGCAGCGGGCGGTACTGGGTACGCGACACCGTGGCGATCCAGCCGATGTCGCTGGAGCGCGGCACCAGCAAGCGGACGTCGACGCCGTCGCGCGCGGCCTGTTTCAGCGCGGTCAGATACATGCTGGTGCCCATGAAGTAGGCGTCGGTCAGCCACAGGGTGCGTCGGGCGAAGCAGGCGATCAGCAAGTCCAGCCGCATCATTTGCGCGGTGGCGGGCGTGGTGGCGATCAGGCGCGCCGCCACCGCGCCGCAGTTTTCCAATGGCGGCGGCGTCAGCCATTCCGCGGACAGCGGGCCGCCGCAGCTGGCCCAGCTGTCGGCGAAGGCCGCCAGCGCGTCGGCCGCCAGCGGTCCGCTGAATTTGACGCCGGTATCGCGCCAGGGCTCTTGGCCGCGCTCCGGACGGCCTTCCCAGCTGGAGCTGATGCACAGGCCGGACACGAAGACGGTCCGGCGGTCGATCACGATCAGCTTGCGATGATTGCGCCCCAGCATGCTGAGGCCGGCGGTCAGAGACGGCGGGTTGTAGGCGCGCAATTCCGCTCCCGCGGCCTGCAAGGGCTTGAAGAAACTGCCCAGATGCGTTTTCCAGCTGCCCAGCCAATCGTAAAGCAGGCAGACCTTCACTCCGGCGCGCGCGCGTTCAATCAGCAGATCCCGTATGCGCAGGCCAAACGCGTCCTTGGCGAAGATATACATCTCGATGAAGATCGATTCCCGGCTGTCGGCGATGGCCTGTTCCCAAGCCGGGAAGTTCTCCACGCTGTCGTAGAGCAGTTCCAGCTGATTGCCGCCCACCAGCGGGGCGCCGGCGGAGCGGGAAAACGCCTGCTCGGCCAGGTGACGGATCAGCTCCTGATTGGCGGGGTGGGGGGACAGAATGGGCATTATATTTGGCTATTGTTTGACAATATACTGAATTTGGTTGAAATCGCCATTTTGGATGTCCTTGACAAGGCGGCTTGACAGTCGTTTTATTGAACGTTCGCGTCACAAAATCACAATTAATCCGCCGTGAAAACACGATTTTTCGACATCGAAAAATCAAAAAAATCACTGTAACATGATGATTTTTATCGTCTAATGCGGTGCACAAAAACCGGTTGCAGGGTCAAGCTCCTTGCCCTTAGAATCGAAACATTCGTTTCACATTATAAGCAGGACAAAGCTATGGACAGACAACGCTGGCTACAGGGCACCCTGTACCATCCGGACTTCGAGCAGGATAGCTGCGGTTTTGGCTTGATCGCCCAGCTTGACGACAAACCCAGTCACTGGCTGGTGGAAACCGCCATCTCCTCGCTGGCCAAATTGACCCACCGCGGCGCGGTGGCCGCCGACGGCAAATCCGGCGACGGCTGCGGCCTGTTGTTTCGCAAGCCGGACGGTTTTTTGCGCGAAGTCGCCGCTGCGGCTGGATTGACGCTGAAGCCAGTGTACGCCGCCGGGCTGGTGTTCCACCATCCCGATCCGGAACAGGGAGAGCGCAGCTTGCGCCGCCTGCGCGAGTTTCTGGAGTCCCAGGGTTTGGAGGTGTCAGGTTTCCGACAGGTTCCCACCGACGACAGCGCCTGTGGGGAGGCGGCTTTGGCCTCGCTTCCCGCCATGGTCCAGGTCTTTGTTAACTGTCCATTCGGCATGGATGAATTAATGTTCCAGCGCCGTTTGTACATGGGTCGTCGCCAGGCTGAGAAAGCCAATAAGGCGGACGACCCGTTTTTTTATCTGCCGACCTTGTCGCCGCATACTCTGTCCTACAAAGGCCTGGTGACGCCGGAGAACCTATCCAAGTTCTTCCTGGATTTGAACGATCCCCGCTTCGAGTCCAGCCTGGCCGTATTCCACCAGCGCTTCTCCACCAATACCTGGCCGCAGTGGAAGCTGGCGCAGCCTTTCCGTTTCCTTGCCCACAACGGCGAAATCAACACCGTGCAGGGCAACCGCCATTGGGCGCGCGCGCGCGAGCGCATCATGGCGTCTCCGCATCTGGACATGGACGCGGTGCGCCCCATCGTGCAGACCGATGGCTCCGACTCGATGTCGCTGGACAATATGCTGGAAGGCCTGCTGATGGGCGGCATCCCGCTGTTCCGCGCCCTGCGTCTGCTGGTGCCGCCGGCCTGGCAGAACGTCGACTCCACCGACAAGGACTTGCGCGCCTTTTATGAATTCAACTCCATGCATATGGAGCCGTGGGACGGCCCGGCCGGCATCGTGCTCACCGACGGCCGCTACGCCGCCTGCATGTTGGACCGCAACGGCCTGCGGCCGGCCCGCTGGGTGCTGACCCGGGACAATGTGCTGACCATTGCCTCCGAAGTGGGGGTGTGGGACTACCAGCCCGAAAATGTGGTGCGCAAGGGCCGGGTCAAGCCGGGTCAGCTGTTCGCCGCGGATTTGGCCACCGGCGAGCTCTTGTTGCCGGAGGAAATCGACGCCCAATTGAAGAGCGCCAAGCCGTATCGGCAATGGATCAAGGACAGCGCCAAATACCTGGAGCTGTCGATCGAGGACGACGCCGGTGTCGAGCCTTTGTCCAAGGACGAACTGGCGCGTTTGCAAAAGCTGTTCAATATCAGCTTTGAAGAGCGAGACCAAATCCTGCGCGTGTTGGCCGAGGACGGCCAGGAGGCGGTGGGTTCGATGGGGGACGATACGCCGATGGCGGTGCTGAGCCGGAAAGTGCGCTCGCCCTTCGACTATCTGCGCCAGCAATTCGCCCAGGTGACCAACCCGCCTATCGATCCGATCCGCGAAGCGGTGGTGATGTCGCTGAACACGGTGTTCGGACCGGAACGCAATATGTTCGAGGAGAGCGCCGAGCACGCCAAGCGGCTGGAAGTGCGCTCCCCGGTGCTGTCGCACGAGAAATTCACCCGCGTCACCACGCGGCCGGAGCCTTATCTGAAGGCGACGACCTTCGACCTGTGCTACGACCCCAGCGAAACCGACTTGCGCCAGGCGCTGGAGACGCTGACCCGGCATGTCGTGGACGCGGTCAAGGAGGGCACGGTCATCGTGGTGCTGTCCGATCGCCATGTGACGCCTCAGCGCCTGCCCATCCCGGCGCTGTTCGCCACCGGCGCGGTGCACCACGCGCTGATCGACAGCGGCTTGCGCTGCAAGACCAATATCCTGGTGGAAACCGGCACGGTGCGCGACGCGCACCAGATGGCCTGCATCATCGGCTACGGCGCCACCGCGGTATACCCCTATCTGGCTTATCAAAGCATCATCGAGCTGGTGCAGAGCGGCGAGGTCAAACTCAAGCTCAACGAAGCCTTGCAGCACTATCGCAAGGGCATCAACAAGGGTTTGCTCAAAGTGTTGTCCAAGATGGGCATTTCCACCATCGCCTCCTATCGCGGCGCGCAGCTGTTCGAAGCGGTAGGCGTACACGAGGAAGTGGTGGAGTTGTGTCTGAAGGGCACGGTGTCGCGGGTGTCCGGCGCGGGTTTCGCCGACTTCGAGGACGATCAGCGCAAGCTGGCGCGTTTCGCCTTCAACCCGATGCGGCCGATCTCCCAGGGCGGCTTGCTCAAGTACGTGCACGGCGAGGAATACCACGCCTATAACCCCGATGTGGTGACCCTGCTGCAAAAAGCGGTGCAGAACGACGATTACCAGGCCTATCAGCAATACGCCGAGGCGGTGAACCAGCGCCCGGTGGCGATGTTGCGCGACCTGATGCAGGTGCAGCCGCTGGGCGAGCCTATCTCCATCGACGAAGTGGAGCCGGTGGAGGCCATCCTCAAGCGCTTCGATTCCGCGGGGATGTCGCTCGGCGCCTTGTCGCCTGAGGCGCATGAAGCGCTGGCGATCGCGATGAACCGCCTGGGCGGCCGTTCCAACTCCGGCGAGGGCGGCGAAGACGCCGCGCGCTACGGCACCGAGAAGATGTCCAAGATCAAGCAGGTGGCCTCGGGACGCTTCGGCGTCACGCCGCATTACCTGGTCAATGCCGAAGTGCTACAGATCAAGGTGGCGCAAGGCGCCAAGCCGGGTGAGGGCGGCCAGCTGCCCGGGGACAAGGTGTCCGGCCTGATTGCGCGGCTGCGCCACGCCAAGGAAGGCATCAGCCTGATCTCGCCGCCGCCGCACCATGACATTTACTCGATTGAAGACCTGGCGCAGCTGATTTTCGATCTCAAGCAGGTCAACCCGTCCGCGCTGGTGTCGGTCAAGCTGGTGGCCGAACCCGGCGTCGGCACCATCGCCGCAGGCGTGGCCAAGGCCTACGCCGACCTGATCACCATCTCCGGCTACGACGGCGGCACCGGCGCCTCGCCGCTGACCTCGGTCAAATACGCCGGCTCCCCATGGGAGCTGGGCCTGTCCGAAGCCCAGCAGGTGCTGCGCGCCAACGGCCTGCGCGGCCGGGTGCGGGTGCAGACCGACGGCGGTTTGAAGACCGGCCTGGACGTGATCAAGGCGGCGATGATGGGCGCGGAGAGCTTTGGCTTCGGCACTGGCCCCATGGTGGCGTTGGGTTGCAAATACCTGCGCATCTGCCATCTGAACAACTGCGCCACCGGCGTGGCCACTCAGGAAATCAAGCTGCGCTCCAAGTACTTCACCGGCTTGCCGGAAATGGTGATGAACTACTTCCTGTTCATCGCGCGCGAAACCCGCGAGTGGATGGCCAAGCTGGGGGTGCGCAATATGGAGCAACTGATCGGCCGGATGGACTTGCTGAGCCTGACGGCCGGCGACACCGACAAGCAGCAGAAGCTGGACCTGTCGCCGCTGCTGTCGCAAGGCCGGGTGCCGGACAGCGAGCCGCGTTTCTGCGTCAGCGCCAGCAATCCCTCCTTCGACAAGGGCGAGCTGGCGGAAGCCATTCTGCAGGACGCCTTGTCCGCCATCCACAATAAACAGATGTTGGAGCTGAGCTATCCGATCGAGAATACCCACCGCTCCATCGGCGCGCGCCTGTCCGGCGAGATCGCCCGCGTGCACGGCGCGGCGGGCCTGCCGTTCGGCTGTCTCAAGATCAAGTTCAGCGGCAGCGCCGGGCAAAGTTTCGGCGTATGGAACGCGTCCGGTCTGCATCTGGAACTGGAAGGCGACGCCAACGACTATGTGGGCAAGGGCATGGCCGGCGGCCGGGTGACCATCTATCCGCCCAAGAACGCGGGATACCGGGCGGGCGAGTCCATCATCATCGGCAATACCTGTCTGTACGGGGCTACCGGCGGCCAGTTGTTCGCCGCGGGCGTGGCGGGCGAGCGTTTCGGCGTGCGCAACTCCGGCGCGCTGGCCGTCATCGAAGGCGCCGGCGACCATTGCTGCGAATACATGACCGGCGGCAGCGTTATCGTGCTGGGCGAAACCGGCTACAACTTCGGCGCCGGCATGACCGGCGGCTTCGCCTTCGTCTACGACCCGAATGAGAAATTCGCTTATCGCTATAACAACGAGCTGATCGACATCCACCTGATCAACGGCGAAGCCATGGGCATGTATCGCGCCTATCTATTGGAAAAGATCGCCAAG
The DNA here is from genome assembly GCF_057809415.1 of Chromobacterium sp. FG22. Classification (NCBI taxonomy): domain Bacteria; kingdom Pseudomonadati; phylum Pseudomonadota; class Betaproteobacteria; order Neisseriales; family Chromobacteriaceae; genus Chromobacterium; species Chromobacterium sp. FG22. Next base: position 193,434 of record NZ_JBMDJX010000003.1, on the reverse strand, counting down.
CACGTTGAGTTGACCGGTTCCGAGACGGCCAAAGCGATGCTGGAGAACTTCGACGATTACGTCGATTACTTCTGGCTGGTCAAACCCAAGGCGGCCAAGCTAGACAGCCTGCTCAAGGACTAAGACGCGCAGAGCGGGGCGGCCCTGGCGCCGTTCCGCCGATACCTCATTCAAAACCCGGGCGCCTGCGGGCGACGGGCCCAGCAAGACAGGAAACAACCATGAGCGATGTTTTCCAATTCATGAAGCTTTCGCGCAACCCCGGCGACAAGGTGGACGCCACGGTGCGCAAGATCGAATTCAAAGAAATCTATCAGCCGTTGCACAGCGTGGACGCGGCCGACCAGGCCGGCCGCTGCTTGTCCTGTGGCAACCCGTACTGCGAATGGGAGTGCCCGGTGCACAACTACATCCCCAACTGGCTGAAGTTGGTGGAAGAGGGGCGTCTGTTCGAGGCGGCGGAAATGTCGCACAAAACCAATAGCCTGCCGGAAATCTGCGGCCGGGTCTGCCCGCAGGACCGTCTGTGCGAAGGCGCGTGCACCCTGAACCAGGGCGGCTTCGGGGCGGTTTCCATCGGCAGCATCGAGAAATACATTACCGACGAGGCCTTCAAAGCTGGTTGGCGGCCGGATATGTCCAAGGTGGTGTGGACGGACAAGAAAGTCGCAGTAATCGGCGCCGGCCCGGCCGGCCTGGCCTGTGCCGACGTATTGGTGCGCAATGGCGTCAAGGCGGTGGTGTTTGACCGCTACGAGGAAATCGGCGGCCTGCTGACCTTTGGCATTCCGGAGTTCAAGCTGGAAAAATCCGTGATCAAGCGCCGCCGCGAGATCATGGAGGGCATGGGGGTGGAGTTTGTGCTCAACACCGAGATCGGCAAGGATATCCAGATAGAAGAGTTGCTGGAACAATACGACGCCATCTTCATGGGCATGGGCGCGTACAAGTATATGAAGGGCGGCTTTCCTGGAGAGGATTTGCCCGGAGTGTTGGAAGCCCTGCCTTACTTGATCAATAATGTGCGCCAAGGACTGGGCACGCTGCCGGATGGCGAAGAGCCGATCACGATGCAAGGCAAACGCGTCATGGTGTTGGGTGGGGGGGATACCGCGATGGACTGCAATCGCACCGCGATACGCCAGGGCGCGAAAAGCGTGATTTGTGCCTACCGTCGAGATGAGGCGAATATGCCGGGCTCCAAGCGCGAGGTCGCCAACGCGCGCGAAGAAGGTGTAGAGTTTTTGTGGAATCGGCAGCCGGTTTCCATCAAAGCGACGATAGGTGGAGCCCTAGCTGTGACTTTGGTCGAAACCAACTTGGGCGAACCCGACCTCAAAGGCCGCCGTATCGCCGAGATTGTGCCCGGTAGTGAAGCAATCGTAGAATGCGACCAAGTTATCATCGCTTTCGGTTTCCAAGTGGAAGTAGCATCATGGGCGGAAAGGCAGGGCATCGCCACCGCTCCCAATGCTCGTGTCCTTGCTGCTGCGCATGGTGCATATAAATACCAGACTGGAAACCCCGAGATCTTTGCCGGTGGTGACATGGTTCGTGGTGCAGACTTGGTGGTTAGAGCAGTATTTGACGGGCGACAGGCGGCGGAAGGGATGTTGGGATACCTAGATGTTTAGTCGCAGGAAGTAGTGACTGAGAGTACATGATTTGCTGCGCATTGATAATGTTGTGTTATGAACATCATTGAGATATTCGCTTGTGGCAACGGGTGCGGCTTCAGACTATTTTCGTTATGCCTTGTGTTTGCTTGTGATCGTCCATTAGGCTCGTAATGAGCAATGAACCTAGATCCGTGTCAACTCTTTGTGGGGGAGCTCTAATAATGTAGCCTCCTTAGTATGATATTGAGTACAATGTTCAAGTTCTTACAGAACATACTTTCGACGTGTCAAAAATTGCCTTTTTAGAGTGGGATATGATGGGCGCGTATTTGGAATTGTTTTTTTCATATTGGATAGACGTCTAGATTGTATGACCAGCCGCCAAGCAAGATTGCAGGAAGATACCTATTTTAGAGTTATGCGTATCCTGCAAGAAAATCCGGACCTCACTCAGCGAGAGCTGGCAGATAGACTAGGCATCAGTGTAGGTGGGCTGAATTATTGCCTGAAGGCTCTGATTGAAAAGGGCTTGGTGAAAATGAAGAACTTTGGTCATTCAAAGAATAAATTTGGTTACGTCTATATTCTTACGCCAAGTGGTATTGCTGAAAAGGCTGCTATTGCGCATGGTTTCTTGCAGCGCAAGATTGAGGAGTATGAGGCGCTGAGGGCTGAAATTGAAGTGCTTAAGTCAGAAGTCGAAATTCAAATGATTAAAGTGCACAAGAAACATGGTTAATATTGTAGCGGCTACTATTTTTTGTGTTTCAGGTATTTGTTTGTGATTGCTTGCTCGAACTGGCTTTTCTGTCTAAATTTGGCGGCCATTCGGACTGCAATTATTTGAGCGAAGTTAGGTTGTTATATCAGAGTGAGATGGTATTGTTTGGTTTTAAGGTTATTGTGGAGTAGGTGCCAATGTTGAATTCGCAGAAAATATACATCTTAGCTTGCCGGGGCGCGGAGGGGGGCTATTGTACGTGGAGTTCAGATTTTGGATGGTGTGAAAATATGCAAAAGTATATGTTGATTAATATAAATGGTTACGACGTCAATGTCAGTGTGGAGTAAATGGCTGCTGTGACAACCGCTAAACTAGTAGATGGGCGTCAGTTTCAAGTTGAGGGAAATACTTCACTATTGGATGCTGCAACGGCCTCCGGGTTAAGACTTCCCTATAGCTGTCGAACTGGCCGTTGTAGTACTTGCAAGGCAAAGGTCCTGAGTGGCTCAACATTTCCTTTGCTGGATGAAGCAGGTCTTACTCCTGAGGAGTTGGAAGAAGGGTGGATTTTGACTTGTGCGCGATCTGCTCAATCAGATATCGAGCTTGAAGTTGATGATCTAGGTGGTATTGCTTTTCCCGTACCCAAGACCTTGCCTTGCCGTATATTTCTCCTGGAAAGACTTGCCACAGATGTTGTCAAGGTTTTGTTACGTCTCCCTCCTGCAGCAAACTTTGAATTCATTCCGGGGCAGTATATTGATGTGATTGGTCCTGGTGGTGTGCGGCGTAGCTATTCGTTAGCCAATTCCAATTTTTCTGAAAAACTGCTAGAGCTCCATATTCGCGAGGTTGATGGGGGGGTGCTGAGCCAATACTGGTTCAATCAGGCTAAGGTGGGGGATCTTCTGCGTCTTAATGGCCCGCTTGGTACCTTTTTGTTAAGAGATATCGCGGATATCGATATATACTTCCTCGCTACTGGTACGGGCATTGCTCCAGTTAAGGCTATGCTGGAGTCAATTACATATTTGCCGATTGAAAGAAAGCCTAATTCTGTGACGGTGCTATGGGGTGGGCGTAAACTCAACGATTTTTATCTGGATATGTCCAATATTGCAGGAGAGCACAACTATATTCCTGTGCTGTCTCGTGTGCATGAAGGCTGGGCCGGTAAAATAGGCTACATCCAAAATGTGGTGCTTGATTTGGTGTCTGATTGGAGTAACGTGGCACTCTATGCTTGTGGGTCTGATGCAATGATCCACGGCGCCAAAAAAATGCTTACAGATGCTGGATTACCAGCTAAGCGGTTTTACTCCGATGCCTTTGTGTGCTCGGCAAGTAATTGATCGAATAGAAAGGGCTAAAATGAAGGCAGTGATTCTTGCAGGTGGGCTCGGCACGAGACTGAGCGAAGAGACATCTGTTCGTCCTAAGCCAATGGTGGAGGTGGGTGGTAAGCCGATTCTTTGGCATATCATGAAAATGTATTCTCATCATGGCATACATGATTTTATTATTTGCTGTGGTTATAAGGGTTACTTTATTAAAGAGTATTTTGCGAACTACTTCTTGCATATGTCGGATGTGACGTTTGATATGCAAGCTAACAGCATGCATGTTCATGAAAAGCGTGCCGAACCCTGGAAAGTGACACTGGTTGACACCGGGGATGATTCCATGACAGGTGGTCGCCTTGGCCGGGTGGCTGATTATGTGAAGGACGAAGAAGCCTTCTGTTTTACCTACGGTGATGGTGTCAGTGATATTGATATTTCAGCGACGATTGCTTTCCATCGTCAGCATGGAAAAGCTGCCACATTGACGGCGACCTATCCGCCGGGACGGTTTGGCGCACTGGACATTCAGAGCAATCAAGTCATGAGCTTCAAGGAAAAGCCGAAGGGTGATGGCGCCATGATTAATGGGGGATTCTTTGTTTTGAGTCCTAAAGTGCTGGAATATATCAAAGGCGATAGTACCGTCTGGGAGCAAGAGCCGTTGACGCAGCTGGCTGAGGATGGGCAGCTTATGGCCTATGAACACCAGGGTTTCTGGCAGCCTATGGATACGCTGCGGGACAAGCACTTGCTGGAAGAACTCTGGATAAGTGGCAAGGCCCCCTGGAAAAAATGGGGTTCGAAGTGATATCGCAGCAAACCAGGCCGGAGTTCTGGCGTAACAAACGCGTACTGTTGACGGGGCATACTGGCTTTAAAGGTAGTTGGCTCTCTCTCTGGCTTCAGGCTATGGGCGCCGAACTGCGAGGTATCGCGCTTCAGCCTCCCACGACACCTGCACTGTTTGATGTAGCCCGAGTGGCTGAGGGCATGGATCATCAGGTCGTAGATATCCGCGACTATGAAAAAATCTGTGCGTTAGTTGCAGACTTTCAGCCCGAAATTCTGATCCATATGGCAGCACAACCTTTGGTTCGTCTGTCGTATCAGCAGCCTGTTGAAACCTATGCCACAAATGTCATGGGCACCGTGCATGTTTTAGAGGCTGCACGTAAGGCTGGCAGTGTTCGGGCAATCGTCAATGTCACCACTGACAAATGCTACGAGAACAAGGAATGGCTCTGGGGCTATCGAGAAGATGAGCCGATGGGCGGTTATGATCCGTATTCGAATAGCAAGGGTTGTGCTGAACTGGTGAGTAGTGCCTATCGAAAGTCCTTTCTCAAGAATGAAGGCATTGCCATGGCGACGGCGCGAGCAGGCAATGTCATTGGTGGTGGCGATTGGGCATTGGATAGGCTGGTGCCGGACATCCTTCGTGCTTTGGAAAAACAGCAACCCGTTCAGATTCGCAATCCACATGCCATTCGTCCTTGGCAGCATGTGCTGGAACCGCTGTCGGGCTACCTCCTGCTGGCAGAGCGGTTGTACGAAAATGGTCAAGCAGATGCGGAGGGCTGGAACTTCGGTCCCTGCGATGAAGATGCACGTCCCGTTCAATGGATAGTCGAGCAACTCTGCGAAACTTGGGGGCGGGGCGCGACATGGTCTTTGCAGGCGGGTGATCACCCGCATGAGGCCAGCTACCTTAAGTTGGATATTTCCAAAGCACGGCAACGCCTGAGTTGGTCGCCACTATGGCCGTTGCAAATGGCGCTTTCCCGCATTACTGACTGGCATCAGGCCTGGTTGTCCGGCGCAGATATGCGCGCTTGTTGCCTTGATCAAATCACACAATATCAGAGTAAAAAATGAGTACAGCATCTACCGTTAATTTCCAGCCGCAACTCGATAAACTCCGCTCGCAAATTAGTGAGCTAGTGCAGCAATACGCTGAAATCGCCCACGCGCCCAAACCCTTTGTAGCCGGCCAAAGTGCAGTTCCGGTTTCGGGCAAGGTCATCGGTGCAAAAGAACTGCAGTTGATGGTGGATGCCTCACTCGATGGCTGGCTGACGACCGGTCGTTTCAATGCCATGTTTGAAGAGCGGCTGGCCAAGTTTCTGGGAGTGAAGTATCTGATTACTGTGAACTCCGGCTCCTCTGCCAACTTGGTGGCATTCTCGGCACTGACCAGTCCCAAGCTGGGAGATCGTGCCATCAAACAGGGGGACGAAGTCATCGGCGTGGCAGCCGGATTCCCGACAACGGTCAACCCTATCCTCCAGTTTGGTGCCGTCCCGGTGTTTGTTGATGTGGATCTTGCCACGCACAACATTGACGCCAGCAAGATTGAAGCAGCCATCACCTCCAAGACCAAAGCCATCATGCTGGCCCATAGCTTGGGCAATCCCTTCAATCTGGAAGTGGTGACGGCTCTGTGCAAGAAATACAATCTTTGGCTGGTGGAGGATTGCTGCGATGCCTTGGGCGCAACCTACAATGGCCAACTGGTCGGCACTTTCGGCGATATCGCCACGTTGAGTTTCTACCCCGCACACCACATTACGATGGGTGAGGGCGGTGCAGTATTCACCAATAACCCCGATCTCAAGCTGATTGCAGAGTCCTTCCGCGACTGGGGCCGCGACTGCTACTGCGCACCTGGCAAAGACAATACCTGCGATAAGCGCTTCTGTTGGACGAAAAAAGACCTCGGCGGGGATCTGCCCGATGGTTATGACCACAAGTACACCTACAGCCATCTCGGTTACAACCTGAAGATTTCCGACATGCAGGCTGCCTGCGCGCTGGCGCAGATGGATCGTGTAGAAGAATTCATCGCCAAACGCCGCGCCAACTTTGCCTATCTGAAAAACCGGCTGGCTAGCGTCGAGCAGTTCCTGCATCTGCCGGAAGCAACGCCAAATAGTGAGCCGTCTTGGTTTGGCTTTCCTCTGATCGTGAAGGATAGCGCAGGGGTGAAACGCGCCGACCTGATCAACTTTCTGGAGGAGAACAAGATTGGCACGCGTTTGCTGTTTGCAGGCAATTTGACGAAACAGCCTTATATGGCTGGTCGCAACTTCCGGGTGAGTGGTGATTTGTTCAATACAGATGTCGTAATGAATCAGACTTTCTGGTTGGGTACTTTCCCAGCGCTGGGTCAAGAGCAACTGGATTACATCGCGGACAAGCTGGAAGAGTTCTTCGGCGTTAACTTCTAACAATAGAGCGAGACAAGACATGATTGACGAAGCTAAGGTCAGTGATCAGATTGCCCTGTTGTTGGAACAGATGGGCATTCGACATGCGTTTGGTATTATTGGTGCTGGCAATGTTCACCTGTTTGAGTCGATCACTCGACGGGGGTACACCGAGATAGTCTGCGTCCACCATGAGCAGGCGGCTACGATGGCGATGCAAACTTACTACCGTACGCACGGCAAGCTGGCTGCGGCGTTGCTCACCACTGGTGGGGGCTCCACCAATGGTGTGACTGGGGTTGTTTCGGCTTGGGCTGACTCCATCCCCGGTTTGGTGATTGCGGGCAATGAGAACGGTAAATTCTGCTTTCCCGAGAACCCTCTGCGGATGTGGGGGGTGCAGGGGTACGATTCAGTGCAGATGGTCGAGAAGGTGACCAAGTATGCTACTCGTGTGACTGAGCCTGAGCACGTGTTATATGAGCTTGAAAAGGCTGCCCATATCGCACTGGATCGTCGGCCTGGCCCGGTATGGGTTGAGATTCCCATGAGTGTTCAATCGACCCGCATAGATATAGCGTCGTTGGCTCGTTTCGAACCCGACCAATCGGAGAGGCTTGCGCCCAAGGATGACGCAGTGGCTCGTGTGGTTGAGGCGCTACGTGCAGCGAGGCGTCCAGTGTTGTGGCTCGGCCACGGCATCCGCTTGGCCGGAGCCACACAGCAGTTGATCGCGCTGATCGATGAGCTAGACATTCCGGTCTTGGTCAGTTGGGCCGGCATTGACATGCTCGACTCTCATCATCCTCGAGTTATCGGTCGAGCGGGTGTTTATGGCCAGCGTTCAGCCAATTTCGTCTTGCAGAATAGCGACTACGTTCTGTCCATCGGTAACCGCATGGCAATTCCGCAGGTGGGATATGACCTGTCGGAACTCGCGCGAGGTGCACAGATCGACGTAGTAGACATTGATGAGGCCGAGGGCGCGAAGCTGGGGGCTCGTGCGCGCGAATTCATTCATGCTGATGCCGGTGCCTTTATCGATGCTCTTCGACGGGCCGCTATGGGCGGTATAGGTATCAAGCCTGAGTGGCTTGCGCAATGCGCTCAATATCAGGAACAGTTTCCGTGGGTTGGTCCTGAGCACGCAGACTCCGAGGGTTATATCAACTCCTATCGCTTTATGGAGCGTCTGAATCACTTCTTCAAAGAAGATCAGGTGGTAGTTACGGATATGGGCACTGCACTGTTATGCGGACATCAAGTGCTCAAGTTCAAGCCGGGGCAGCGGCTGATGACAAGTACGGGTTTGGGCGAGATGGGGTATGGGTTACCTGCCGCGATAGGAGTCTCTTTTGCGAACAACCGTGGCGAAGTGATGTGCTTGAACTGTGATGGTGGAATGATGATGAATTTACAAGAGTTGCAAACTATTGCACATCATCATCTACCGATCAAGCTATTCATTTTCAATAATGATGGCTATTTGATGATTAAGCACACCCAGAATGCCCTATTCAGTAAGGCAGGTTATGTCGGTACAAGTAAAAGCTCCGGCGTTTCGTGCCCAGATTTCAGCAAAGTTGCCGCCGCATTCGATATACCTGCCTTTCAGATTCGAACGTGGGAGGAGTGCGATGATGTGCTAACTCAAGTTCAAGCCTTTGACGGTCCGGTGATTTGTGAGGTGTTTATGCACCCCGAACAGCCTTTTGTTCCGAAGTTATCCGTGGCATCGACACAGCAAGGCGCATTGGTGTCGCCGCCATTGGAGGACCTGTCGCCGCTCATCACGCTTTCGGAGTTGAGGTCGGCAATGCTAGTTGGCATTCACCCGAAGTCCGAGTCACTACGTTGAAGAGATTCGAGATGAGTCGAATCATTCAAGAAGATATTGAGTCGATATTGATGCACCCGTTACCGTGGGATCAATTCGATGGTAAGCATGTGTTGATTTCTGGTGCAGGAGGGTTCCTTCCTGCTTATATGGTGGAAGTTCTGGCTGCACGTAATAGAAATGGTGCAGGTACTAGAATAACGGGATTGGTGCGTTCACCGCAACGCGCTATGAGTCGTTTGGGACATTTGCAAAATTTAGGGCTGGAACTGATTGCGCACGACATTGTCAATCAGTTGCCGGAGTCCTTGGCTAAAGCTGATTTTGTTATTCATGCGGCAAGCCAGGCGAGTCCAAAATTTTATGGAAGCGATCCTGTTGGGACTTTGGGGGCCAATACTTTTGGCACAGCCCATATGCTGGAACATGCGTATAAGAGCAGTAGTGAATCCTTTTTGTTTTTCAGCAGTGGTGAGGTGTATGGCGTTCCCCGTAGCGGGGATGGATTGCTGGCAGAAAGTGATTATGGTTTTCTTGATCCGACCACTGTTAGGGCCTGCTACGGAGAGAGTAAGCGTTTGGGGGAAACCATGTGTGTTTCGTGGGCACATCAATATGGGGTTGCCGCAAAAATCGTCCGTCCATTTCACACCTACGGTCCTGGCATGGATCTGACTGATGGACGCGTTTTCGCCGATTTCGTTTCAGACGTTGTCTCAAGGCGTGACATTGTGCTCAAGAGTGATGGAACTGCTATCCGGCCCTTTTGCTATCTTAGTGACGCTGTTGCAGGCTTTTTTTCCATATTGCTGCTGGGTCAGACAGGTACAGCTTATAATATTGGAAATCCTGATGCCGAGATTTCCATTGCGGGCTTGGCTCATCTGTTAATGAAGTTATTTCCATCACGAGTTCAAAAAGTCCATCACGAACCACGTCAGGTCGGCAATACGGGGTATCTTGTCAGCCAGCTATCGAGAGCTTCACCTGATATTAGTCGAGCTAGACACCTGGGGTGGCAACCGGATATCTCTTTGGAGGTAGGGTTTGCCCGTACGGTGGAAAGTTTTCTTTTGGATTGAATATAGCAGCCTTTTTTCACGGGCGGAAACTTATGATCCCATCAAAAAAACAGCGGGTGGCCATTCTTGGTACCGGCAATATCGGCACCGACTTGCTGGTTAAGGTAATGCGCTCGAATGCATTGGAATGTGTGCTATTCGTTGGTCGTAACTTGCGATCTGATGGTATGCAGAAGGCTAGTCAGTTGGGTGTGACAATTTCGGATCGGGGCCTAGATGCTATTATCCAGCGTGCCGATGATATTGATATCGTATTCGACGCCACTTCGGCCGCAGCTCATTTAGAACATTGGCCTGTGCTAAAAAAACTCGGTAAGGTTGTCATAGATATGACCCCCGCTAAGCTAGGTGAACTGTGTGTGCCTGCGATCAATACCGAGCAGATCATTGGCAGCCATACGCAGAATATCAACATGATCACTTGCGGAGGGCAGGCCTCTGTGCCGATAGCCAACGCGATCGCGGCGGTACAGGATGACATTGGGTACATAGAGGTTGTGTCGAGCATTGCTTCTCGCAGTGCTGGTCCAGCTACTCGCGCCAACTTGGACGAGTATATTGAGACAACGGAACAGGCTCTGATCAAGTTCAGTGGCGCTCGCCAGGCCAAGGCAATTTTGATTTTGAACCCGGCGCATCCCCCCATCGATATGCAGACCACGATTTATGCAAAAATCGCTAACCCCGATCTGCCTGCAATCCAGGCTTCGGTTGAGGAGATGATGAAGCGTATCACCCAGTACGTACCTGGTTACCAGTTGATTGTTCCGCCCACGCTTGAGGGAGGCAAGATCATGACCACTGTTAAGGTGCTTGGTAATGGTGACTACTTGCCGCGTTATGCAGGTAATCTAGACATTATCAACTGTGCGGCCATTGGAATTGCCGAGCGTATTGCTCGACAGCAGATGGAGTCAATGTCATGAGCAAAAAGATTCTTATCAGCGACCCGACGCTACGGGATGGTAACCATGCTGTGCGCCACCAGATCTCACAAGAGCATTTTGCGACATACTGTGCTGCAGCTAACGCTGCTGGGGTACCGATTGTCGAAGTGGGACATGGCAATGGTCTTGGGGCCTCATCACTGCTAGTAGGTGAGTGTGCCCTGAGCGATGAGACCATTCTTAAAACGGCTCGTGAGCACCTCACACGCTCCAAGATGGCGGTTCACGCAATCCCTGGCTTTTGTACAATCCATCGGCACGTTACCATGGCGATGGATTTGGGCGTTGATGTGTTCCGTATTGCTTCTCATTGTACAGAGGCCGATATTACTCAGCGTCATATTGAATATGTGCGCAGGCATGGCAAGGAAGTCTACGGCGTGTTGATGATGAGTCACATGGCTTCACCTGAGACTCTGGCGGATGAGGCTCGAAAAATGGAAGCCTACGGTGCCGAAGCGCTAGTCATCATGGATTCGGCAGGAGCATATCTACCCGGCGATGTCACACGTCGCATTTCCACGTTGGTGGATGCGCTGAACATTCCAGTCGGCTTCCATGCGCATAATAATCTTGGCATGGGTATAGCTAATTCAGTTGCGGCTGTGGAGGCTGGCGCGACTATTATCGACGGTAGTGCGCGTGGTTTTGGTGCCGGCGCGGGTAATGCACAACTTGAGGTTTTGGTGGCCGTGTTCCAGCAAATGGGATTCGAAACGGGCATCGACTTGTATAAGATGCTTGATGCGGCCGACTTGGCTGAGAAGACGATGGTCAAGTCGATGCCGTACATCTCATCGACCAGCATTGTCAGCGGCATGTCAGGGGTGTTCTCGGGTTTCATTAAACAGGTCAACCATATCGGTGCCGAGCATGGCGTCGATCCCCGAGACATCTTTTTCGAGTTAGGTCGCCGTAAGGCCGTGGCAGGGCAGGAGAGTTTGATCCTTGAAGTGGCGCTGGCGCTTAAAGCTGGACAGTCCCGTAAGCAGGGGGGGCAACATGAATGACGATGTTTTGCAGCAGAGTATCCGTGGGGACTGTTTGGACTCTTTAAGGCTCCAGGAGGATTTGGTATCTCGCTTAGCCGAGCACAGAATCGCCGTAATTGGTGGAACTGGTTTTATCGGTACGTGGATCGCAGAAGTCGTTGCAGCATTGAACGACGAACAAGGGGGGCGAGTCCGAGTGGATCTGTTAGGTCGCTCGGCTGCTGCTTGGTGTCAGGCTCATCCCCACTTGGCCAGTCGGGATGACGTGCGAGTACAAACTGCGGATGTGCGGTCCTCCTTCGAACTTTCGCGGGAGACAACGTTGGTGCTGTTCGCAGCGGGTATTGCTGATCCACGTGTGCATGCATCGGAACCACTCCGGGTTTACGAAACCATACAAAGTGGCATGTCGTACTCATTGGCGGCCTCTGCGCGTTTGGAACTGTTGCAGCGCTTCGTCAATCTCAGCTCTGGCTTGGTGCGGGGTGGGCAGATGCAAGATCAAGCCTTGGGTGAGGAGGATATTGGGGTCTTGGATTTTACCCGCGCACATAATGTATATGCTGAGTCGCGACGAGCCGCTGAGAATCTTGTGAGCATCTATGCGAGTCAATGCCGGATTCCAGTCAGTACTGCCCGTGCTTTTACCTTCTTAGGGCCGTATCAGCCATTGGGTGCTCCTTGGGCGGCTAACGATTTCATACGCGATGCACTCTCTGGCAACGATATCAGGCTCCATGGAGACGGTGCCACTCGTCGCAGCTATCTCTATGGAAGTGATGCGGCATGTTGGCTGCTGCGAATTCTTGTTGATGGACAAGATGGAGAAATTTACAACCTTGGTGGAGCTCAACCCATCAGTCACGCCGCAGTTGCGGGTATGGTGGCTGCCCGCACCGTACCGACTCCGTCACTTGTTTACAAGAGCCAGCCAGCCGCTACTGGCCGTCGTCACGACTTCTTCCCTGACTTGGGAAAAGTGCAGAGGGAATTTGGGCTGCGACAGGCCTTCGAGGTCGAGGCTGCTCTTGAGCGTGCCATGCTGTGGCATGCTCGTCGTCTAGGTGTAATGCGTCGTGTGCGTCAGGAGATCGGTGCATAGTGAATTACGTCGCTAATCTGATCATTGTGGAAGAAGTTGTCCGCACTCTGCTGCACGATCTGTCGTGGGTTGTCATGTACGGTCGGAAGGGTACGTTATCTTTGGCTGATGGTTTTTGGCGAGCGATAGGGGAAGCGCGTTGAAGTCCCACGCTTCGCCATCGGCCTCCCCCCCTGTAGGGGCTTGGTCTCGTCTGAGAGCGCTGGTGGGCGTCGACATGCACGTGTTCCGGACGGTTCTGTTTCGGGGCTGGGGCATTCTGGCGGGTGCCATTACGCTGGTTCTGCTTCCGCTTTGGCTGAGTCCTGCTCAGCAGGGCTATTACTATACCTTTGCTAGTCTGTTGGCCCTGCAGGTATTTTTCGAGCTTGGCCTCGGTCAGGTGATCATCCAGCTAGTCGGGCATGAGGCGGCCCATCTTACCTTCCATGACAATGGTAAAGTTAGTGGGGCCCCGGACCGGTTGGCACGCCTGACTGGCATCATCGCGTTACTGCGTCGTTGGTATGCGGTTGCGGCTGCGCTATTCGTTATTTTTGGTGGGCTCGCAGGAGTGTTGTTCTTTGGGCACAACGGTGAAGCTCTGCCTATTGGAGAGTGGGGGCCGATCTGGGGGAGTGCCGTTGTGTTGACCGCCATCAACCTATATTTCAGTCCGCAACTGGCCGTTATTGAGGGGGTCGGGCAGGTCGGGCAAGTCGCTCACCTGCGGCTACTTCAGTCTGTGTGCGGTTATGGTTTGCTCTGGGTTTTACTCATGAGTGGAGCTGGTCTTTGGGCTGCCATCACTGTTCCTCTTGCCGCTGCCTGCGGTACGCCACTTTGGTTGCGTGCTAGGAGAGGGTGGCTTAAGCTCCCCGCTCCGCGAGAGTCTCCAATTTGCTGGCGTCGCGATATTTTTCCATTGCAGTGGCGCATTGCCGTTAGTTGGGCCTGTGGCTACTTGATCTTTAGTATCTTCACGCCAATAGTCTTTTCTACTCACGGGGCTGCGGAAGCAGGCCGGCTCGGTATGGCCATGTCTGTATTTTCCGCCGTGACAACGCTTGGTTTAAGCTGGATCAATGCTAAGACGCCCGCCTTTGCCATGTACGTTTCTCGCAGCGAATCTGCTGCACTAAACCAGCTTTTCCGGGCTGTAGCGCTGCGTTCCACCGCCGCTACGGGTTTATTGGGCTTCACGATCGTGCTGATGACGTACATTGCCTCTCAGCTTGGTATTACTGCGGTCCATCGCATTGCAGCACCGGCCACACTGTTCTGGATTGCCTGTGCTGCGACCATCAACACGGTGGTGTATGCCGCTGCGGTCTATATGCGTGCGCACAGGGAGGAGCCCATGCTGCCAGTGTCTGTGGTTTCGGCGATGTTGACGGTAGCCATGGTATCGTTTCTGCGTGAAGACGTATCGCGGATGATGTTTGGTTATGCGGCAATTAGTGCATGCGTTGCTTTGCCATGGACTTTTCTACTGTTCAAACGATACCGCGCACGCCACAACGCGAATCTACAAACTCGAGTCTGATTCCCATGTCCACGCCCCTGCTGACGATTATTGTCCCAACATACAAACGCAGCGCCAATTTGGAGATTCTTTTAAGAGCGTTACGTGAAGAAACTGCCGTAGTTGCCGCAGATGTTATCGTGCAAGTCTCGGACAATTGTTCGCCCGATGATACTCCTCAAGTTGTTGCACGCATCACAGAGACTTGGCCGGAACTGCGTAGTTACCGACACGCTACCAATGTAGGTGCCGAACGCAACTTCTGTCATTGCGTCGAGAAGGTGGACACCCGCTGGTTCTGGATCATTGGAGATGATGATCTTCCCAAGCGTGGTGTCATTGCCCGTATTGTGAATCTGCTACGCACGCGGCAACCAGCCCTTGTTTACATGCAAAGCGAGTGGATGAGCCCTGTATGCGGCGTTGACCAGGGGGAGTCGGTTGGCGAACTGCGCGTTGCTGATCTCGATGCTCTCTCATTCGCGAAGGCTTTACATATATGGGTAACCTTTATCTCGGGCATGGTGATTGATCGCGAACATCTCAATTCAGTTCTTCAAGGACAATCATTTGACCGCTTTAACGGAAGTGCACTTGTTCAATTGGGTTGGGTTCTGCCAGCACTTAAGACGGAAGGGCCCTTTCTATTTGTAAGAGATCGTTGCGTGTTAGCAACTACTGAAAATAGTGGTGGCTACCCATTGTTGTCAGTTTTCTCAGTTAACTTTCCTCGGATTGTTAAGGAGTGTTTGGGGGATAAAAGCCCACTGTCCCATGCTCTGATAGATGGTGCTGTAGCCCGATATCTTCCTGGCAGGATATGGGGGGCGAGAAAAGCAGAAAATACTGCATACACTGCCGAAAATCCATGGCCGGCAATGAGGGGGCAGTTGGGGTCAAGGTTGCTGTTCTGGATATTGCTTGTACCATTAGGCCGTTTCCCTGTCTTGTTCGCCCAACCTTTTTACCAGACATGGCGTGTGATCAATCGGATTCATCGAGAATGGCGTAAGCACGTGGGCGTATTGGCTTATTAGTATTTCGAAGGGTTTTCTATTGGTTCGGCGTGTGGCTTGGTTGAATGTTTAGCTTTAATGTCCTAGATCCTTTTCACGTAAGCACTATTCCGTATATTTTGAAGTTGGACTGAGCTGATCAAGAATTGGTAAGTGGGCGTAACGTTTATTTTGAAATTTAATAATATGAAAACTCTTGGTATCTGTATTCCAACCTATAAGCGGCCAGAATTTTTAAAACGGTGTGTTATATCTGTGCTGAGTTCAGCTGGTGATCGCCCAGTGCATATTTTCATATCAGATGACTCGGTAGATAACACCAACGAAGCAGTTTATGAGGAATTGCGGACACTTTGTCAGCGAGTGGTCATTAATCGTAACCTAACTAACCTAGGTATTGACGATAATATCCAAAAAGCAGTTGATATTTGCAGTTGTGACTATGCCTGGTTAGTCGGTGAAGATGATTATTTTCTGCCCGGGGCGATTCAGCTTGTTTATGATAGACTCCAGCATGAAATCTCTCCATTTCTCTTTGCTAACTACTCGTTTGTTGGGGACAATGAACGTCTTGGACAAGCTCTCGATGAACCTGATGGCATGATGAATAGCGCTGAATTTATACAGCGCTACCTGTGGGCAGTCGGTTTCATCGGTTCATGCATAATTAATCGATCTGCTTGGTCGGGAAGTTCATCTATTCCTTACAAGGGGAGTTACTACTCCCACGTTGGCCGGATATGTGAAATATTGGCCAAGAGCGGTGACGATGTTTTGATCATTGCAAGGCCTTGTGTGGCCAACCGAGTTGAAGGGGTCGATACCTTTACGTGGAAGCGGGATTCATACGGTGTATTCTTTGGGTTTTGCGCAATGTGTGATGCTGTCGTATTTCAATGCCCATCAATTGCTTTGTCTATGAAGAAAGCTGCTTTAGGAATGGAGCGTCGATATCGCTGGCTATCGCTTCGTTTGGCGATGAGGTTGCGATCGGAATTGGGCTATGATCTTGGTCAATATAAGCGATATTTAAAATTTCGTATCAAAAATCATTTTAAGAGATTTGCTTTTTATCTGATTGCTATTGCGCCTCCAGCAATCTTCAGGCCCCTTGTAAGCGCTTACCGGCGAATGCGCTATATACCAAAATCATGAGTGCTACGCTTATGATTTCAAAGCCAAGTTATGCGTTCGTGCAAATTAAAGGTTATGGTGATCTGACTATTGCTGTTGCATCAGTGCGTCGTTTGCCGGCTAGTGTGCAGTCCCAGTGCCGCTTGTTAATTGGTCCCTATCTACAAGACCTTTGTCAAGCGCTGGAGCCATCTTGCAGTGTTGATGTGCTTTGCATAAATGATGGGAATGTCCCTGCATTGTTTGACTTAAAGAAGCGTGGGTTTTCTGCGGGTCTATTCAGCGCTTGGAATTTACGCAAAGCGCTGAAGAGTGCTCACCAGAGTTCAACGCTCGTCATGCCGAAACTAGCTTGGAGGGAATTGTTTATTGTGGGCGGACGGGACGCATTATATTTGCCGAGTGCCGATAATATATATACGGCCTATGAGCGTTTGTTTTGTCAGCATATTCCTGTGTCTGATGTCGGGAGTGTTTCTAAGAAGCGCTCCGGAGGCAATGGAGTGTTTCGTGTTGCGATTTGCCCATTTAGTCGAGTAGCTGAAAAAAATATTCCTGCAACCTTGCTTAAGGAAATAACTAATGCCTGTTCAAAATCAAATGTGGATTATGAGATACTGCTATTGGAAGGTGAGATTATAGACTCCAGCTTGGGACTGTCTGTGCGGGTAATCCCGAGACGATTTGAGGTGCTTGCGATGGAGTTGGCGAGTTATGTTGGCGTGATATCTGCTGATAGTTTGCCGGCACATCTTTCAGAGTATGTAGGTACGCCAGCATTCGTTGTTTCTCCAGTGCCAAACATATATTGGTTGCCAGCTGGGGCATATAAAAATAACTGTTGGGGTGTCTTTGGTGAGGTGCCGAAATTGCTTTTGAGATTGCAATGCTTTTTTCATGCCCTAAAGATGTGAGGAAGCATGTTCTTGTGTAATTTAGGAAATGCTTTGTGCTTTTGAAGAAGGATTGCTTTTGGCATTCTCCCCGGTGGTGAGCATAACTGATTTATAAGTGTATGCGGCGGCGAGAGGGGCCGCTCTAATGATATTGCTGTTAGTGAGCAGCCGTACTTTGCTGCCAGAGTATAAACTACTTTCTCTACCAACTGATCCCTTCTGCATTGTCTGTATCGGGAGCCTCTACTCATCAGACGGCGTGTTTTCCCTCTGAGGTGTAGGGGTAGGCGATGCGAGTAGTTTTCAAATTAGAATTTCCACATCAGGTAAGTCGGTAAATGTTGGTTACGCAGTGGAAGTAGGGCGGAAATTAGATATTGCTAGATATCCTATCGGGGAGCCATCTCTGTAAAAATTTTGGGTGCTTGCTCTGGTTCGAGAAGATTTGGGTAACTTTCTGGACGTTTATCTTTGAGCCAAAGCGTTGATAAGGAATTGACGTTTGCTTATGCAAGTACACCGCACGTCAACCACTCAGATGCCTGCCAAAAAATTCAATGCAATTGAACTACGCAAGATTTAAGGTTAGGTTAGTTGACTTATTGGTTGGTGTCGGTCGGTGATTCTCTGAACACTGAAGTTCCTTAGTCGAACTTAGTTTATTGTTCGAGGCGTCATGGTGTTAGTAGTTTGTGTGATTTTGAGTCAGCAGTTCACACTAATACTAACATCTTTCAATGCTTAGGATTTGTAAAATGTCTATCTTGGCGGCAAGTACTTGCTGGAAATCCAGGATAGAGTCATCTGTTAGTAACCATCAACTGGCGAGGTGTAGGGGCTTGTGCAAAGCAAGGCCCTAAAATGGGATTGCGGCCCACGTGATCTTGAGTGTGTTACGGAAAGCGATACCAGATGATACTTACAGGGAAGCTTGATAGGCAATGTCGTAAGTTCGCAGGCCACACTGTGCAATAAGTAAAAGTATGCTTGTAGTGAGAGGGGGCGATTAGGTGTGTGTTGAGCGCTGTTTGAGTACTGCTTGACAACTCGCAGACAAGTAGAATGCCGGATGCTTTAATGGCAGGTGGGTGGGGCACCGATTGGTAAAATTGAGGTCTGAACTGCTCAAGAATTGTGTTAGCAAAGGTTCGAATTTTTTGGAACCATGCTGCCGACTTGGGTGGGGGCTTAAGAAATGTTGTCAGGGCTTTGGTGTGATTTGGGCCGCGATACATGGCAAATCAGACTTGAATGTAGACAACAGATTCAAGCTGATCTGCAAGCTTGGGGTTGAGGCCAGCGGCACGTATGACTGCTAGTATTTCGATAGTATTTCTATGTTTGCAATATGAGTCAGGGCGTTTTCGTGATAAGAGCTATCAATCAGTAGCTTGCAAAGCATAACTTGAGCAAGATCGGACTCTAGTACAGAAGCCGGAGTGAAGAAGGTGCTAATTGGGTATCTGCTGCAGCACAATCACATCATCGCTAAAGGGCTTGCCCACATCTGGATGTGCTCGCGATGTTCTGTATGTAATTTCAACTGTGCGAGTATTTTGCGATGATGGTGATTTTGGAGTGTTTGGGGTGAGGTTATTGTCTTCTGATGCGTGCAGTAGTGCTTTAAGCGAGAATTTGTCGCCCAAAGAGATTCAATGTTGTCGTGAAAGTATCTGAAGGTCTTTCTTGTTAAATTCGGTGCATGCTGTGGAAGTATGTTTTTCGAGTAATCGTATAATCTATGTTAGGTATTCCTACATAAAATGAATTGTTCATAATAGGATGGATTGTATGAACTCAGAAGCTGTCCAGACTCACTCTGGAGATTTCGATAGGTGTTATGATGGGTCAATGGTGAGTAAGAATAATAATTTATTGCCGTTGTTGATTGAGTTTGTGCTATGTATTTGGATGTTGTTCTTTGCAGCGGGTGCTGCGTATATTGGGCCTGTGCCTGTAAAGAGTACAGTATTGATATTTTTTATTTTTATATCTACATTTGCATTGTTGATTAAAAATTATATTGTAGTTAGATACGCATGGTCGTTGATTGTTTTGTCTTTTGGGGTTTTTTTGTCTTGTTTGATCGGAGTATTTAATGGTTTTGATTCGTCAGTTCTAAGTCAAGCGGGATCTATGGTTTCTTCTTTTCTAGTGGTTGTAGTGGCTTTTGTGCTTTACGACAATGGGCTGCTTAGGTCGGAAAGATTGGAGAGAGTGGTTTATATTACCGCCATGTTAGGATTTTTGATTAAGGTCGTTATTGCTATCTCTGCAATGCTTGGTGTGTTCTCAGCCGGTTTTATTAATGATACAATGCAGAATTTTTTTGGTTCTGCATCTTATGATGTTAATGTGTTCGGTGGTTTTATGGGGGTGTTGCCTCGAATACAGAATACTGGTGATGTGAGTTTTTTGGTGATTTTTCTCTTTTATGTAAGAAAACATTCTGGGTTAAAGGTTGCCTTGGCATGGCTGCTTGCCCTTGTATTTGTTTTGGTATCATATAGTCGGTATTTTATGATGTTTTTTGCATTAATTAGTGCGTATATGGTGTGGCGTGCCATTAGAAAAAAGCCAGGAAGTACAATTTTGGGTTTGGGTGCGTTGATGTTAATTCTGGTGAGTGCGAATATTATATCTATTGAAAATATTTTTTTGAATTTAACTGAAAGATTCGTAGGGCAGGTTCAGTCCGAGTCCGATGGTATCAGAATTGAGCAATCTCAATATATTTTGAGGATTTTTGTTGATCATCCATTTTGGGGTATTGGAATGGGTGGATATATATATAATTATGTAAGAGACCCGGGGCTTCTTTGGCATTATGAGTTGGAATACTTGGCAATGCTTATGCAATTTGGGTTTTTGGGATTTTTATTGATCGTAGTGACTTATGTTTTTTATGTTGTGCGAATGTTTTTTTCAAACTATGAAAAAGACCTGCACTTGGTGGTGGTGGTGGGGGTAATGGCTTGGTTGGTGACGCCCATGCAAAGTTCTTTATTTATCGGTACCTCGTCAGCTTTCTTAATTCTAAGTATCTTTTTTTTGTCTCGTGGTGCAAGGCATTAGTGGGCTTTGTATTCGCTGTCAAATAGAGGTTTAAGATATTTTTTGGGTGTTTTTTTTGAGTGATGGTGATGCATTGTTTTTGGGTTTTGCAAATAACAGTCATTTCAGATAGAAGCGTTGCTTAATTGAGTGTGTCGATCATTCGACATGGTGTATCTAATCGAAAGGTCTAAATGTTTAACGACAAAACGTTGCTTATCACTGGTGGTACCGGCTCATTTGGTAATGCGGTGCTACGCCGCTTTCTTGATTCTGGATTGCGTGAAATTCGTATTTTTAGTCGTGATGAGAAAAAGCAGGATGATATTCGCAAGAAGTTCAGTAACTCAAAGCTGAAGTTTTACATTGGAGATGTGCGTGATTACCAATCTGTTTTGAATGCGACGCGTGGTGTTGATTTTATCTTCCACGCAGCAGCACTCAAGCAGGTTCCTTCCTGTGAGTTTCACCCGCTTGAAGCTGTCAAAACAAATATACTGGGAACTGAAAACGTATTAGAGGCTGCAATCAACTGTGCTGTTAAACGAGTGGTGGTGCTTAGTACTGATAAAGCAGTGTACCCCATCAATGCCATGGGTATTAGCAAGGCGATGATGGAGAAGGTTGCAGTAGCTAAGTCTCGTAGCAGCAGTGGAACTATTATCAATGTCACCCGTTATGGCAATGTGATGTGTTCGCGTGGCTCGGTAATTCCGCTCTTTACTAATCAGATCCGCGCTGGTCTTCCTATTACCATCACTGATCCGGCTATGACCCGGTTTATGATGACGCTTGATGATGCAGTTGACTTGGTTTTGTTTGCCTTTAAGCATGGCCAGCCAGGTGAGATATTTGTCCAAAAAGCGCCTGCTGCTACTATTGAGCTGCTAGCAAAAGCACTGACCGAGGTGCTTAATGTTCCGAATTACCCTATCAACATTATTGGTACCCGTCACGGTGAAAAGTTATTCGAGGTTTTGCTTAGCCGTGAGGAGATGGTTGCGGCTCAGGATCTCGGGGGGTATTACTGTGTGCCTCCAGATTTACGTGACTTGAACTATGGCAAGTTTGTGGAGCAAGGTGAGCTAAAAATTTCTGAAGCGGTTGAATACAACTCTCATAATACCACTCGTCTTGATGTTCTTGGTATGCAGGCGCTGTTGATGAAGCTACGATTCCTTCAAGCTACGTTGAGTGGCGAGCAGGCAGAGGCAGAGGAGTGATGAGATGAAGAAGATTAAGCGCCGGATTCTAGTCACCGGTGCCAATGGATTCATTGGTAAGAACCTTGTTGCTCGAATGAGGGAGCTGCCAGATGTTGAAATCAGTACATTTGTTCGTGGCGACAGTACTGCTAGTTTGTCTGTTCTGATTGAGCAGTCTGATGCTGTTATTCACTTGGCAGGAGAGAACCGCCCCGTTGATGTTTCCGCTTTTACTCAAGGAAACACGGAATTGACCGCGGCACTCTGTGGTGCTTTACGGGCAGAATACAAGAGAACTGGTCGTCGTTTGCCTTTAGTATTGGCATCCTCAATACAAGCTGAATATGATAACCCTTATGGGCGTAGCAAGTTAGCCGCAGAAGGGGTAGTTCATACGCTTAGTCAGACAATCGGTAATCCCTGCGTGGTTTTTCGGCTTCCTGGAGTGTTCGGCAAATGGTGCAAGCCCAATTACAACTCGGTAGTTGCCACGTTTTGCCACAACATTGCGCGTGACTTGCCTATCTGGATCAACGACCCTGCAGCCAACTTACGGTTGGTGTACGTTGATGATGTGGTGACTGCTTTGTTGGCCTCATTAGAGGCTCCTGCATCGGGTTATGTACAGGCTACCGTCAACCCTGAATACACCATCACATTGGGTGAATTGGCGACTCTGGTTGCTGCTTTTGGTAATTGCCGTTCTACACTTATGACTGAGCGTGTTGGTACGGGCTTAATTCGAGCGCTGTATGCCACCTACGTTAGCAGCCTTCCAAACGAGAAGTTTTCTTATGAAGTGCCGCAATACACTGATTCGCGTGGAATGTTTGTCGAAATGCTTAAAACACCGGATAGTGGTCAATTCAGCTATTTTACGGCTCATCCTGGTATTACGCGCGGTGGACATTATCACCATACCAAAACAGAAAAATTTCTTGTTATCAAGGGGAAGGCGTTGTTTCGCTTTCGGCATTTGTTAACGAATGAGTTGTTTGAACTGCGGACAAGTGGCGCCAAGCCGCAAGTGGTCGATACAATTCCAGGTTGGGTGCACGATATTACGAATATAGGAAGTGATGAGATGGTGGTAATGCTTTGGGCAAATGAGAATTTTGATCGTGAGAAACCTGATACGGTTGCAAGCAAAATTTGAATATGAAAAAACTTAAAGTCATGTCAGTTGTAGGGACGCGGCCGGAAATCATTCGTTTGTCGCGCGTTCTAGCTGCACTGGATACACATTGTGAACATGTGCTGGTGCACACAGGTCAGAATTACGACTACGAACTCAATCAAGTATTTTTTGATGAGTTGGGTGTGCGTAAGCCAGAATTTTTCCTGAATAGTGCTGATGGCAGCACCGGTGCGGGTAACACCATCGGCAACCTCATAACTGCTGTTGACAGTGTGCTGGCTCAGGTCCAGCCCGAGGCTATGTTGGTGTTGGGTGACACCAATAGTTGTTTGTCGGTAATTCCTGCTAAGCGACGCAAAGTGCCGATTTTTCATATGGAGGCGGGTAATCGCTGCTTTGACCAGCGTGTGCCTGAGGAAACCAACCGCCGGATTGTTGATCACACTGCAGATATCAATCTCACTTATAGCGCCATCGCACGTGACTACCTGCTTCGTGAGGGGTTGCCCCCTGATCAGGTCATCAAGACCGGTAGTCCAATGCATGAAGTCTTGCACTACTACATGCCACAGATAAAGGCATCTTACGTACTGAATCGCCTCGATTTGTTGCCGGAGCAGTACTTCGTAGTAAGTGCGCATCGTGAAGAAAACATCGAGTCTGAAAAATCGTTCGCCAAGTTAGTCGCCGTGTTGAATGCGGTCGCCGAAGATTATGGCCTTCCAGTGGTGGTGTCGACCCATCCTAGAACGCAAAAAAGGGTAGATGCTACCGGTGCCAAATTTCATGCCTTGGTACGGCTGATGAAGCCTTTGGGCTTTTTCGACTATGTGAGTCTTCAAATGCAGGCGAGGGTAGTGCTTTCAGATAGCGGTACTATCAATGAGGAGTCCTCTATCCTCAATTTTCCGGCGCTTAATCTTCGCGAAGCACATGAACGTCCCGAAGGTATGGAAGAAGCTGCGGTGATGATGGTGGGCCTGGAAGTGGAACGAGTGCGGCAAGGTTTGTCGATTTTGCAGGGCCAATCACGTGGAGTTGTTCGCAGCTTGCGTCAAGTGTCTGATTACAGCATGCCCAACGTTAGTGACAAGGTGGTGCGGATCATTCATAGCTACACAGACTACGTGAACCGCGTGGTTTGGAAAAAATATTGAACCCAGATCAATGCGAATTGCACTAATTGCAGATACTTTTCCCCCGCTTCGAACCTCTGGAGCGGTACAGTTGCGAGACTTGTCCAGAGAGTTTGCGCGGCAGGGCCACGTTTTAACAGTGATTCTACCGTCAGCAGGGCAACAAGAGGCCTGGCTTCTGGAAGAGCTTAATGGCGTACAAGTGCTACGCCTGAGAGCTCCCTGTACCAAAGACATTGGTTACGTGCGCCGTACGTTAGCTGAACTTGTCATGCCATTTGCTATGCTGAGACAGTTACGCAAAAGTCCGTTGGCCCATGAGCGTTGGGGGGGGGTGGTTTGGTACGCACCATCGATCTTCCACGGGCCTTTGGCCCGTGCTCTTAAAAAAATGAGTGGCTGCAAAGGCTACCTGATTGTCCGTGATATATTTCCTGAGTGGGCGGTGGATATGGGCTTGATGGGGCGTGGGTTACCATATCAATTTTTTGCTGCGGTAGCTCGCTATCAGTATTCAATTGCCGATGTGATTGGAGTGCAAACGCCTGGAAATCTTGGGTACTTTGATAGGTGGCAACAAAAATTTGGGCGCCAGTTGGAGGTGCTGCAGAATTGGCTTGACAAGCCAGCTCTTACTGCTTGTTCGATCCGTGTTGAAGATACCTCCCTTGGGAAGCGGAAGGTGTTGGTGTATGCCGGCAATATGGGTGTGGCTCAAGGTATGGATATATTGTTGGATTTGGCAGAGAAGCTGCGCCCCAGGTCAGATGTCGGCTTCTTATTTGTGGGTCGTGGTAGCGATGCGGCTCGGCTTAAGGTGGAGGCTCAGGCGCGGCGACTTGACAACGTTATTTTCTTCGATGAAATCCACCCTGATGAAATCCCCGACCTCTACGCGCAGTGTAGTGCAGGTATCGTGGCATTGGATCCGCGACACAAATCTCACAATATTCCAGGCAAATTTTTGACCTATATGCAGTGTGGATTGCCTGTGTTGGCTAGCGTCAATGCTGGTAACGACCTTGCCCAGTTAATTCGTAGTGAACAGGTGGGGCAAGTCTGCGAAAGCAACCGAGTCGATGAGCTGTTGCAGTTGACAGAAAAATTACTGGCCCAAATTGAGGTGGACGTAAGTCTACCCGATCGTTGTAGGAGTCTCTTTTATCGTGATTTCGCTGTTGAGAGGGCTGTGCAGCAAATTGTGGCAGCGCTGTCAGCTAAATGAGCATCCATTTTCAGCCTTGGAGCTGGTGGGGTGCTTCGCTAAGTGAGGCACCTCACTTTGTCTGAAATGTTATATTGTAGCTGTAGTGTTGAAATGCAATTCAATATTAATTTCCGACAAAATACTGAAGAGATATATCGATGCTGATAATCCTACTGTTAGCTACATTTTTGTCCTTGCTTATCGGTATGTGTTTGATACATTTTTCCCATTTTCATGAAGGATTTTCTGCTGATCATGATTTGGGCGGCGTACAAAAATTTCATGCAAGGCCGGTGCCACGTATTGGTGGCGTGCCGATTGCTGTTGGCATGGTTGCGGCTTGTGGTTTTCAAGCATGGTTGCAAAAAGATAATACGGTTTTGCTATTGTTAGTTGTGGCGCTGCCTGCATTTGCTGCCGGGATAGCTGAGGATGTTACGAAACGGGTTGGGCCGCTCCCGCGGTTGCTAGCAACGTTCGTCGCTGCTGCCTTGGGTTATTTCATGTTAGGTGCTGGACTCCAGCGTTTGGATATCCCTATGCTGGATGGTTTACTGTCGCAATTATGGTTCCTGTCCTTGCTGCTAACTGTTGTAGCGGTTGGAGGAGTTGCACATGCAGTCAATATCATTGACGGGTACAACGGCCTTTCGGGAGTGGTATCAATTTTTATCTGCTTGGCGATAGCGTATGTGGCTTTCAAGGTTCAAGATCCTGTCTTGATGGGCATTTGTTTCGCCATGGTGGGGGCTATTGCCGGTTTCTTGTTCTGGAACTTTCCGCGCGGTCTTATTTTCGCAGGGGATGGTGGTGCTTATCTAGTAGGCTTCATGATTGCAGAAGTGTCTGTGTTGTTGGTCGCACGCCATGAGCAGGTTTCCCCTTGGTTTCCGCTTCTATGTGTCATTTATCCTGTATTTGAGACAATGTTCTCGATTTATCGTCGTAAATTCTTGCAAGGTCGTCGCATTGGTTACCCGGATGCTCTGCACTTGCATCAATTGGTTTATATGCGTCTTGTCCGCTGGATGGTTGGCAGTAAAGATGTTGATCATAAGACCATGCGGAATAGTTTGACATCACCCTATCTGTGGGCTCTGTCTTCCGTATCAGTAGTTCCAGCTATGCTTTTCTGGAACAATACTCCGGTATTGATTGGATTCGTGCTTGCCTTCATGGTTACCTATGTTAAGTTGTATCGCATGATCATCCGCTTCCGTACGCCGCGTTGGATGTTGCTGCGCAGATCCGCTCGCCTATGACTCGGCAGGGGGCGGTCAGAGCAAGTCCCCCGTCTTCCCGTAAACTTTGACCATCCCCAACTATGGGCTTGCAGAAAATTGCTGTGGCAGGCTCTTGAAAACCCTCCCGCTCGTCCCTATCATTAGCACTCGCAGCAGGTGAGTGCTAACGCCCGCCTCAACTCACACAGGTTTCCACTCTCAACAGCCACTGTAACAGGAGAGATCCATGGCAATTCGTCCTTTGCACGACCGTGTTGTTATCAAGCGCCTCGAGGCTGAAGAAAAAACCGCTTCCGGCATCGTTCTGCCGGGCGCAGCCGCAGAAAAACCGGATATGGGCATCGTTTTGGCCATAGGCAATGGCAAGATTCTGGAGAACGGCGAGCGCCGTCCGCTGGAACTGAAGCCTAACGACAAAGTCATTTTCGGCAAGTATTCCGGTCAGGCCGTCAAGGTTGACGGCGATGAAGTCCTCGTGATGCGCGAGGAAGATGTAATGGGCATCGTTGAGTAATCCGACCCACATCTGAACTTTCCCTACTCAGAATTCTGGAGATTTAAAGAATGGCTGCTAAAGACGTAAAGTTTGGTGATTCCGCTCGTGCCAAGATGGTAACCGGCGTCAACATTCTGGCTGATGCCGTTAAAGTGACTCTGGGCCCGAAAGGCCGCAACGTGGTGCTGGACCGCTCCTTCGGCGCGCCGACCATCACCAAGGACGGCGTATCCGTCGCCAAGGAAATCGAACTGAAGGACAAGTTCGAGAACATGGGCGCGCAGATGGTGAAAGAAGTCGCTTCCAAGACTTCCGACGTGGCCGGCGACGGCACCACCACCGCCACCGTGCTGGCTCAAGCCATCGTGTTGGAGGGCATGAAGTACGTTGCCGCCGGCATGAACCCGATGGACCTGAAGCGCGGCATCGACAAGGCCGTTGCCTCGCTGGTGGGTGAGATCGCCAAGATCGCCAAGCCGTGCGCCACCACCAAGGAAATCGCTCAGGTTGGCTCCATCTCCGCCAACTCCGATTCCGACATCGGCGACATCATCGCCAATGCCATGGAAAAAGTGGGCAAGGAAGGCGTGATCACCGTTGAAGACGGCAAGAGCCTGAACAACGAACTGGACGTGGTGGAAGGCATGCAGTTCGACCGCGGCTACCTGTCCCCGTACTTCATCAACAACCAGGACAAACAGATTGCCGCTCTGGACAATCCCTTCATCCTGCTGTTCGATAAGAAAATCTCCAATATCCGCGATCTGCTGCCGGTTCTGGAGCAAGTGGCCAAGTCCGGCCGCCCGCTGCTGATCATCGCAGAAGACGTGGAAGGCGAAGCGCTGGCCACTCTGGTGGTCAACACCATCCGCGGCATCCTGAAAGTGGTAGCCGTTAAAGCCCCGGGCTTTGGCGATCGTCGCAAAGCCATGTTGCAGGATATCGCCTTCCTGACCGGCGGCACCGTGATTGCCGAAGAAGTGGGCCTGACCCTGGAAAAAGCTTCGCTGGAAATGCTGGGCCAAGCCAAGCGCGTTGAAGTGGGCAAGGAAAACACCACCATCATCGACGGCGCCGGCCAAGCGGCCGAGATCCAGTCGCGCGTGGGCGAGATCCGCAAGCAGATGGAAGAAGCCACTTCCGATTACGATCGCGAGAAACTGCAAGAGCGCGTGGCCAAGCTGGCCGGCGGCGTTGCGGTGATCAAGGTTGGCGCTGCCACCGAAGTGGAAATGAAAGA
Source organism: Chromobacterium sp. FG22 (assembly GCF_057809415.1). Lineage (NCBI taxonomy): Bacteria > Pseudomonadati > Pseudomonadota > Betaproteobacteria > Neisseriales > Chromobacteriaceae > Chromobacterium > Chromobacterium sp. FG22. The sequence goes on along the minus strand of NZ_JBMDJX010000003.1, from coordinate 165,312 downwards.
GAAAAAGGCTCGCGTTGAAGACGCCTTGCACGCTACCCGCGCCGCTGTGGAAGAAGGTGTTGTGGCTGGCGGCGGCGTTGCTCTGCTGCGCGCCCGCTCCACTCTGGACAGCCTGAAAACCGACAATGCCGATCAAGACGCCGGTGTTAAGATCGTGCTGAAGGCCATCGAAGCGCCGCTGCGCCAGATCGTCAAGAACGCCGGCGAAGAGCCGTCGGTCGTGGTGAACAAGGTGCTGGAAGGCAAGGGCAACTTCGGTTACAACGCGGCTAGCGGCGAGTACGGCGATATGCTGGAAATGGGTGTGTTGGATCCGGCCAAGGTAACCCGCTCCGCTCTGCAGCACGCGGCTTCGGTTGCTGGCCTGATGCTGACCACCGACTGCATGATCGCTGAATTGCCGGAAGACAAGCCGGCGGCCGGCATGCCGGATATGGGCGGCATGGGCGGCATGGGCGGCATGATGTAAGCCAACGCCTCCTTAGGCTTTGAAAAACCCCGCTACGGCGGGGTTTTTCTTTTGCGGGCTTAAAATGCGTTGGCTTCTGGCAAAATAAGGCCGGGGCATATATTAAGTTAAGGAGTGCGTGATGGAATTGAAGGCCTTGCTGAGCAGTCTGGACACGATTTTGGAGCCCTGGCGCTTCAAAGACTATGCGCCTAACGGCTTGCAGGTGGAAGGGCGGCAGGCGGTGCGCAAGCTGGTGACCGGTGTCACCGCTTCGCAAGCTTTGATCGATGCCGCGGCGTCGCGCGGAGCGGACGCCGTGCTGGTGCACCACGGTTATTTCTGGAAGGGGGAAGACGCCCGGATTTGCGGAATGAAGCGCCAGCGGGTCAAGACGCTGCTGGAGCATGATCTTAACTTGCTGGCTTACCACCTGCCTTTGGACGCGCATCCGGAGCTGGGCAATAACGCGATGTTGGGCAAGGTGCTGGATTTGGAGGCCCAGGGGCAGGGCGGTGAACAGGGTTTGCTGTGGCATGGGGCGTGGCGACGAGGCGGCAGTGCGAGTGATTTCCGTGAACACGTTTCCGCTCGTCTGGGGCGCGAGGCTTTGTTGTTGGGCAGGGCGGACAAACCTATTTCGCGCATAGCCTGGTGCACCGGCGGCGCGCAGAGTTTTTTCGCCGAAGCCATCGATCTGGGCGTGGACGCCTTCATCACCGGCGAAGCGTCCGAGCAAAATCATCATATGGCAATGGAGTGTGATGTGGCTTTCATCGCTGCGGGGCATCACGCCACGGAGCGTTTTGGCATCAAGGCTTTGGGCGAGCGCCTGGCTCAGCTTCATGGCATAAGTGTTGAATTTGTAGACATTTCCAACCCGGTTTAGGCGGCTAGGCAGGGCTTCGGCCAATTTATTTGCATAGAAGCTTCAAGTCCCTACTCGGAATCGGGTAAAATCAGGCAGTTTTGGGCTCGGTTTCCACGTTTGAGGATGACTGTAATGAGTGAACAACAAGTCGATGCGGGGCGCCGTCGCTTTCTGACGGTTGCAACCAGCGCTGTTGGTGGTGTGGCGGCGGCCGGAGTGGCGACGCCGTTTCTGATGAGTTTCTTCCCGTCCGAGAGGGCGAAGGCCGCCGGCGCTCCCGTCGAGGTGGATATCGGCAAGATCGAGCCGGGCCAGAAGATCAACGTCGAGTGGCGCGGCAAGCCGGTATGGGTGCTGAACCGCACGCCGGAGCAATTGAAAAACCTGCCGAAGCTGGACGAGAAGCTGGTGGATCCCAAGTCCGAAATGGATCAGCAGCCGACGTATTGCCAGAACGAGCACCGTTCGATCAAGCCTGAGCTGCTGATCGCCGTCGGCATCTGCACGCATTTGGGCTGTTCGCCGACCCACCGTCCGGACATCGCGCCCGCCGATCTGGGCCCGGACTGGGTGGGAGGCTTCTATTGCCCCTGTCATGGTTCCAAGTTCGACTTGGCCGCGCGCGTCTACAAAGGCGTGCCGGCTCCGAAGAACCTGGAAATTCCGCCGCACAAATATCTGTCCGATACCCGCCTGCTGATTGGCGAAGACAAATAAGCTGAGGGGGCTACATGACTAAAGGACAAAAGCTGCTCAACTGGGTGGACGAACGTTTTCCGTTATCGTCGATGCTCAAAGAGCACGTCACCGAGTATTACGCGCCGAAGAACTTCAACTTCTGGTACTTCTTCGGTTCGCTGGCCATGCTGGTGCTGGTGATCCAGATCGTTACCGGCATCTTCCTGACCATGAACTACAAGCCGGACGGCACCTTGAATGGCGCCGGCATTCCGGTCGCCTTCGCCTCGGTCGAATACATCATGCGCGATGTGGCCGGCGGCTGGATCATCCGCTACATGCACTCCACCGGCGCCTCGATGTTCTTCGTGGTGGTCTATCTGCACATGTTCCGCGGCCTGATCTACGGTTCCTACAAGCAACCGCGCGAACTGGTGTGGGTGTTCGGCACGCTGATCTTCCTGTGCCTGATGGCGGAAGCCTTCATGGGTTATCTGCTGCCTTGGGGCCAGATGTCGTTCTGGGGCGCGCAGGTGATCGTCAACCTGTTCGGCTCTATCCCGGTGATCGGTCCGGATCTGTCGGTGTGGATCCGCGGCGACTACGTGGTGTCCGACGCCACGCTGAACCGCTTCTTCGCGCTGCACGTGATCGCGGTGCCGCTGGTGCTGCTGGCGCTGGTGGTGGCTCACCTGATCGCCTTGCACGAAGTGGGCTCCAACAACCCGGACGGCGTTGAGATCAAGAAGCTGAAGGACGACAAGGGCATTCCCCTGGATGGCATTCCCTTCCACCCGTATTACACCGTCAAGGATGTGCTGGGCGTGGTGGTGTTCCTGATCGTGTTCTCGGCCATTGTCTTCTTCATGCCGGAAATGGGCGGTTACTTCCTGGAGAAACCCAACTTCGACCAGGCCGACCCGCTGAAGACCCCGCCGCATATCGCGCCGGTATGGTACTTCACGCCGTTCTACGCCATCTTGCGCGCCATCCCGTCCTTCCTGGGCACCCAGGTATGGGGCGTGATCGCGATGGGCGCGGCGGTGGTGTTGATCGCCTTCCTGCCGTGGCTGGATCGCTCGCCGGTGAAATCCATCCGCTACCGCGGTCCCAAGTTCAAGTTCATGCTGGTCCTGTTCATCGTGTCCTTCATCGGTCTTGGCATTCTGGGCGCTTTGCCGTCCACCAATGCCCGCACCGTGATCGCGCAGGTGCTCTCGTTCGTCTACTTCGTCTTCTTCCTGGGCATGCCGTTCTACACCAAGAACGATGTAGGCAGCATCCCGGTGCCGACGCGGGTGACGGATACCAACGCCAAGCGTCAGATCCGGTTTGCGGTGCTGGTGGTGGTGACCGTGGTGGCCGCCGCCGTATTCGCCATGAACGTGTAAAAAGGGGAGAGGACTCATGAAAAGCAAAATCCGCCACCTGATCGCGGCCATGGCGCTGGCGCTGCCGTTCAGCGCTACGGCCCTGGCTTCCGGCGAAGGCCCCAAGCTGCCCAAGGCGCCGATCAATATTCAAGATACGGAAAGCCTGCAACGCGGCGCGCAGATCTTCACCAACTACTGCTTGTCCTGCCATTCGGCCAGCGCGATGCGTTACAACCGCCTGACCGATATCGGCCTGACCGAAGAGCAGATCAAGGCGAATCTGCTGCCGGTGGGCGCCAAAATCGGCGATCCGATGAATATCGCGATGAACAAGAAGGACGCTCAAGCCTGGTTCGGCGCCACGCCGCCGGACTTGTCGCTGATCGCGCGTTCCCGCGGCGCAGATTACCTGTATGGTTATCTGCGTGGCTTCTACCGGGACCCGAGCCGGCCGACTGGCTGGAACAACGCGGTGTTCGACAAGGTGGGCATGCCGCACATCTTCTGGGAGTGGCAAGGCGAGCAGGTGCTGAAGACCGAGAAGAACGCGGAAGGCCACGAAGAGCACAAGCTGGAGCTGATCAAGGCCGGCACCCTGACCAAGCTGGAGAACGGCAAAGCCAATACCGTGGAGTTCGACAAGCGGATGGCGGACCTGACCAACTTCCTGGTCTATGTGGGCGAACCTGCTCAGGTGAAGCGTCAGCAGATCGGTTATGTCGTGTTGATGTTCCTGTCGCTGTTGCTGTTGCCGCTGGCGTATTTCCTGAAGAAAGAGTACTGGCGCGACGTGCATTAAGCCCGGTTGCTTGATTTGATCAAGGCGGAGAAATCCGCCTTTTTTCTTTTTAATCATTGGCTTATGATGCGGCGCTGGAAATTGGTGGATGGAAAGTGCTAGAATGCCCAGCTGAATCAACCCATTGTTAGTTAAGGATTTCCTCCTGCCATGATGACTCTTTACTCCGGAATTACCTGCCCGTTCAGCCAGCGTTGCCGCATCGTGCTTTTTGAAAAGGGAATGGATTTCGAAATCATTGATGTGGACATCCATAACAAGCCGGAAGATCTGGCGGTGATGAACCCCTACAATGAGGTGCCGGTATTGGTCGAGCGCGATTTGATCCTGCACGAATCCAATATCATCAACGAGTACATCGACGAGCGTTTCCCGCACCCGCAGCTGATGCCGGCGGACCCGGTAATGCGCGCGCGCGCCCGTCTGTTCCTCTACCGGTTTGAAAACGAGCTCTTCATCCATGTGAAGGCGCTGGAAGCCGGCGCCACCGGCAAGGAAGCGAACAAGGCTCGCGAAGCCATTCGCGACGGCCTGACCACGATCGCGCCGATTTTCGCCAAGCAGAAGTTCATGTTGGGCGACGATTTCTCCATGATCGACGTGGCGATCGCGCCCTTGATGTGGCGTCTGGAGCATTACAATATCGATCTGGGCAAAAACTCCGCGCCTATCCTCAAGTACGCCGAGCGTATTTTCCAGCGCCAGTCCTTCATCGACTCGCTGACGCCGTCCGAAAAGGCCATGCGCAAATAAGGATTGCCAATGAGCTCCAGCACCAAGCCCTACATGATCCGAGCGCTGCACGAGTGGTGCGGCGACAACGGCTTCACGCCCTATGTGGTGGTATGGGTCAACGAGCGTGCCGATGTGCCGCGCGAGTACGTGAAAAACAACGAGATCGTGCTGAATATCGGTCTGTCGGCCACCAAGAATCTGCGTATCGACAATGACTGGTTGTCGTTTTCCGCCCGCTTCGGCGGCGTGTCCCGCGACATCTGGGTGCCGATAGGCAATGTGATGTCGATTTTTGCCCGGGAAACCGGCGAAGGCATGGGATTCGAGGTGGAGCTGGGCGAGGCGGAAGCGCCCGCGCCGACGCTGAAACCGGTGGCGGCCGACGAGGAGGCCAAGCCGGCGGAAGCGCCGTCCGAGCCGGATGCGCCGGCCAAGCCGACGGGCCGCCCCAGCCTGCGCATCGTCAAATAGCGGTTTCAACTCCGCAAGCGAAAGCCGGTCCGTCAGGGCCGGCTTTTTCATGGGCGGCTTTCCAAAAAAAGGGCGCCAGCGGCGCCCAAAGTCCCTTACCACAACAAGAAAATCCGGATTTATTCGACGCGCTCCCCGTGCAGGATCACGTCCAGCCCTTCGCGTTCCTCGTCTTCCGCGACACGCAGTCCGATCGCGATATCGATCAGCTTCAGCAAGATGAAAGTGACGACGGCGCAATAAGCCGCGGTGACGCCGACGCCGAGCGCTTGCGCGGCAAGGCTGCCTTCCGCGCCGCCGATTTCCTTGACGGCGAAGACGCCGGTGAGCAGCGCGCCCAGGATGCCGCCGATGCCATGCACGCCGAAGGCGTCCAGGGAGTCGTCATAACCCAGCATGTGCTTGAGCCCGGTGGCGCCCCAGAAGCACACCACGCCGGCCGCCAGGCCGATGATCAGCGCGCCCTTGACGTCCACGAAGCCGGCGGCGGGCGTGATGGCGACCAAGCCGGCGACCGCGCCCGAGGCAATGCCTAGCACCGAAGGCTTCTTCTTGGTGAGCCATTCGGCGAACATCCAGGCCAGCGCGGCGGCGGCGGTGGCGAGCTGAGTGGTGACCATCGCCATGCCGGCGCGGCCGTCCGCCGCGGCGGCGGAGCCGGCGTTGAAGCCGAACCAGCCCACCCACAACATGGACGCGCCCACCAGGGTCAGCACCAGGTTATGCGGCGGCATCGCCTCCTTGCCGAAGCCGACGCGCTTGCCCAGCACCAAGGCGGTCACCAGGCCGGCGATACCGGCGTTGATGTGCACCACGGTGCCGCCGGCGAAGTCCAGCACGCCCTTGTCCGCCATCCAGCCGCCCGGCGCCCAGACCCAGTGAGCCACTGGCACGTAGACCAGCAAGGACCACAGGGCCATGAAGACCAGCATGGCGGAAAACTTCATCCGCTCGGCGAAGGCCCCGGTGATCAGCGCCGGAGTGATGATGGCGAAGGTCATCTGGAAGGTCATGAACACTGATTCAGGAATGGTGCCGGCCAGCGGGTGCACGGCCAGTTTGCCGGCCTCTTTCAGGTAAACCATGCCGTCCAGCATCACGCGGCTCAAATCGCCCAGATAGGGGCTGCCGACGGTGAAGGCCAGGCTGTAGCCGATGACCGCCCACAGCACCGTGATCAGCGCGGTGATGGCGAAGCTTTGCATCAGCGTCGCCAGCACGTTCTTTTTGCGCACCATGCCGCCATAGAACAGCGCCAGGCCGGGAATGGTCATGAACAGCACCAGGGCGGTGGAGATCAGCATCCAGGCGGTGTCGCCGGCGCTGATGCTCTTGGCGTCGGCAATCGCCGGACCCGCCGGCGCGGCGGCCAAGGCCAGCGGAGCCGCCAGGCTCAAGCCGGCGAGCTGAATGGTTGCGAGCAGTTTTTTCATTGTCGTTTCCCCTGTGTCTCTATCGCGGTTCAGACCGCGTCGGCGCCGGTTTCGCCGGTGCGGATGCGCACCACTTGTTCCAGGTCGTAGACGAAGATCTTGCCGTCGCCGATCTTGCCGGTGCGGGCGGACTTTTCGATGGCTTCCACCACCTGATCCAGCAAAGCGTCGTCTATGGCGATCTCCAGCTTGACCTTGGGCAGGAAGTCCACCACGTATTCGGCGCCGCGATAGAGTTCGGTGTGTCCTTTTTGACGGCCGAAGCCTTTGACTTCGGTAACCGTGACCCCTTGCACGCCGATGGCGGACAAGGCTTCGCGGACTTCATCCAGCTTGAAGGGCTTGATGATGGCGGAAACGAGTTTCATGACTGCTCCTTAGGGTCTGATGATCCGGTGGCTTGAGATGAGCGCTGCTGTAGCGTCGATACGCATGAATCGTGCCAGGCCTGATTGGCGCAAAAGAAAACCCTAAGATCATGTTGCAACGCAAAAAAGGCCTGTACTGGCCGTTTTGGCACTTTCCCGGTGCATGGGGTTGCGGCGGGCCGCACTGATTTGGTGCCGCAAGCGCTGCGGCGTCAGGGGAGGGGCCTGGCCGGATCGCTCTAGGCCGGGTGCGCGCCGGCGGGTGGCGGACTTGGCTTTTTGCTACACTCTGCACTGTTATCACTTACTCATAAGGAGCCGCGTCATGTTGAGCCAAAAGCTGTTTGAGGAAATCGGCAACAAGATCAGCGAAACCATCGCCGCCAGCCCGGCCAAGGACATCGAGAAAAACGTCAAAGCGATGATGGCTTCCACCTTCAGCAAGATGGATCTGGTGACGCGCGAGGAGTTCGACGTGCAGCAGGAGGTGTTGGTGCGCACCCGGGAGAAGCTGGCACAACTGGAGCTGAAGCTGGCGCGCCTGGAGGCGCAGGTATTCCCGGAGGAAACGCAGGCCGCGGTAGAAGCGCAATCAGAACTCGGCCACTCCTAGCGATATGACGCTGGCCGTGGTGGCAAGCCGGGCGCTGGCAGGATTGGAAGCGCCCGAGGTCGCGGTGGAAGTGCATCTGGCCAACGGTTTGCCCGCATTCACCATTGTCGGCCTGCCTGACCTTGAGGTGAAGGAAAGCCGGGAGCGTGTGCGCGCGGCGATTCTAACCTCGGGTTTTGAGTTTCCGGCCCGGCGAATCACCGTCAACCTGGCTCCGGCCGATCTGCCCAAGGACTCCGGCCGTTTCGATCTGCCCATCGCCATCGGCATTCTGGCGGCCAGCGGACAGGTGCGTTGCCCCCGTCTGGCGGAGTATGAGATCGCGGGAGAACTGGCTTTGACCGGGGCCTTGCGGCCGGTCCGCGGCGCCTTGGCGATGGCGTGCCGGACGCGGGAAGCGGGGCGCGCCTTCATCTTGCCGATGGCCAGCGCCAAGGAGGCCGCGGTGCTGGAAGGCATGTCCTTGTACGGCGTGAGCACTCTGGTGGAAGCCTGCGCCTTTCTCAACGGCCTCTCCGAGCTGGTACCGTATCGACCAGAAGGCGGTTTGCCTCGTTCGGCCCCGGACTACCCCGATCTACAAGACATCAAAGGCCAGCCGCTGGCGCGCCACGCGTTGGAAGTGGCCGCGGCCGGACGGCATAGTCTTTTGATGATGGGGCCGCCCGGCACCGGCAAATCCATGTTGGCCGCGCGTCTGCCCGGCATCTTGCCCGGCATGCCGGACGAAGAGGCGCTGGAAAGCGCCGCCGTGCGCTCCTTGGGGACCGACGGCTTCGCGCTGGACGATTGGGGCGTAAGGCCGTTCCGCTCACCGCACCATACCGCGTCCGCGGTGGCGCTGGTGGGCGGCGGCAGCGATCCGCGGCCGGGAGAAATCAGCCTGGCGCATCACGGCGTTTTGTTTCTGGACGAATTGCCCGAGTTCGATCGCAAGGTGCTGGAAGTGCTGCGCGAGCCTCTGGAGGCCGGGGTGATCCACATCTCGCGCGCCGCGCGCCAAGCCAGTTTTCCCGCGCGCTTCCAGCTGATTGCGGCCATGAATCCCTGTCCGTGTGGTTATCTTGGGCATTTCAGCGGAAAATGCAGCTGCACGCCCGAGCAAGTGGGGCGCTATCGAGGTAAAATCTCCGGTCCCTTATTGGATCGTATCGATTTGCACGTTGAAGTGCAGTCCTTGCCGGCGGAGCAGTTGGTGGGCGGGGCCGCCGGCGAGTCCAGCGCTTTGGTGCGCGAACGGGTGGAGACGGCGTATCGTCTGCAATTGGCCCGGCAGGGCAAGGCGAATGCCGGCTTAAGCGGGGCCGAACTGGAGGCGATTGGCGATTTTCATGCCGAGGCGCTGGCATTATTGCGGCAAGTTTTGGACAAGATCGGCTTGTCTGCGCGCAGTTATCATCGGATACTTCGAGTTTCCAGAACCATTGCCGATTTACAGGGTCAGGCAATGGTCATGCGGGAGCATGTGTTGCAGGCGATTCAATTACGACGCGCCGCAATGCCTAATGGCTAACAATAAATAAAGAATTGATCAATCCAGATAGTTTGTTGAACTATTTGATTAGTTAAAAGCGTAAGTGCTGCATGGCAAATCGAGATTTAAAAAATTCCTCCCGTGGTTCCCGCGGTCGCTCATCCAGCTCCAAAAGCGGAGGCGGCGGCATGGTGGCGGGCATCGTCATCGGTCTGATCGTCGGCATTGCCGTCGCGGTCGGCCTCGCCATGTATCTGAATAAGTCCTCTACGCCGTTCAGCAACTTGGAGAAATTGGATCGCAAGGCGGCCGGCGCTTCCGCGCCGCCGACGGAGCTGCTGGCGCCGGGCACCCGTATTGCCGACGCCGCCTCGGAAACCGCCGCCGCTCCGGCGCCGGCGGTCAAGCCGGCTCAGGAGCCGCCTTCCGCTCCGCCGCCGATGCCGACGGAAACCCCGGCCAAGCCGGCCCCGGCCGCGCCGGCGGCCAAGGACGCCGGCAAGGACGAGCAACGCTTTGATTTCTATAAGATCCTGCCAGGACAGGTGGATGCGGTGCCCGGCAAGAACGGCAAAGCGACGGAACCTTCTGCGCAGCAGCCGGCCAAAAAGGTCTACTTGCAGCTGGGATCCTTCCAGAATCAGGACGAGGCGGACAACCTCAAGGCCAAGCTGGCCTTGTTGGGCGTGGAAGCCAAAATCCAGTCGGTGACTGTGCCGGAAAAGGGGCTGGTGCATCGCGTCAGGGTGGGGCCGTACAACCGCCAGGACGAGGTGGATCGGGTGAAGGCCCAGTTGAAGCAGGACGGCATTGGCGCGACGGTCGTCAAGGCGGAATAAACTCTTCCTCTATTTAGGAAATCGATAATGAAAAAGTGGTTATTGCTTTCGTTGATGCTGTTCAGCGGCCTGGCAAACGCGGCGATTGAGCTGGGCAAGGATTACACCATGCTGGCGACGCCGCAGCCGGTGGCGGATCCGAAAAAAGTCGAGGTGATCGAGTTCTTCTCCTACCATTGCATTCACTGCCTGGAACTTGAGCCGGCGATGAGCGCCTGGGAGAAGAGCAAGCCCGCCGACGTGGCCTTCTCCAAAGAACAGATCGTGTGGCAGAAGTCGATGGAAGGCTTTGTGCGCATGTTCTCCGCCTTCAAGACCTCCGGCACTTACGACAAACTGCATCGCCCGGCTTTCGAGGCCGTGGTGAAGTCGCGCGTCAACCTGTCGGACGAGGGCGTGTTCGCCAACTGGCTGAAGCAGCAGAAGGGCGTTGACGCCGCCAAGGTGATGCAGGCGTACAAATCCTTCGGCGTGAACGCGCAGGTGGCCAAGGCGGCCAAGATGACCCGCGATTACGCGATCCAGGGCACCCCGACGGTGATCGTCAACGGCAAGTACGTGGTGACGCCGGTGGCGCCGGAGCGCATGGTGCAGGTGATCAACGAGCTGGTGGCCAAAGCCCGAGCCGAGAAAAAATAAGAATCGAGCAAGACGCTTGGTGCAGAAGGCAGCCCTGGGGCTGCCTTTTGTGCGTATTAATCCTTGATGGGGGATGGGTGGACATGGATGTGATGCTGTTGGCCAAGGCTTTATTGCTGGGCATTGTCGAAGGGGTGACGGAGTTTTTCCCGATTTCCAGTACCGGGCACTTGATCGTGGTCGGGGATCTGATCGACTTTCAGAACAATGCCGACGTGTTCGAGGTGGTGATACAGCTGGGCGCGATCCTGGCGGTGGTTTGGGAGTACCGGCAGCGCTTTCTGGGCGTGGCGCAGGGGGCTTTGCGGCGGGAGGCCCAATCGCTGCGCTTCATCAGTAATTTGCTGGTGGCTTTCCTGCCGGCGGCGGTCATCGGTTTTTTCGCGATCAAGGCGATCAAGCACTATTTGTTCAATCCGGTGACGGTGGCGCTGGCCCTGGTGGTGGGCGGCGTCATCATTCTGCTGGTTGAGCGCAAACAGCGCGTGCCGCGGGTGAGCAGCGTGGACGCAATGAGCTGGCAGGACGCCTTGAAAGTGGGGTGTGCCCAAGTGTTCGCCATGGTGCCCGGCACGTCGCGTTCGGGCTCCACCATTATCGGCGGCATGCTGTTTGGCCTGGATCGCAAGGTCGCCACCGAGTTTTCCTTTTTCCTGGCGGTGCCGACCATGTTCGCGGCCACCTTCTACGATGTGTACAAGCATTGGCACCAATTCACCGCCGCCGATGTGCCGGTGATAGGCGTTGGCTTTGTCGCGGCCTTCATCAGCGCCTTCTTCGCCGTGCGTGGTTTGATCCGCTATGTGTCCAGCCATAATTTCAATGCGTTCGCCTGGTACCGCATCGTCTTTGGCTTGGTGATCTTGGCGACATGGCAGCTGGGCTGGGTGAATTGGAGCGCCTGAACTGGCTCAAGGTAGAAATATCTTGACAGTCAAAGCGGGCTTGTATAATATGCAACCTCTCTGACGCGGGGTGGAGCAGTCTGGTAGCTCGTCGGGCTCATAACCCGAAGGTCGTAGGTTCAAATCCTGCCCCCGCAACCAAATTCAAAAACCCAGCTTTCTTTTGAAAGCTGGGTTTTTCGTTTTTCGCGCCGATCCGTTTTTTAAATGGTCGTTGAATAAAAAAACCGCCGGGTGAGGGCGGTTTTTTTATTGCTCGCGCAGGCGAGATTAAATGCGCTTGGCCAGTTCCGCGGCCTTGCCGATATAGCTGGCCGGGGTCAATTCCAGCAGGCGGGCTTTCTCCGCTTCGGGCAACTCCAGGTTCTTGATGAAGGCATGCAGGGTTTCACGGGTAATGCCGCCCTTGCCGCGCGTCAGCTCTTTCAGTTGCTCGTAGGGGTTGGGCACGCCATGGCGACGCATTACGGTTTGCACCGGCTCCGCCAGCAGCTCCCAGCTATTGTCCAGCTCGGATGCGATTGCCTGCGGATTGATTTCCAGCTTGTTCAGGCCTTTCAGGCAGGCTTTGAGGCCCAGAATGGTGTAGCCGAAGCCCACGCCCATATTGCGTAGCACAGTGGAGTCGGTCAGGTCGCGCTGCCAGCGCGATACCGGCAGCTTTTCCGCCAAGTGGCCCAGGATGGCGTTGGCCATGCCCAGATTGCCTTCGGCGTTTTCGAAGTCGATCGGATTGACCTTGTGCGGCATGGTGGAGCTGCCGACTTCGTCTTTCTTCACTTTTTGCTTGAAATAGCCCAGCGAGATATAGCCCCAGATGTCGCGGTTCAGATCGATCAAGATGGTGTTGACCCGCGCCAGGACCTGATACAGCTCGGCCATGTAATCGTGCGGTTCGATCTGGATGGTGTAGGGATTGAAGGTCAGGCCCAGGCCGGTGACGAAGCGGCCGCAGAAGCTTTCCCAGTCGATGTCGGGGTAGGCGACCAGATGGGCGTTGTAATTGCCCACCGCGCCGTTGATCTTGCCGAGGATTTCCTGGTGCACCAGCTGTTCGCGCTGACGTTTCAGGCGGTAGACCGTATTGGCCAACTCCTTGCCCATCGTGGACGGGGTCGCAGGCTGGCCGTGGGTGCGGCACATCATCGCGGTGTCGGCCAGTTCGTGGGCCAGTTTTTGCAGCTTGTGGATGACTTCGTCGATCGCGGGCAGCACCACGGTGTTGCGCGCGGTTTTCAGCATCAGCGCGTGCGACAGATTGTTGATGTCTTCGGAGGTGCAGGCGAAGTGGATGAACTCGCTGGCCGCCATCACTTCCGGATTGCCGGACAGGCGTTCCTTCAGCCAGTATTCGATGGCTTTCACGTCGTGATTGGTGCGCGCCTCGATGGCTTTGACTTCTTCGCCGTGTTGCACGTTGAAGTTGGCGATCACGTCGTCGATTTCACGGATGGTGGCCTCCGAGAAGAAAGGCACTTCCTCGATGCCCGGCTCGGCGGCCAGCATCTTCAGCCATTCCAGCTCCACTTTGATGCGGAACTTCATCAGGCCGTACTCGGAAAACAGATTGCGCAAGGCCTCGACTTGGCCGGCGTAGCGGCCATCCAGGGGGCTTAGGGCGGTCAGCGTGGTCAGGTTCATGCTGGGTAGTTCCAAACGTGGGTTGCCGGTGTTCTGGCGGGTTGCGGTACAAAATCGCTCATTGCTCAGCGCAGACGGCGCGCGAGCGCCGCGGCCAACTCCTCCGCGGCTTGCGGTCGGAAGCGGAAAAACAGCTCCGGTTCAATCATTTCCAGCTCCATGACCGCCAGGCGGTCATGGTTGTCGCGAATCATGTCGACGCGCGCGTACAGCACGTCGAAAGGGACCGCCCGCACGGCGGCTTCGGCGAAAGCGATCTCTTGCGCGTCGGCCTGATGCGGGTGGACCTGGCCGCCGTGATCGTCTTGCACGCGGAAGTCGCCGGACTTCGGCGTTTTGCGGATGGCGTGGCTGAAGCGGCCGTCGATGACGATCAGGGACAATTCTCCCTGGCTCAGCACATTGTGTTGCATGGGCTGCAGCAGCATGGTCTCCTGCTGGATCAGCTCGGCGTATACGCATTCCAGCGATTCCGCGTTTGTCGGGGCGACGCGATAAGTGTGCCGGGCGGCTCCGGAGACGGCCGGTTTCAAGATGGCGTCGTCCCAGTTCCGCTCTTCCAGTAACTGGCGCAGCGTTTGCGGCGCGCCTTTCTCAATGTAGCGCGTGTCCACCGTATGAACAGCGTTTTGTTGCAGCTCGGACAGGTAGTGTTTGTCCAGATTCCAGCGAATCAGCTCAATCTCGTTGAAGAGGCGGGTTTGAGCGGCCGCGCGCGCCAGCCAGTCGGAAAACGCGGGCAGGCGCTCGAAGTAATCCCAAGTGGTGCGGAACAGTGCGCAAGCCGAGTCGGCCCAGTCCATGTCCGGATCGTCCCAGGCCAGGCGGCGGACGCGCAAGCCCTGGCGCTGCAGCGCCGCCAGCACCAGGCCGTCTTCATGATGAACCTGGCGGCGGTACCAGTCGCCGTCGTCAGGCGGCAGCAGGCGCGAATCGGTCAGAACGGCAACATCGAGCGACATCGAAATCCTTTTACATCAAGAAAAACGGGTGCCAGGCACCCGTTTCAGCTTACATGCCGGGCATCATGCCCTTCATGCCGCGAAGCATTTTCATCATGCCTCCCTTGGAGGAGAACTGCTTCATCATTTTCTGAGTCTGTTCGAACTGGTTCAGCAGCTTGTTGACCTCCTGCACCGTCACGCCGGCGCCGGCGGCGATGCGTCGTTTGCGGCTGGCCTTGAGCAATTCCGGCTTATGGCGCTCTTGCGGCGTCATCGAGTTGATGATGCCTTCGATGCGGCGCATGGCTTTCTCCGCCTCCGCGCCCTGCACGCCCTTGGCCATCTGGCCCAGTTGCCCCGGCATTTTCTCCAGCAGATTGCTCATGCCGCCCATTTTCTTCATCTGCTGCATCTGGGCCTTGAAGTCTTCGAGGTCGAAGCCCTTGCCGGACTTCAACTTCTTGGCCATGGCGGCGGCTTCGTCCTGATCGATGCCTTTTTGCACTTCCTCGATCAGCGACAGCACATCGCCCATGCCCAAAATCCGGCTGGCGATCCGGTCCGGGTGGAAGGGCTCCAGGCCGGACACTTTTTCGCCGACGCCGATGAATTTGATCGGCTTGCCGGTGATGTGGCGGACCGACAGCGCGGCGCCGCCGCGCGAGTCGCCGTCCATCTTGGTGAGGATGACGCCGGTCAGCGGCAGCGCTTCATTGAAAGCCTGGGCGGTGTTGACCGCATCCTGGCCCTGCATCGCGTCGACGACGAACAAGGTCTCCACCGGATTCAGCGTCGCGTGCAGCGCCTTGATCTCGGCCATCATCGCCTCGTCGATGGCCAGACGGCCGGCGGTATCCACCATCAGCACATCGAAGAAGTGGCGCTTGGCGTGATCCACCGCGGCGCGGGCGATATCGACCGGATTCTGGTCGCCTGAGGACGGGAACCATTCGACGCCGACCTGCTGGGCCAGCAGTTTCAACTGCTCGATGGCGGCGGGGCGGTAAACGTCGGCGGAGACGACCAGCACTTTTTTCTTCTGGGTCTCTTTCAATAGCTTGGCGAGCTTGCCGACCGTGGTGGTTTTGCCGGCGCCCTGCAGGCCGGCCATCAGCACGATGGCGGGCGGCACGGCGGCCAGATTGAGGGCGTCGTTCTTCTCGCCCATCAATTTGGTCAATTCCTCATTGACCACGCCCACCAGGGCTTGGCCCGGCGTCAGGCTGCCGGCCACGTCCTGGCCGAGCGCGCGCTCCTTGACCTGGGCGATAAAGGTTTTGACCACGGGCAGGGCGACGTCGGCCTCCAGCAGGGCCATGCGCACTTCGCGCATCGCGTCCTGGATATTGGCTTCGGTCAAGCGCGCATTGCCGCGCAGATTTTTCATCACGCCGGACAGGCGGCTGGTCAGGTTGTCTAGCATGGTGCGTCCTTACTTCTGCCAACGGCTTGCCGGTTGGTGTAGACTCTCAAACTATCGATTTTACCACGAGCCGCCGGGGCTGCGCCCGGTTTTGATAAAACACCCGACATGACCCGTTTCCTGCTCGTACTTTCTATTGCGCTGATCCTCTCTTACGGGGTTTTCAGCTGGCACTACTTCGCCAACTGGCGCGGCCTGGCGTGCTGGCCGCGCAAGCCGCGGCTGGAACACAGCCTATTGGGCGTGCTGCTGCTGCTGCAGGCGATTGCGGTGTTGTTGCCGCTGACTCAGGGCGCTTTGCTGTCCCTGGGGGTTGGCCGCGCGCTGTCGGTGATGGTGTGGATCATGCTGCTGATTTATTGGACTTGCAGCTTCTTCTATCGCGTGGAAGGCCTGCAGCTGTTCATGATGCCGCTGGCGATGGCCGCGCTGGGCTTCGCCCTGCTGTTCCCCGGCCAGCACGTGGTGCAAGACCTGAGCAATCCGGCTTTTGTGCTGCATATCCTGGTCTCCCTGTTTGCTTACAGCCTGTTCGCCATCGGCGCGCTGATCGCCATTCTGATGCTGTTTTTGGAGAAAGCCCTGCACGATAAGCGGGCCTCTCCGCTGGTCAAGCAATTGCCGCCCTTGCTGTCTCTGGAAAAAATGATGTTCCAGGTGATAGGCGTCGGCTTCTTGCTGCTGACGGTTTCCTTGTTGACCGGCGTGGTGTTTTCCGAAGAAGTGTTGGGACATGCCGCGGCGCTGACGCACAAGACCATCTTCGCCGTGTTGTCCTGGCTATTGTTCGGCGGCCTGTTGATCGGCCGCAAGTTGCAAGGCTGGCGCGGCCGGGTGGCGATTCGCTGGACTTTGGCCGGCTTCCTGTCCTTGGCGCTAGCTTACATTGGCAGCAAGGTCGTCATAGAATTGATCCTGCAACGCGGTTGAGGTTGCCAGTCCTGTCTCACAAGGAGATCAATGATGAAAAAATTGTTAGCCCTGTTTGCCGCCCTGATGCTGATTTGCGGCACCGCTTTCGCCGCCGTCAACATCAATACCGCCAACCAGCAGGAGCTGGAGGCGCTGAACGGAATCGGCCCGGTCAAGGCCAAGGCCATTGTGGATTACCGCGCCAAGAACGGACCGTTCAAGAGCGTTGACGATCTGAAAAACGTCAGCGGGATTGGCGACAAGACCTTGGAAAAACTGCGCAGCGAGATCGCGGTCAGCGGCGCTTCCAGCGCCGCGCCGAAAGCCGCGGCCAAACCCGCCGCCGCCGCCAAGCCCGCCGCCGCTGCGGCCAAACCGGTGGCCGGCGTCAAGAAAGAAGCCTCCAAACCGGCGGCCAAGAAAAAGCCCTGACGTTTACCTGTCAATGGTTTGCTGGAAACAACGCCCGCGGATGCGGGCGTTTTTCATTGCTTGCCGAACAGAGCCAGCGCCAATTGCCTTTGCTCGGCGTGGTCGACGATGGGGCGTGGATAGTCCCGGCCCAGCACGAAGCCTTCCGGCAGCGCCTTGGCTTGCCAGGGGGCGTGGATCGCCTGATCGCTGAGCGCGGCCAACTCCGGCACGTAGCGACGGATGAAGCGGCCGTCCGGATCGAATTTCTGCGATTGCGTCACCGGGTTGAAGATGCGGAAATAGGGTTGCGCGTCGCAGCCGGTGGAGGCCGCCCATTGCCAGCCGCCGTTGTTCGAGGCCAGGTCGAAGTCCAGCAGCTTCTCCGCGAAATAGCGTTCGCCCAGACGCCAGTCAATCAGCAAATCCTTGACCAGAAAACTGGCGGCGATCATGCGCAGCCGGTTGTGCATATAGCCGGTTTGGTTCAGTTGTCGCATGGCCGCATCAATCAACGGATAACCACTTAGTCCTTTTTGCCAGCTTTCCAGCCAGTCCTGGCGGTTGGGAAAGGGAAGGTCTCGGTATTGCGGCTTGAAGCTGTGAGCGGCGATATCAGGGAAGTGCCATAGCAGCTGCTGATAAAACTCTCGCCAGATCAACTCCTTCAGCCAGCACATCGCGCCCTCTCCGCCGTCGAAACTGGCGAATTGCACCAACTGGCGAATCGAGATGGTGCCGAAGCGCAAATGGGTGGACAGATAGGACACGCCCTTTACGCCGGGGTAGTCCCTTTGTTGATGGTAGCGTTGGATGCGTTGCTGACAGAAATCGGCGAACCGCTCTTGGGCGCCGGAGGCCCCGGGGGTCAGCAAGCAGGGTTCTGCCTGGGCGAAGCCCAATTCCGCCAGGTCGGGCATGGCCGGCGTGCCCGCTGGCGGGCGCAAGCGGCCCGCCAGCGGAGGCATGGTCAGCGATTGGCTGTGCTGTGGGCTCAGTCTTTTGAGCCAGGCATTGCAGTAGGGGGTAAACACGGTGAAGGGTTTGCCGCTGGAGGTGAGCAGCTCGTCCCTGGCGAAAATGACCTGGTCCTTGTATGAGAGCAAGCTCTTGCCCATTGTTGCCAGGGTCTGGGCAACCACCTGATCTCGCTGGCGCGCATAGGGCTCGTAATCCTCGTTCACGTAAACGGCCTCGGCGTCTAGCTGCGCCGCCAGCCTCGGGATGATGTCTTGCGCTGGCCCTGTCGCACACCATAGCTCCCCGCCCGCTGCGCGCAGGGACGTCTGAACTTCCTGCAAGGATTGCCAGATGAAGCCGATGCGTCTGTCGGCGGGGGAGAGCGTGTCGAGAATATTGCTGTCGAAAACAAAGACGCACTGCACCGGGCGGCCCGAGGCCAGCGCTTGCTGCAAAGCGTGGTTGTCCTCCAGGCGCAAGTCGCGCCTGAGCCAGTAAAGCGAAACCTTGCTCATGGGTAAGCTCGTCATGGTTTGATTGTCTGACAGTGGATGGTCCATTTTATGCTTTGTGATTTGTTGCTTTTTTGCACTAAGTTGCTGCTTGTGTTGCGTAATTGCATCTCATGGCTGGTGGCGCTTCAGTCTGCTGTTCATGTAAAACAAGGGTTTGTGATGCATGTGTTGTTTTTTTGAGTGCTTTTTTGTTGGAAGTGCATGCTGTTTTTGTTTTTTCGCAACGTCGGTCTTATATTGAGCCTAGCGATCACCGAAGCATATCGGCGACACATAAATGTCCGGGTTCTCTGGCCTTAGAACTAGCGAAATCAACAGGACAATATCAACTGACTTGAAAGGAACTGCAATGAACAAGACGCATATCGCTCTTGCAATCGCCGCCCTGATGCCGGCCGCCGCCGCAATGGCCGACGTCACCATCTACGGTGAAATCCGCGGTGGTTACGAGTACAACAAGACTTATAGCTCCACATTCAGTTTGGATGGCAACAACAAGTTGCAAGGGGGCTCCCAAATCAACGACTGGACTTCGCGCATCGGTTTCAAGGGCAACGAAGACCTGGGCAATGGCCTGAAGGCAATCTGGCAAGTGGAAAACCGCGTACATATCGACGGTACCACTGGAGCGGGCTCCTCTCAGGATACCTTTGCCACGCGCGACAGCTTCATCGGCTTGGCCGGCGACAGCTGGGGTAAGTTCCGTTTGGGCCGTCTGTCTAACTACGCCAACGACATGATGGAGCAAGTGGATCCAGGCTACTACAGCGATGAAAGCGTTGGTGGTTTGGGCATGTTCACGCGCCTGGATGGCCGTCAAAACAACGCAGTGCGTTATGACAGCCCGAACTGGAATGGTTTCAGTTTTGCCTTGCTGTATGGCACTGATGAAAAACGCACGCCCTCGTCCAGTGGTTCGACTAATAACCAGACCTGGAACCTGGGCCTGAGCTACGAAAACTCCGGCTTCTTCGGTAAATACAACTACCAGAACTGGAACGATGCCGACAAGCTCACTAGCGTTAAAGACTGGCACCGCCTTGAGGCCGGCTATATGGCCAACAACCTCTACGCCGCTTTGGGTTATCAACAGATTCAAGGTTATGGTCTCGGAACCTTCTACAATGGGTCGCTGAGTTCCAGCGTTAATACCGCAGTGGTGAACGCGGGCTATACCCAGGCACAAATTAATGCGGCCAAACTGAAAACCAAAGAACTCGCTTTGACTCTTGGTTACACTTTTGGCGCCTTCACTCCGTACTTCTCCTATGTCAAAGGGTATGACGCCAGCTTGAACGGCAATACCATCGACAAGTCCGGCTACGATCAGTTTGTCTTGGCTCTGGACTACGCTTTGTCCAAGCGTACCGAGGTTTACACTTCCTACGGTCACGTGAAGTGGAAAGACGGCGCTTTGGACAAGGAAAACTCCTTCGGCCTGGGTCTGGTGCACCGCTTCTAAGCGCACTTGAGTACCACCTTGAAAAGGACTGCCTCGGCAGTCCTTTTTGTTTTGGCGCTAAGCCGGACCTATCCAGCCACGCCGGGATTTAAGTCAAAGCAGCATCCGCATTTTGCATATAATGTTGTAACGGTAGTGCGGCTGTCTTGAAGGCGGCGGGCTCTGGCACGGGAGCGTCGCGCGGTGTCCTCAAATCTGTTTACTGGTGAGTTGCAAGCGTATGGAAGCTTCGGCTGGCATTTCCGGCTTGGGTCGGGCCTTGGTGCAAAACAATATGCTGTTGCAGCAGGATGCGGACGCCATTCTGCGTCAGTCTCAGGCATCGCATATCAGCTTTGTCGAGCAGCTGATTCAGAGCAAGAAGATGACGGCGCAGGATGTCGCGATGTTCGCGTCCAAGACCTTTGGCTATCCCTTATTGGACATGTCGGCCATCGATCTCGATCAGTTGCCCAAGGGCGTGGTGGATGACGAGCTGATCGCCAGCCGGCGCTTGCTGCCCCTGCTCAAGCGCGGCAACAAGCTGTATGTCGGCACCTCGGACCCGACTCAGACCTCGGCCTATCACGCCATCACCTTCAAGACCGGGATGACGGTGGAAGTGGTGGTGGTGGAGGACGACAAGCTGGGCAAGATGCTCGGCAAGTACGGCGAGGATGCCACCGCCGCGATCAAGGCCCTGGAAAACGAGGATTTTGGCGATCTCGAATTCGCCGATCCGGACGCGCCGGCGGATACCGGCGCGCAGCCGGACGTCGACGACGCGCCGGTGGTCAAATTCATCCACAAGGTGTTGCTGGACGCGATCAATGGCGGCGCGTCCGATATCCATTTCGAACCCTATGAGAGGTTCTACCGCATTCGTTACCGGGTGGACGGGGTGTTGAAGGAGATCTCGCAGCCGCCCTTGGTGTTGAAGGAAAAGATCGCCTCCCGGATCAAGGTGATTTCCAAGCTGGATATTTCGGAAAAGCGGGTGCCGCAGGATGGCCGGATGAAGCTGGTCATTTCCAAGGCGCGGGCGATCGATTTCCGGGTCAGTACCTTGCCCACTTTGTACGGCGAAAAGATTGTGATGCGTATCCTGGACTCGTCGGCCGCGAATCTGGATATCGAGCAGCTCGGCTTCGAGCCGGAGCAGAAACGTTTGTTGCTGGACGCGATCGGGCGCCCCTACGGCATGGTGCTGGTGACCGGCCCCACCGGCAGCGGTAAAACGGTGTCGCTGTATACCTGTCTTAATTTGCTGAACAAGCCGGACATCAATATCGCCACGGCCGAGGACCCGGTGGAAATCAATTTGCCGGGCATCAATCAGGTCAACGTCAACGAGCGCGCCGGGCTGACCTTCGCCTCGGCCCTGAAGGCCTTTCTGCGGCAGGATCCGGATGTGATCATGGTGGGCGAGATCCGGGACTTCGAAACGGCGGACATCGCGATCAAGGCGGCGCAGACCGGTCACATGGTGTTCTCCACCCTGCATACCAATAACGCGCCGGCGACTTTGACCCGGATGCTGAACATGGGGGTGGCGCCGTTCAATATCGCCAGCTCGGTGCTGCTGATCATGGCGCAGCGCCTGGCGCGCCGTCTGTGCGCGCATTGCAAGAAGCCGGCGGACATTCCCGAAGAGGCGCTGTTGCGGGCGGGTTTCAAGAAAGAGGAATTGGACGGCAGCTGGAAGCCCTATGCGCCGGTGGGCTGCGAGGAGTGCCGCAATACCGGCTACCGCGGCCGCTCCGGCATTTACGAAGTGATGCCCATCACCGACGCGATGACGCGTTTGATCATGCAGAACGGCACCGCCATCGATATCGCCGATCTGGCGCGCAAGGAGGGCATGGTGGATTTGCGCCACGCCGGCCTGCTGAAGGTCAAGGCGGGCTTGACCTCGTTGACCGAGATCGAGGCGGTGACCAACGAATAAAAGCGGTTTCGCGCCTCCGGCAGCCGCCGGAAAGCTGACTTAACGGCTTGGAATAAGAAAGAGGCCATGGAATGGCAGTCACGGTAGCGAAAAAAGCGACGCCGGGCTTTGTCTGGGAGTGGGAAGGCAAGGACAAGGCGGGCAAGGCGATACGCGGGGAATTGAGAGCGGAGTCCGAGGCGGTGGCCAAGACTCAGCTGCGGCGTCAAGGCATCAATGTCGTCAAGATCAAGCGCCGGCGCGCCGGGTTCGGCAAGCGCATCACCGAGCGGGACATCACCTTGTTCACCCGGCAGCTGGCGACCATGATGCGCGCCGGCGTGCCCCTGTTGCAGGCTTTCGACATCGCAGCCAAGGGCCACGGCAACCCCGCCGTGACTAAGATGCTGCTGGAAGTGCGCGCGGATGTGGAAACCGGCCTGTCGCTGGCGGAGGCCTTCCGCAAGCGGCCCTTGTACTTCGACAAGCTGTTCTGCAACATCATCGCCGCGGGCGAAACCGGCGGCGTACTGGACTCCTTGCTGGACAAGCTGGCCACCTACAAGGAAAAGGTGATGGCGATCAAGGGCAAGATCAAGTCGGCGCTGATCTATCCGTCGGCCATCGTCGGCACCGCCTTCATCATTACCGCCGTCATCATGATTTACGTGATTCCGGCGTTCAAGGATTTGTTCTCCAGCTTCGGCGCCAATTTGCCGGCGCCGACCTTGTTCGTGATCTGGCTGTCGGATGGCTTCGTCCATTACTGGTGGCTGATCTTCGGCGTGATCTTCGGCAGCCTGTTCGGCTTTCTCTACGCCTTCAAGCGCACGCCCAAGCTGCAAGAGCGGATGGACCGCATTCTGCTGCGCATGCCGGTGATCGGCGACATCATCCGCAAGGCCACCATCGCGCGCTGGGCGCGCACCTTGTCCACCTTGTTCGCCGCCGGGGTGCCGCTGGTGGAAGCGCTGGATTCGGTGGGCGGCGCCTCCGGCAATCAGGTGTACGCGGACGCCACCAAGCGGATTCAGAACGACGTCAGCACCGGCTCCAGCCTCAATTATTCGATGCAGCGCACCGACTTGTTCCCTAATATGGTGCTGCAAATGACCTCGATCGGCGAGGAGTCCGGCTCGCTGGACCAGATGCTGGACAAGGTGGCGGATTTTTACGAAGAAGAAGTCGATAATGCGGTGGCCGCGCTGTCCAGCTTGCTGGAGCCGGCCATCATGGTGATTCTGGGGATCTTGATCGGCGGTTTGATCATTGCGATGTATATGCCGATTTTCAAAATGGGGCAGGTGGTTGGATGATCGAGGAGTGGCGCTGGATCGCCGGCTCGTACCCGCTGGCTTTCGCCGGCGCGGCGCTGGTGCTGGGTTTGTTGCTTGGCAGTTTTCTGAATGTGCTCATCCATCGTTTGCCCAAGATGCTGGAAGCCGAATGGCGGCGGAATTGCGTTGATTGTCTGCAGCTGGAGGAGAGCGAGGCGGTCGAGCCCTATAATTTAATGCGGCCGGCCTCGCACTGCCCGCAATGCCGGGCCGTGGTGCGTCCGTGGCAGAACATTCCGCTGTTGAGCTTCCTGTTGCTGCGCGGCCGCTGCGCGAGCTGCCGAGTCAACATCCCTTGGCGTTATCCGGCGGTGGAGCTGTCGGCCGGCGTGTTGTTCGCTTTCCTGGCCTGGCGTTATGGGTGGTCGGCGCAGTTGCCGGCCTATATGGCCTTGACCGCGGTGCTCTTGGCGCTGACCTTCATCGATGCGGACACGCAGCTGCTGCCGGACAACCTGACCTTGCCCTTGCTGTGGGGCGGTTTGCTGTTCAACCTGCTGACCGGAACCGTGCCCTTGGCCGACGCGGTGATAGGCGCGATGGCCGGCTATCTGAGCTTGTGGCTGTTGTTTCACGGTTTCAAGCTGGTCACCGGCAAGGAGGGCATGGGCTATGGCGACTTCAAGCTGTTGGCCGCCTTGGGCGCCTGGCTGGGATGGACCTTGCTGCCTTTGGTGATCCTGTTGTCCTCGCTGGTGGGCGCGGTGGTGGGCGTGATCTTGATTTTGCTGGCCAAGCACGGTCGTGGCCAGCCCTTGCCGTTTGGCCCTTATCTCGCGGCCGCCGGCTGGATTGCCCTGATCTGGGGGCAAGACATCGTGTATTGGTATTTGCATGGCTATTAAAGTGGTGGGGCTGACCGGCGGCATTGGTTCCGGTAAGAGCGCGGCGGCCGATCGCTTCGCCGAATTGGGCGTGCCGGTGGTCGACACCGACGCCATCGCGCACGAGCTGACCGGGCCGCATGGCGCGGCGATGCCGGCCTTGGCGGCGGCTTTCGGCGCGGGCGCGGTGCGAGCGGACGGCGCTTTGGACCGAGGCTGGATGCGCGAGCGCGTGTTCGCCGACGCCGGCAGCCGGCAGCGGCTGGAGAGCGTGCTGCATCCGCTGATCCGGCAGCAGAGCGAGGTCAGGGTGGCCGAGGCGCGCGGGCCGTATTGCGTGTTGGTGGTGCCCTTATTGTTTGAAACCGGGCATTATCTGCCGATGCTGGCGCGCACCTTGTTGGTGGATTGCGAGGAGTCGGCGCAACTGGAGCGGGTGATGCGGCGCAACGGCATGGACGAACAGGCCGTGCGCGCGATCATGGCGGCGCAATGTTCGAGAGCGCAGCGATGCGAACGCGCCGACGATATAATTTGTAATAATGACAGCTTGGCTGCGTTGAGGCTTCAAGTCGACGCCAAACACGATTATTATCTTGCCAGCCTAGCCGATAGATCATAACCGGGCTCTCGCGAGCCAAGCAGAAGGGCCGATGCGCCGTGATCAGTTTTGAGTTTCCCGTCACCGAGCGAACCCGCATCCTGCTCCGCCTGGAGCATCTCTACGCACGTCTTGGGTATTTCATCGGCAAGGACCATCCGTATGATCATCATGCGGCCCTGCTGGTGTTGTTCGAGCTGATGGAAACCGCCTCGCGCGCGGACTTGAAGGCGGATCTGCTGCAGGAATTGGAACGGCAGAAACAGATGCTGGAAGCGCTGCGCGAGAATCCGCAAGTGGCGGAAGAGACCCTGGAGGGCGTGCTGGAGGACATCGAGCACGCGTCCAGCCGGCTGCTGGCGCTGACCGGCAAGTTCGGCCAGCATCTGCGCGAAAACGAGTGGCTGATGGCGATCAAGCAGCGCGCCGGCATCCCCGGCGGCACCTGCCAGTTCGATTTGCCGTCTTACCACCAGTGGCAGCAGAAGTCGGCCGAGGTGCGGCGTCAGGACATCAAGCGCTGGGCGTCGCCGCTGATGCCCACCGCCGAGGCGGCGGGCATTCTGCTGACCCTGTTGCGCGACAGCGGCAAGACCCATCATTACGTGGCGCGCCGCGGCGTGTTCCAGCAGATGTCCGGCGGCAAGGTGGTGCAGCTGATCCGGGTGGCCTACGATGGCGGCCTGGAGCTGCTGCCCGAACTGTCCGCCAATAAATACGCGCTCAATATCCGCTTCGTCAGCGCGGTGACCGGGGAATCCCGGCCGCGGCAGACCGAGCAGGATGTCGAGTTTCACCTGACCAATTGCAAGTTCTGACCGGCGCGCGCGCCGGTCCTTGCCCCGTTTTGAGAAGCCATGTCTGATTCTGTTCGCGTTGTCGCCTGTCCCACTTGTCGCGCGCCGGTGCGCTGGGAGCCGCAAAGCCAGTTCCGCCCGTTTTGCAGCAAGCGCTGCCGTCTGATCGATTTGGGCGAGTGGGCGACGGAAAGCTATCGGGTGCCGGCGCAGGAAGAGTCGCCGAGCGAGGCGAGCCGCGGAGAGTGAGCGCCCGGCCGCAATGAAAAACAGGTCCCTGAGCGGGACCTGTTTTGTTTTGGCCGCGGGACGGACTCAGGCCCTGGCCGCCAGCGCCGCGCCCTGCGAGAAATAGCCTTTCATGCCGGTGAAGATGGCATTGGCCATTTGCTGCTGGAAATCGCTGCTGAGCAGACGCTGCTCTTCCTCCGGGTTGGAGATGAAGGCGGTTTCCACCAGGATGGACGGGATGTCCGGCGCTTTCAGCACCGCGAAGCCGGCCTGTTCCACCGCGCTCTTGTGCAGCTTGTTGAGGCCGCCCAGATGGCCCAGCACGGTCTTGCCCAGTTTCAGGCTGTCGTTGATGGTGGCGGTCTGGGTCAGGTCCAGCAGGGTGTGGGCCAGGTATTTGTCCTTGCTGCCTATCTTGACGCCGCCGACCAGGTCGGCGTCGTTCTGGCTTTGCGCCAGCGCCTTGGCGAAGGCGCTGGTGGCGCCTTTTTCAGACAGCGCGAACACCGAGGAGCCGCGCGCGGCGCGGTTGGGCGCGGCGTCGGCGTGGATGGACACGAACAGGTCGGCGTTCAGCTTGCGCGCCTTGGCCACGCGCACGCCCAGCGGGATGAACACGTCTTCGTCGCGGGTCATATAGGCCTTCATATTGCTTTCCGCGTCTATCATGCGCTTCAACTGTTTGCCGATGCTCAGCACCACGTCCTTCTCGCGCGTGCCGTTCAGACCGACGGCGCCGGGATCGATGCCGCCGTGGCCGGGGTCCAGCATCACGATGATGGGACGATTGCTGTCTTTTTTCTTGGGCTTGATCTGCGGCGCAGGCTGTTCCAGCTTGCCCTTGTTGTAGTCCTGAAGCAGGGCGAGCAAGGGATCGTCCTGCTTGCCGGCCGGGTAGAGGTCTACCACCAGCCGGTGTTTGTACTCGGCCACCGGCGTCATGGTGAAGGCCTGCGGTGTGATGTCCGCTTTCAACTCCAGCACCAGGCGCACCGTGTCCGGATCGAACTGGCCGGCGCGGGCGGTCTTGATATAGGGGTCGGCGGCGGAAATCTGGCCGCCGATGTCTTTGAGCACGCTGTTGAGCTGCACGCCTTGCAGGTCGATCACCAGCCGGTTGGGGTTGGCGATGGTGAACTGCTTGTATTGGATGGCCTCGCTGGCCTCCAGCGTGATGCGGGTGTAAAGCGACGCCGGCCAGATGCGCAGGGCGACGATCTGACTGTTGGCGGCGAAGCCGACGCGGCTCACCGACAGCATGAAGGTGGCGGCCGCGGCGCCGATCAAGCGGCGGCGGAGGGGATCGAAAGTCGAATCAGGCATGACTGTCCGGTTTCTGAGTGGGCAAGTAAACGATAATTGCGACCATTTCCGGCCACGGCTAGTTCCAGCACGATGTCGGCGCGGGGCAAGAGCTCCGCTGCCTTGTCCGGCCACTCGACCAGGCACAGGCTGTCTGGGCCGAAGTATTCGCGGAAGCCGGCATCCTCCCATTCCTCGGGGTCGGCGAAACGGTACAGGTCGAAATGGTGCACGCTATAGTGAGGAAAAGGATAGCTCTCCACCAGAGTATAGGTGGGGCTTTTGACCTTGCCGGCATGGCCGAGCGCGGTCAGCAGACCACGCGTGAACGTGGTCTTGCCCGCGCCCAGATCGCCCAATAGATAGACGACGAGGCCGGCTTGCGCCGCTTCGGCGAAGGCTTTGCCCAGCGCCAGGGTGGCGGTTTCATCTTCCAGGTAGCCGCAGCGAACGCTGGTATCATCCATGGCCATGACCGAAAACTCTTTACAAAAACCGGATTATCCCGAATTGGCGCGCCAAATCAAAGCCTGGGCGCGCGAATTGGGTTTTGCCGACGCCAGAATCGGTCGCGCCGGCCTGCCGCCGGAGGCGGAACAGAAGTTGAACGCCTGGCTGGCCGCCGGCCATCACGGCGAGATGGACTATATGGCCCGCCACGGCGCTTTGCGGGTCAAGCCGGCGGATCTGGTGCCCGGCACCCTGTCCGTTATTTCCCTGCGCATGCATTACTGGCCCCAGGCGCGCGCGTCGGCCGAGGTGCTGGCCGACGGCGGCAAAGCCTATTTATCGCGCTACGCGCTGGGGCGCGACTATCACAAGGTCTTGCGCAACCGGCTGCAGGCGCTGGCGGACCGGATCAAGCGGGAGATAGGCGAGTTCGGCTACCGGGTGTTCACCGATAGCGCGCCGGTGGCCGAGGTGGCGCTGGCGGCGCAGGCCGGCCTGGGCTGGCGCGGCAAACACACTTTGTTGCTGACCAAGAACGAGGGCTCGCTGTTTTTCCTGGGAGAGGTCTTCACCGACCTGCCCCTGCCGGAGGACGAGGCGGAGGACGGCCATTGCGGCCGCTGCACTCGTTGCATCGATGTCTGTCCCACCGCGGCCATCGTCGCGCCCTATACCGTGGACGCGCGGCGCTGCATTTCCTATCTGACGATAGAGCTGAAGCGGGCGATTCCGGAGGAGATGCGGCCCTTGATCGGCAACCGCGTCTACGGCTGCGACGATTGCCAGCTGTTCTGTCCTTGGAACCGTTTCGCGGTCGACACTCGAGAGACCGATTTTGCGGTGCGTCATGGTTTGGACGACGTGAGCTTGCTAGAGTTGTTCGCCTGGAGCGAGGCCGAATTCAAGGAGAAGATGGCCGGCAGCCCGATTTACCGCATCGGCTACCTCAAGTGGCTGTCCAATCTGGCGGTGGGGCTGGGCAACGCGCCCACCGCGCCGGAGGTGGTGGCGGGCTTGCGCGCGCGTCTGGATTTTCCCGACGAGATGGTGGCCGAGCCGGTGCGTTGGGCGCTGGGCCGGCACGGCGTCATCGTTTGAAGCTCAGGGTTTGCTGGGCGCCTTGACCAGGGATTCGCCTTCCAGCACCACCTTGCCGCGGACCGAGCACTGGGTCGCCAGTTTGACGAAGTGTTTGTCCGGATTCAGTTCGATCACGGTGGCGCGGGCGGTCACGGTGTCGCCGATGCGCACCGGCGCCTTGAAACGGGTGGATTGCGATAGATAGATGGTGCCGTGGCCGGGCAACTGGGTGCCCACTACGGTGGAAATCAGGCTGGCGGTTAGCATGCCGTGCGCGATGCGCGTTTCGAACGGCGTCTGTTCCGCGTACTCCTGATTGATGTGCACCGGATTGTTGTCGCCGGACACGGCGGCGAACATCAGCACGTCGGCTTCGGTGATGGTCTTGCTGAATTCGGCGAAGTCGCCGAGGCCAAGATCTTCAAACCAAACAGTCATGACCGCTCCTGACTTGATATGACGGGGAAATGTTGCAGTGCATTGTGACAGCTTTTGGCCGGAATGCAAATTACCGAGAAATCACGTACTATCGGCGATAAGTTGCGTTTTTGCCACGCTGTATGCAATACAAATCAACCAAACGCTCGTTTGAATTTGTGCTTGGGGCATAATCAGGCTTGCTTCGGCAATTGCTGCTTCCGCGTTCGATCAATCCAGACGGCGGCATTTCTGAAACGGCCGCGCTTGGCGCGGCGGCGGCGACGGTCCGCTCCAGGTTTCTTTTTAGAGATGTCCAGAGGTTTGTTGGAGGAATATGAAAGTTCTAGTCGCTGTGAAACGCGTTGTGGATTACAACGTGAAGGTTCGGGTCAAGGCCGACGGCACTGACGTGGATATCGCCAACGTCAAGATGTCGATGAACCCGTTTGACGAAATCGCGGTGGAAGAGGCGGTGCGTCTCAAGGAAGCCGGCAAGGTCAGCGAAATCGTCGTGGTGTCGCTGGGCGTCAAGCAATGCGAGGAAACGCTGCGCACCGCGCTGGCGATGGGCGCCGACCGCGCCATCCTGGTTGAAACCGATGCGGAGCTGCAGCCGCTGGCGGTGGCCAAGCTGCTGAAAGCGGTGGCGGACAAGGAGCAGCCGCAGCTCTTGATCGTGGGCAAGCAGGCGATCGACGACGACGCCAACCAGACCGGCCAGATGGTGTCGGCGCTGCTGGGCTGGGGCCAGGGCACGTTCGCCTCCAAGGTGGACTTGTCGGCCGAGACCGTGGACGTCACCCGCGAGATCGACGGCGGCCTGGAAACCGTCAAGCTGCGTTTGCCCGCGGTGGTCACCTCCGACCTGCGCCTGAACGAGCCGCGCTTCATCAAGCTGCCCAACATCATGGCCGCCAAGAAAAAGCCGCTGGACAAGACCACGCCGGCGGAACTGGGCGTGGACGCCGCTCCGCGTCTGAAGACGCTGAAGGTGGCCGAGCCTTCCAAGCGCAGCGCCGGCATCAAGGTGGCCAACGCCGCCGAGCTGGTCGCCAAACTGAAAACCGAAGCAAAGGTGCTGTAAGCCATGGCCATTCTCGTTATCGCTGAACACGACAACCAGAGCCTGAAAGCAGGCACCCTGAATACCATCACCGCCGCCGCCAAGCTGGGCGAGGTGCATGTGCTGGTGGCCGGCCACAACGCCGCCGCCGCCGCCGAGGCCGCCAAGGGCGTGGCCGGCGTCGCCAAAGTGCTGCTGGCCGACGCCGCTCACTACGCGCATGGCCTGGCCGAGAACCTGGGCGCGCTGGTGTCCGGCCTGGCCAAGAGCTACAGCCACGTGCTGGCGCCGGCGTCCTCCTTCGGCAAGAACCTGCTGCCGCGCGTAGCCGCTTTGCTGGACGTGGCGCAGATCTCCGAGATCGTCGCCATCGAATCCGCCGACACCTTCGTGCGGCCCATTTACGCCGGCAACGTGCTGGCCACCGTGCAGTCCGCCGACCCGATCAAGGTCATCACCGTGCGCACCACCGCCTTCGACGCGGCGGGCCAGGGCGGTTCCGCCGCGGTGGAAACCGTGGCCGCGGCAGCGGACGCGCAGCTGTCCAGCTTCGTCGGCCAGGAACTGACCAAGTCCGACCGTCCGGAACTGGGCTCGGCCAAGGTCATCGTTTCCGGCGGCCGCGCGCTGGGTTCGGAGGAGCAGTTCAAGGCGGTGATCGATCCGCTGGCGGACAAGCTCTCCGCCGCCGTGGGCGCTTCCCGCGCCGCGGTGGACGCCGGCTACGCGCCGAACGACTACCAGGTGGGCCAGACCGGCAAGGTGGTGGCGCCGCAGCTGTACTTCGCGGTTGGCATTTCCGGCGCGATCCAGCACCTGGCCGGCATGAAGGACTCCAAGGTGATCGTCGCCATCAACAAGGACGAGGAAGCGCCCATCTTCCAGGTGGCGGATTACGGCATCGTCGGCGATCTGTTCACCGTAGTGCCGGAGTTGATGGCCGAGTTGTCCAAATAATCCCGGATCCGCGCCGCGAGTCTCTCGCCGGCGCGGACAGCGGGCCGGGCGAGCCGCCCGGAACAATAATATTCAGCCGGCAACGCCCGCGCGCAGTCATCGGCCCGATGCGGGCCGGACCCGCCGCGGCGCTTGCCGGCTTTTTCATGTCTGCGAATAGAAACCGATTGCCGGCCGAACCGGCGGTCCCAGCCATCCAAACACGAGGAGAAGGCGATGATTTATCAAGCACCGATCAAGGACATTCAATTCGCGCTCAATGAGCTGGCCGAGCTGCCGGCCGTCTGCGGCCTGCCGGGCTACGGCGAATGCTCGGTGGAGCTGGTGGACGCCATTCTGGAGGAGGGCGCCAAGTTCGCCGAAGGCGTGCTGGCGCCGATCAACAAGCAGGGCGATCAGGGCGCCAAATGGCGCGACGGCGAAGTCAGCGCCGCGCCCGGCTTCAAGGACGCCTGGCGTCAGTACGTCGAATCCGGCTGGGTGGGCCTGCGCGCGCCGGAAGCCTACGGCGGCCAGGGCATGCCGGCCTTGGTGGCCACCGCGGCCGAGGAAATGTGGTGCTCCGCCAATCTGGCTTTCTCGCTGGCGCCGCTGTTGACGCTGGGCGCGATCGAGGCCATTCATCATCACGCCTCGGAAGAACTCAAGAGCGTCTATCTGCCGCCGATGTCCAGCGGCGCCTGGACCGGCACCATGAATTTGACCGAGCCGCAGGCCGGTTCCGACCTTGCCCAGGTGCGCAGCAAGGCCTTGCCGCAGGCTGACGGCAGTTATCGCATCAGCGGCCAGAAAATCTTCATTACCTGGGGCGAGCACGATATGGCGGACAACATCGTCCACCTGGTGCTGGCCCGCCTGCCGGACGCGCCGGCCGGGGTGAAGGGCATTTCCTTGTTCATCGTGCCGAAATTCCTGGTCAACGCCGACGGCAGCCTGGGCGCGCGCAACGATGTGCGCTGCGTGTCGCTGGAGCACAAGCTGGGCATCCACGGCAGCCCCACCGCGGTGATGAGCTTCGGCGATCAGGACGGCGCGATCGGCTATCTGGTCGGCGAAGCCAACAAGGGCCTGAACTATATGTTCACCATGATGAACCACGCGCGTCTGGGCGTGGGCATCGAAGGCCTGGCGGTGTCGGAGCGCGCCTACCAGAAGGCGGTGGAATACGCGCGCGAACGGGTGCAGAGCCGCGCGGTGGGTTCTCCCGATCCGTCCGGTGTGGCCATCATCCAGCATCCGGACGTGCGTCGCATGCTGCTGACCATGCGCGCCCAGGTGGAGGCGCAGCGCGCGCTGGCCCTGTATACCGCGGCGGCGCTGGACCGCGCGGCGCGCCATCCGGTGGCGAGCGAAAAAGCGCGCAACCAGGCGCTGGCCAATTTCCTGATCCCCATCGTCAAGGGCTGGAACACCGAGCAGGCCAACGAAATCACCAGCCTGGCGCTGCAGGTGCACGGCGGCATGGGATATATCGAGGAAACCGGCGTTGCGCAGTACTATCGCGATGCGCGCATCACCGCCATCTACGAAGGCACCACCGGCATCCAGGCCCTGGATTTGATCGGCCGCAAGACCGCGGGCGAGGGCGGCGTCACCGCGCGCGCCTTGCTGGAAGAGGCCGCCGGCTGCGTGGCCAAGCTGCGCGGCGCCGGGCTGGCCAGCCTGGCGGACAATCTGGACGAAGCGGTCAAGCAGGCGCGCCGCAGCGTCGACTTCATCCTGGATACCTTCGCCGGACAGCCGCAACGGGCGGCGGCCGGGTCCGTGCCCTTCCTCAAGCTGATGGGCATTGTGCTGGGCGGCTGGCAGATGGCGCGCGCGGCCCTGATCGCCAAGGAAAAGCAGAGCGACGGTGAGTCCGATCAGGACTTCATGCGCGCCAAACTGGCCACCGCGCGTTTCTACGGCGAACATCTGTTGCCGCAGGCGGGCGGTTTGGCGGCCGCCATCGTTGACGGCGCGGACAGCGTGCTGGAGATGGACGAAGCCTGGTTCTGAGGTGGTTCTAGGAAGAGGCGCAACAGACGCCGCGGGATGCCGCGGCGTTTTTTGTTGCCTGACCGATGCAAGAGCGATTATTGCATGAGCGTGTAATCAGGCTTTGAGATAATGGAAAAGACCTTGTTGCGGGTTGCTGCGGCGCGGCATCAAAAACCGTTTGTCATTAAAAATATTTTGCCGCATAGTGTTTGCTCCGCCCCTAGCTACGGGCGGTGTGCGAAATCAGGCGGAAAAATAGTTCTTAATAGAAGAATTAATCGCATGGCGCGCTGATATTCGCTTGAATATTGCCTGGCTATGCAATTCGGTCTTTTTTTGGATTGACCGTATCCTGATGGCGTGCAAATAATCCGCTGCATGACTCACAGCCAAGCTCGAGCCAAGTCCCGGCCGATCCCATCGCGGCGCGAGGCGCCCGCTTGAACTTGGCCGCAAGGTCCGCGCTTAGATTTCAAGAATGAATACAGAAGCCAGGATGCAATGAAGCAAGTGGTCCATTGGAGTGAAAAGGGGAAGCGGTTGTTGCCGTCGGCGGCGACGCTGGGGCGTCTGGTCGCCGCTTTGCCTTGGCTGGCGCTGGCAGGCGCCGCCGTGTGGCTGGGCATGACCGTGGCGCCGATTTTGGGTCCCGCGGCCAAGCAATGGCGAGGCTTAAGCGAGCCGGCGCCGCAGTCCGCCGCCGCCAATGTGGCGATGGCGCACTGGTTCGGCGAGCCGGTGGCGCAGCAGGCGGCGGCCTTGCCGCCGGTCAAGCTGATCGGCGTCTACGCGCCTCAGGTTTCCGGCGCGCCCGGTTTCGCGGTGATAGACGACAATGGCCGCTCCGTCGCCCTATTGCTGGGCAAGACTACGCCCGACGGCTGGGAACTGGCCCAGATCACCGCCTCCGGCGTGTTGATGCGTTCCGGCGGCAGCGAGCAGTTCGTGCCGCTGGTCGAGCGCGTGCCCGGCGCGGGCGGCGCGGTCGGCGGCAGTGCGCCGCCGCCGATGCCGCCTCCGATTTCTCCTCCTTCCCAGGCTCCCGTTTCGCCCCCCGCCGTGGTTCCTGTGAATCCTGAAACCCCGCCGCAACCTGGGCTGGATTCCGCCAGCATGGTTCGCCAATAAGAAGACTGAATATGCGTATCCACAAACTTGTCGCCATCCTGGCCCTGGTCTACGGTTGCAACGCCGTATTGGCCGCTACCCCGCAGAACGACGGAGTGATGCTCAACTTCGTCAACGCCGACATCGAAACCGTGGTCAAGGCGATAGGCGAGATCACCGGCAAGAACTTCATCATCGACCCGCGGGTGAAGGGCACGGTCAACATCGTGTCCAGCAAGCCGGTGCCGCGCGCGCTGTCTTACCAGATTCTGTTGTCCTCGCTGCGCCTGCAGGGCTTCTCCGCGGTGGAGGGCGGCGGCGTGGTCAAGATCGTGCCGGAGGCCGACGCCAAGCTGCACGCCAAGGCCAGCAAGGGCATCCCGCGCGGCGACGGCGACCGCCTGATCACCAAGGTGTTCACGCTTAAATACGGCAACGCCAATCAGCTGGTGCCGGTGATCCGGCCCATTGTGTCGCCCAACAACACCATCGCCGCCTACCCGCAGTCCAATGCGCTGATCGTCACCGACTACGCGGACAATATTCAGCGCATCGAGTCCATCATCGATTCGATCGAGAGCGCGGCTGCCGGCGACACCGTGGTGGTGCCGGTGCTGTTCGGCTCCGCGGTGGAACTGGCCGGCAGCCTGAACAAGTTGTTGCAGGACAGCGGCGCCGGCGCTGACGGCGGCAAGACCACCATCATCCCGGACGCGCGCGCTAATGTGCTGATGGTGCGCGCCGACACCCCGGGCAAGATCGGCAAGATCAAAAGCCTGCTCAAGCTCCTGGATCAGCCCAGCCAGGCGGGCGCCAATGTGCGCGTGGTCTATCTGAAGAACGCCGAGGCCGGCAAGGTGGCGCAGACGCTGCGAGCCTTGATGACCGGCGACGCGGGGCCCTTGCAGGGCCGCACCGCGGTGAGCACCAACGGCGGCTCCAGTACCAGCCTGCTGAACCAGAGCGGTTCGGGCAGCGGTTCCGGCGCCTCGTCCAGCGGCTCCGCCAGCGCCGCGCAGGCGGCCAGCCCGGTGGGCGGCGACAGCGCGTCCAGCGGCGGCGGCAGCGGGGCCGGCGGCGGCGGATCCATGATCCAGGCCGACCCCACCAACAACGCGCTGATTCTGAACGTGCCGGATTCCATGTACCAGAATCTGCGCAATGTCATCGACCTGCTGGACAAGCGCCGCGCCCAAGTGCTGGTGGAAGCGCTGGTGGTGGAAGTGGCCGCGCAAAGGGCGATGGAGTTGGGCGTGCAATGGCAGGCCTTGGGCGCGCTCAACGGCAACGGCGCCGGCGTGTTCGGCGGCACCAACTTCCCCGGCAACAGCGGCCCCGGCATCATCGGCTTGTCCGGCGGCGCGCTGGCCGGCGGCACCGCCGCCACGCCGCTTGGCACCCTGGCGGGCTCCGGCGGCCTGAACGTGGGCTGGGTCAAGGGCACGGTCAATATTCCCGGCATCGGCACCGTGCTGAACATGGGAGCGCTGGCCAAGGCGATGGAGACCGAGGTAGGGGGCAACATCGTGTCCAGTCCGTCCCTGATGGCGATGGACAATGAAAAGGCCAAGATCCAGATCGGCCAGGAAGTGCCTATCCTGACCGGCCAGTACAGCAATACCGGCAGCAGCAGCAGCGGCTCGGTCAATCCCTTCCAGACCTACGACCGCAAGACCATAGGCTTCAATCTGGAGATCACGCCGCAGATTTCCGAAGGCGGTTCCATCCGCATGAAGATTTTGCAGGAGGCGTCCACCATCGTGCCGGGCACCGAGAAAAACCCGCAAGGTCCAACCACCAACAAGCGGACGATAGAGACCATCGCCAATGTGGACGACAGCGGCATCATCGCCATCGGCGGCCTGCTGCAGGAAACGGTCAGCGACAATGAAAGCAAGGTGCCGCTGCTGGGCGACATCCCGTGGCTGGGCGCCTTGTTCCGTTACAGCAACAAGCAGCGCAACAAGACCAATCTGATGATCTTCATCAAGCCCACCATCATCCGCGACGATCTGGGCGCGCGTTCCATCGCCACCGATCGCTACAACTACATCATCGGCGAAGGCCATAAGGCGGAGAGGGAAAAGCTGCAGATGAATCTGGATTCGGCGCTGAAGTCCCTGCCGGAGGGCGGCATCCGCTCCACGCTGGAACAGAGCCTGAAGGCGCAGCCGAAATGAACAAGCCCAAGCTGTCGCCGGCGCTGGGCTTTCCGTTCGCGCGCGCCAACGGCGTGATCCTGCTGGACGGGGAAAGCGGCCGTCATCTGCTGCTGCGCGAAGACAGCCGGCCGGAGGCCTGGGCCGAAGTACTGCGCCTGCACGGCCAGGGGCTGGCCAGCGTCGAGACGCTGGAGGCGGCCTTGTTCGACAAGCGCCTGTCCGAGCATTACGCCAATCGCGACGGCGCGGCGGCCGAGGTGGTGGACGATATCGGCCAGGACCTGGATCTGACCCAGATGGTGGAGTCCTTGCCAACGGTGGAGGACTTGCTGGAGAGCGAGGGCGACGCGCCCATCATCCGCATGATCAACGCCTTGCTGACCCAGGCGCTGCGCGACGGCGCCTCGGACATCCACATCGAAGCCTTTGAAGACCGCTCGGTGGTGCGCTTCCGCTTGGACGGTTCGCTGCGCGACGTGGTCAGCCCGCACCGCGCGCTGCACGCGGCCATGGTGTCGCGGATCAAGATCATGGCCAATCTCGACATCGCCGAAAAACGCATTCCGCAAGACGGCCGCATCTCGCTGCGTCTGGGCGGCCGCCCGGTGGACGTGCGGGTCTCCACACTGCCCACCAGCCACGGCGAGCGCGTGGTGCTGCGTCTGCTGGACAAGGAAAACGCCCGCCTGGATCTGGCCACGCTGGGCATGGCGGCGGACACGCTGCAGGCGGTGGACAAGGTGATCCGCCAGCCGCACGGCATCCTGCTGGTCACCGGCCCCACCGGCTCGGGCAAGACCACCACGTTGTACGCGGCCTTGTCGCGGCTGGACGCGCGCCACACCAATATCATGACGGTGGAAGACCCGGTGGAATACCACCTGGACGGCGTCGGCCAGACCCAGGTCAATCCGCGCATCGACATGAGTTTCGCCAAGGCGCTGCGCGCGATTCTGCGCCAGGATCCGGACGTGGTGATGATAGGCGAGATCCGGGATCTGGAAACCGCGCAGATCGCGGTGCAGGCCTCGCTGACCGGCCACCTGGTGCTGGCCACGCTGCACACCAACGACGCCGCCTCGGCGGTGACGCGGCTGGTGGACATGGGGGTCGAACCCTTCCTGCTGGCCTCCAGCCTGCTGGGCGTGATGGCGCAACGGCTGGTGCGCCGGCTGTGCCCGCACTGCAAGGCGCCGCATCCGGTGCCGCTGGAAGGGGAGGCGGACGCTCCGCATTACCGGCCGGCGGGCTGCCCGAGCTGCGGCCATTCCGGTTACAAGGGGCGTTACGGCGTTTATGAACTGCTCTTGGTCGACGATCAATTGCAGCGCTTGATCCACGATCGCGCCTCCGAACAGAAAATGCGCGATTACGCCGCCCGCCACGGCATGCGTTCGCTGCGCGACGACGGCTTGCGTTGGGTCAAGGCCGGCGAAACCTCGCTGGAAGAAATCATGCGGGTGACGAGGAACTGATGGCCGCCTTCCGTTTTACCGCTTTCGACCCCGCCGGCAAGGAGCAGAAAGGCTTGCTGGAGGCGGACTCCGCGCGCGCCGCGCGCAGCCAGCTGCGCGAGCGCGGCCTGCTGCCGCTGGAGGTGGAAAGCGTCAGCGCCAAGAACGGCGACGCCGGCAGCTCGGCGCTGCGCCGCGGCCTGCCGCGCGCGGAACTGGTGATGATCACCGAACAGCTGTCCACCCTGCTCAACGCGGGCCTGCCGCTGGAAAAGGCGCTGACTGCGGTGACCGAGCAGTGCGAACACCCGCGCAGCCGCACCGTGCTGGCGGCCTTGCGCAGCGACATTCTGGAAGGCAAGAGCTTCGCCCAGGCGCTGGCTTCGGCGCCGGGCGTGTTTTTTCCGCTTTATCGTTCGCTGGTGCAGGCCGGCGAACAGTCCGGCCATCTCGACACCGTGATGGCGCGCTTGGCCGAATACCTGGACAAGCGCCAGAACACCCAACAAAAAGTGATGCTGGCGATGGCCTATCCGGCCGTGGTCACCGTGGTGGCCATCCTGGTGGTGGCCGGTCTGATGAGTTATGTGGTGCCGCAGGTGGTCAGCGTGTTCGCGCAGACCAAGCAGGCCCTGCCTTTTCTGACCCGGGCGCTGGTGGCCGCCAGCGATTTCCTGCGGCAATGGGGCGTCGCGCTGCTGGCCGGCATCGTCGCCGCGCTGTTCCTGACCGTGCGCGCCTTGCGCGCACCGGCGCTGAAACGGCGCTTCCACGCCCGGCTGTTGAAGCTGCCGGTGTTCGGCCGCCTGCTGCGCGCCCTCAACACCGCGCGCATGGCCAGCACCCTGTCCATCCTGGTGGGCAGCGGCGTGCCCTTGCTGACCGCGCTGGAAACCGCGCGCGGCCTGATGACCCTGCTGCCGATGCAGGACGCGGTCAGCGAGGCGATGGCCAAGGTGCGCGAGGGCGTGGCGCTGTCGCGCGCGCTGCACGCCACCCGTCAATTCCCGCCGGTGCTGATCCATCTGATCGGCAGCGGTGAATCCAGCGGCACGCTGGCCCATATGCTGGACCGCGCCGCCCAGCAGCAGGAGCAGGAGGTGGAGCGCAAGCTCGCCACCTTCACCACGCTGATGGAGCCGCTGCTGATCCTGTTCATGGGCGGCATGGTCTTGTTGATCGTGCTGGCCATCATGATGCCCATCATCGACATGAACCAGATGGTGCATTGATTTTCGCGGAAAGAAGCACGGAATGTCTCACAAGGCAGTTTTACAGCAATGGGTGTTGGAAGCGCTGGCCGCGCATGGCGGCAAGGCGGACCGGCTGACGGTGGCCAAACACATCTGGCATGCGCGCGCTCGCGAGCTGGAAGGCACCGAGTTGTTCTACACCTGGCAATACGATATGAGCTGGGCGGCGAGCGAGTTGAGAAAGCTGGGCCAGCTCAAGCCGGCCAATGCCGGACCCGCCGGCGTCTGGGAGTTGTCCGGCGACGGCCCCTCCCTGTTTTGACCCTTTGAAACCTCGGTAGTAGGAGTAGATATGCGACACCTTTCCAAAGCGGCCCAGCGAGGCTTCACCCTGATCGAAATCATGGTGGTGATCGTGATTCTCGGCGTACTCGCGGCGTTGGTGGTGCCCAAGGTGATGAGCCGTCCGGACGAGGCGCGCGCCGTCGCCGCCAAGCAGGATCTGGGCGCTTTGAGCCAGGCCCTGAAACTGTATCGTCTGGACAACGGTCGCTATCCCAGCAGCGAGCAGGGCCTGCAGGCGCTGGTGCAGAAACCGACTTCGGCGCCGGAGCCGAAGAACTGGAAGCCGGGCGGCTACCTGGAGCGCCTGCCCAAGGACCCGTGGGGCAATCCCTACCAGTACGCCAACCCGGGCACGCACGGCGAGATCGACATCTGGAGCTTCGGCGCCGACGGCGAGCCGGGCGGCGAGGGCGTGGACGCCGACATCGGCAACTGGGACGCGGTCAAGTAAGACCGGAGTCGTTGATGGGCTCTTCCGTTCCGGCGCGCGGCTTCACCCTGATCGAGGTGATGGTGGTGATGCTGATCATCGGCGTGCTGGCCACCACGGTGACGCTCAGCATGCGGCCGGACACGCATCGCCAGGCTTCGGACGAGGCCTACCGCTTGGCGCGGGTGCTGGAGCAGGCGGCGGACGCCGCCGAAATGGGGGATCCGCTGGCCCTGATGTGGGACGCCAAGGGTTACGGCTTCCGGCGCCGCGGCGACAACGGCGAATGGGGCGGCGCCAACGACGAATTGCTGGCCGACCGGCTGTGGCCGGAGGGCGTGCATGGCGGCGCTTTGTTGCTGGACGGCCAGCCCTGGCCGGCGGGACGGCCGCTGCCCTTGTGGCAGGACGGGCGCGCCAACGCGCTGGCCCTGCAGATCAAGACCGAGACCCGCGGCCTGGCCGTGACCCTGTCGCCGTTGGGCCGCAGCCGGGTGGACGAAGGCTCATGAAGCGCGAGCGCGGGTTCACATTGTTTGAAGTGCTGGTGGCGCTGGCCATCATCGCGGTGGCTTTGGGCGCTTTGTTGCGCGCCACCGGCCTGGCCGCCGACAACGGCGAAGGCATGAAGCGCCGGATGCAGGCCGCTTGGGAAGCGCAGAACATGATCGCGCTGATGCAGGCGCGCCGCGAATGGCCGGACGTGGGCGAACAGGCGGGAGAGCTGGACGACGACGGCGCGCGCTGGCGTTGGCAGCGCGTGATCAGCCAGACGCCCAATCCCAATTTCCGCAAGGTGGTGGTGCGCGTGCTGGCGCAGGGCGACGGCCGTTACGTGCTGGCCGAGATGACCGGCTATCTGCGGATGAACGCCGGAGGCGGTTCGTGATGCGCGGCCGGCAGGACGGCATGACCTTGATCGAGATCCTGGTGGCGATGAGCTTGCTCGCCATCTTGTCGGTGCTGGGCTATAAGGCTTTCGGCTCCTTGCTGATCTCGCGCGAGCGGCTGATGCAGACCAGCGAGCAATGGGTGGACGCCGCGCGCGCCTTCCGGCGGCTGGAAGGCGATCTGACCGGCCAGATGCCGGCGCCGACGCAAGGGCAAGGGCCCAGTCTGGGCGGCAGCCAGCTATTGCTGCAAAGCGACGGCGACGGCCAGACGCTGACCTTGCAGAGTTTTTCCGCCCGCTATCCCGGCGGCCAGGAGCGCATCAGCTACCATGCCGGCGCTCAGGGCCTCAGCTGGGCGGCGGGCGACGCCCAGGGCGCGGCGCCGACCGCCTACGTGCTCTTGGGCAAGGACGCCGCGGTGCGCTGGCGCGTGCTGCTGGACGACGGCAATTGGCTGGACAACTGGCCGCCGCGCGAGGCCAGCCCGGCGCACAGCCCGCGCGCGCTGGAAATGCGCATCCGCATGCCGGGCAATGAATGGGCGAAACGGATATGGGCGCTGCCATGAGGACGCCGGGAAGCCGGAAGCAGCGCGGCATGGCGGTGATCATGGCCTTGTTGATCGTGGCGCTGGCCACCACCGCCGCCTCGCTGGTGCTGTGGCAGCAAGGCCTGTGGTGGCACCAGCTCGACAACGACCGCAATCGCGCCCAGCTGCGCCTGGTGGCCGACGCCGGCCTGGGCTGGGCGATGGAAATCCTGCGCTTCAACAACGGCGCGGCCGGCAACGGCGTGGTGGCCCTGTCGCAGCTGTGGGCCCAGCCCTTGCCGCAGACCGAGGCCCAGGGCGTGACCGTGTCCGGCCGGCTGAGCGATTTGCAAGGGCGCTTCAATCTGAATTCGCTGGTGCAGAACGGTCAGACCAATGCGCGCCAGCTGGTGTTCTACAAGCGGCTATTGACCACGCTGGGCCTGCCCACGCGCTTGTCCGAACCGCTGGTCAAGCAACTGCGCGGCGGCAAGGATCCGGAGGACGCCAGCCAGCCGGCGGGAGAGGGCCGGCCGCCGGAGCCGGGCGCGGCCCTGCCCGGCTACCCCTTGCTGCGGGTGGAGATGCTGCGCTGGCTGCCGGGTTACACCCCGGAGGTCTTGGACAAGCTGCTGCCGCATGTGGCCGCCTTGCCGGCCGACGTCAGCCAGATCAACATCAACACCGCCACGCCGGCGGTGATGAAGACGCTGCTGCCGGGCGTGGGCGAAGGCAATCTGCTGGTGCTGCTCAATCAGCGCAAGGTCAATTACTACAAGGACGCCAACGATTTCAAGGCGCGGCTGCCGGCGCCGGGCATCATCGCCGACACCGATATCGCGGCGGCGTCCAATTACTTCATGCTGGACAGCTCGGCCCGGCTGGAGCGGGCGCGGCTGGAAATGCGGGCGCTGATCTACAGCAATATGAACGTGGTGAAGACGCTGTGGCGGCAAGACGGCGCGGGACGTCCGCCGCCGGCCAGGGGAAACGGAAACCAGAATGACAACGCTTAGACTGTATCTGCGGGCCGGTTGGCCCGATAGCGAACCGGGGCTGCCCTGGGCCCTATTGGGCACGCGCGGCGAACCCAGCGCTCAGGGCGACAGCGCGCCGGCCGGCTGGCCGCGCGCCGATCGCTGCGAATTGATCCTGCCCGCCGGCCGCACCCTGTTCACCCAGGCGCGGCTGCCGGCCTCGGTCAAACAGCCGACGGCGGCGATGATGGGCTTCGCCCTGGAAGAAGGCTTGATTAACGATCCCTCCGCCAATCTTTACGCCATCGGCGGGGAGTTGCCGGACGGCAGCCGAGCGGTGGCGGTGACCGAGGCTTTTCCGGTGCGCCGCGCCGTGGCCATGCTCAAGAGCGCGGGGCGGCTGTGCGACCGCATCCTGCCGGAGGAAAGCCTGTTGCCGCCGCCGGCGCGCGACGGCTGGAGCGTGGCGCGCGGCGGCGAGGGCTGGCTGCTGCGCTTGAGCGCCACGCGCGCGGCCTGGCTGCCCTACTGCGGCGAAACGACGGAACAACTGCTGTTCGCGCGGCTGGCGGCGCAGCTGCCGCCGGCCAGCCTGACCGTGTGCGGCGCCGAAGCGGCCGGCCTGATCGGCTCGCGCCTGCCGGCGTGGCAAGGCGAGCCCAAGCAATTGGCCGCTCATGATTGGCGGCAGGGCCTGGCGCAACAGGCTTTCGACTTCGCCAACGGCGAACTGGCGGCCAATCGGCGCTGGCGCGACTGGGGGCCGGCGCTGCGGCGGACCGGCTTGGTGCTGGGCGGCTTGCTGGCGGCGCAGCTGGCGCTGACCCTGGGCCAGGCCGCTTGGTACGCCTGGCAGAAACAAAGCCTGTCGGCGGACATCCGCGCCGCGGCCAAGCCCTGGATCGGCGGTCAGGCGATGCCGGGCAGCAGCGCGCTGGCGATGACGCGCGCGGTGGACAAGCTGCGATTGAGTCACGGCCAGCCGGCGCGCGACGACGCCTTGGAACTGATGGGCGCGCTGGCCGCGCTCAGCGGCCGCGATCTGCAGACCCGCTCCCTCAGCTACGACGGCGGCCGGCTCAAGCTGCAAGTGGCGGACGTGCCGGCGGAAACCCTGCAACGCTGGCGCGGGCAACTGGCGGCCAAGCAGATCCGCCTGGACGTGACCGCCACCCAGCAGGGGACCAAAGAACTCAGCCTGTCCCGGGAGCCGTGAAATGAAGCAATACCGTGAACAATTCGCCGCCTACTGGCGGCAGCGCAGCCGTCGCGAACAAGGGCTGCTGCTGGCGATGGCCGCGGTGCTCGGCGTCGGCGTGCTCTACGCCGGGGTCTGGGAGCCGGCGGGCAAATCGGTGGAGCGCAATCGCGCCGCCGCGTCCCGGCTGCAAGCCGAGCTGAGCTATGTGCAGTCTCTGGCGCGGGAGGCCGAGCAACTGAAGCGCCAGCCGGCGCAGGCGGCGCTGCCGGCCAAGGAACTCTTGCCGGTGATCCGTCAGGTGGCGCAGAGCCAAGGCTTGTCCGAGGCCGGCTGGCAGCTGAGCCCGGAGGGCGAGTCCGGCGTGGCGATGGAGGGGACGATGGCGTTCGACGCCTGGGTCAAGCTGGCCGGCGTGCTGGCGGCTCAGCACCAGGTGAGGGTGCTCAGCGTGCGGGCGGAGGCGCAGCCGATGCCGGGCCAAGTGCATATCAAGGCGTTGCTGGCGCACGCCGGAGGCGGCGCATGAAACGTAAAATGCTGATTGGCGCGCTATTGGGCGCGCTGTTCCTGGCCGGCCTGATCGCCGCCTTGCCGGCGAGTTTGCTGTCGCTGCCCTTGTTGCGCGCCACCGGCGAGCGCTGGCAGTTCAGCGGCGCGCAAGGCACGGTGTGGCAGGGCAAGACGCAGCTGGTCTATGTCGGCGACAAGGGCGAGGTGTTGCCGATGAGCCGGATAGGCTGGCGCTTTCAGCCCAAGGCCTTGTTGTCGGGGCGGGCGATCTGGCTGCTGGAGAGCGACGGTCAGGACGGCAAGCTGGAGTGGAGCTGGGGCGGCGTGGAAGTGAACGGCGTCAACCTGACGGTGCCGGTGGCGGCTTTGGCGAATCTGTCCAAGACCTGGCAGGCGGCGCGCTTGGGCGGCGATCTGCAGTTCAAGGTCGGCCAGTTCAGCCGCAAGGGAGGGCAACTGGCCGGCAATCTGCAGCTCAGCTGGCTGGGCGCGGCCTCGCCCTTGAGCCCGTTGTCGCCGTTCGGTTCTTACCAGATGGACGTCAACGGCGCCGGCGCGGGCGTGGCCTTGAACGTGGCGACGCTGGACGGACCCTTGAATCTGAGCGGTCAGGGCCAGTGGCAGCCGGGTGCAGCTTTCGCGCTGAGCGGCAGCGCCGACAGCCCGCCGGAAAAATACGACGCCTTGAAACCGCTGATGCTGATGCTGGGCAAACCGAGCGGACCGACCAGCGTGCAATGGCAGATTCGTCCAGGGGCTTGATGACGGTTCATTTGTCATGTTATCGAATTTTCTTGTGATTTTTCCGGCACGGCGTTACTATAGAAAGGTTTAACCAAACGGGACTGATGCGCCAGGCATCGAGTCCCGTTCTTCACATAAAGCAATTCGAAAACTTAGGGTAGGGACAGATCCCATCTGTCGCGGCGGAGGCCTTGCGCGAGCGAGGCGGCCGGGCCGGCGGAGGGGGTCAACAAAAACCGG
Organism: Chromobacterium sp. FG22; assembly: GCF_057809415.1. Lineage (NCBI taxonomy): Bacteria > Pseudomonadati > Pseudomonadota > Betaproteobacteria > Neisseriales > Chromobacteriaceae > Chromobacterium > Chromobacterium sp. FG22. The sequence goes on along the minus strand of NZ_JBMDJX010000003.1, from coordinate 120,665 downwards.
CGCAGCCGGTTTTTCCTTACCCGCCGCAAACGCAATAGGAGCAGCTTGTGTCAACCGTACCCGCAATCCTTGTCTTGGCCGATGGCACCGTGTTCAAGGGCAGTGCTATCGGGGCCGCCGGACATACGGTGGGCGAGGTGGTTTTCAATACCGCCATCACCGGCTATCAGGAGATTTTGACCGACCCCTCCTATACCAAACAGATCGTCACCCTGACTTATCCCCATATCGGCAACGTCGGCGCGAATTCGGAAGACACCGAATCTCGCGCCGTTTTTGCATCCGGCCTGATCATTCGCGATCTGCCGCTGCTGCACAGCAACTTCCGCGCTGAAGACTCCTTGTCCGCTTATCTGAAGCGGCACAATGTCGTCGCCATCGCCGACATCGACACCCGCCGTCTGACTCGCATCCTGCGCGAGAAGGGCGCTCAGGCCGGCTGCGTGATGGCCGGGGACGTTGATGAGGCGCGCGCGCTGGAACTGGCGCGCGGCTTCGGCTCCATGGCAGGGCAGGATCTGGCCCAGGTGGTCAGCTGCGACAAGCCTTACGCCTGGACCGAGCGCGAGTGGAAATTGGGCGCCGGCTATCAGGTGCAGGCGTCCACCCGTTTCCATGTGGTCGCCTACGACTTCGGCGTCAAGCACAACATCCTGCGCATGCTGGCCGAGCGCGGCTGCCAGCTGACCGTGGTGCCGGCCAAGACCCCGGCCGCCGACGTGCTGGCGCTGAATCCGCACGGCGTCTTCCTGTCCAACGGCCCCGGCGATCCGGAGCCCTGCGATTACGCGATCGCGGCCATCCGCGACATCCTGGACGCCAAGCTGCCGGTGTTCGGCATCTGCCTCGGCCATCAACTGCTGGGCCTGGCCAGCGGCGGCAAGACGTCCAAGATGAAGTTCGGCCACCACGGCGCCAACCACCCGGTGCAGGACCTGGACAGCGGCCGGGTGATGATCACCAGCCAGAACCACGGTTTCCAAGTGGACGAAACCAGCTTGCCGGCCAATGTGCGCGTTACTCACCGTTCGCTGTTCGACGGCACGGTGCAGGGCATCGCGCTGACCGACCGTCCGGCCTTCTCCTTCCAGGGCCACCCGGAAGCCAGTCCGGGCCCGGAAGACGTCGCCTATCTGTTCGATCGCTTCATCGCCTCGATGGCGGAACGCGTTTAAGCCGGGGAGCGGGAACATGCTGGGGATTACCGATCTCACCACCTATCTGCTGGGCGCCGTGCTCATCGTATTGCTGCCGGGGCCCAACTCCATGTACGTGCTGTCGGTGGCGGCGCAGCGCGGCACCCGCGCCGGCTTTGCCGGCGCCGGCGGCATCATCATCGGGGACTTCATCCTGATGACGCTGGCGGCCACCGGCGCGGCCGGCCTGCTGAAGGCCAATCCGGCGCTGTTCGCCGTGGTCAAGTACCTGGGCGGCGGCTACCTGGCCTGGCTGGGCTTCAATATGCTGCGCGGCGCGTTGACGGCCTGGCGCCGCGCCGCCCGCGGCGAAGCCGCCGAGGCCAAGTCGGTGTTGGTGGGCGAGGAAAATCCCTTCGTCAAAGCCTTGCTGATCAGCCTGATGAATCCGAAGGCCATCCTGTTTTTCGTGTCCTTCTTCGTCCAGTTCGTCGATCCCGCCTACCCGCATCCGGCGCTGACCTTCGTCGCGCTGGGGCTGATCGTGGAAGTGTGCAGCACGCTGTACCTGACCGCGCTGATCGTCGCCGGCCACCGGCTGGCCCAGGCTTTCCGCCGCCGGCGCAAGCTGAGCGCGGCGCTGGGCGGCTCGGTGGGCGCGCTGTTCGTCGGCTTCGGCGCCAAACTGGCCGCGGCCAGCCTGTAAGGCAGAGATTTAATATTCGCCGCGAAGCGGCCGGGCGTCTCAGGCGTCCGGGCTTCGCGGCACACAAAATGCAATCATAAAGAGTAGAACCATGCCAAAGCGTAGCGACCTCAAAAGCATTCTGATCATCGGAGCCGGCCCCATCGTCATCGGCCAGGCCTGCGAATTCGACTACTCCGGCGCGCAAGCGTGCAAGGCCCTGCGCGAAGAGGGCTACAAAGTCATTCTGGTGAACTCCAACCCGGCCACCATCATGACCGACCCGGACATGGCCGATGTCACCTACATCGAACCCATCACCTGGAAGGTGGTGGAAAAAATCATCGCCAAGGAGCGTCCGGACGCCATCCTGCCGACCATGGGCGGGCAGACCGCGCTCAACTGCGCGCTGGACCTGGCCAAGAACGGGGTGCTGGAAAAATACAAGGTGGAGCTGATCGGTGCCACCGAGGACGCCATCGACAAGGCCGAAGACCGCGGCCGCTTCAAGGAGGCCATGGCCAAGATCGGCCTGTCCTGCCCGCTGTCCTTTGTTTGCCACACCCTGGAGGCGGCGCTGGAAGCGCAGTCCAAGGTGGGCTTCCCGACGCTGATCCGTCCGTCCTTCACCATGGGTGGTTCCGGCGGCGGCATCGCCTACAACCGCGAAGAATTCCTGGCCATCTGCGAGCGCGGCTTCGAAGCCTCGCCCACCCATGAGCTGCTGATTGAACAATCGGTGCTGGGCTGGAAAGAGTACGAGATGGAGGTGGTACGCGACAAGAACGACAACTGCATCATCATCTGCTCCATCGAGAACTTCGACCCGATGGGCGTGCACACCGGCGACTCCATCACCGTGGCGCCGGCGCAGACGCTGACCGACAAGGAATACCAGATCATGCGCAACGCCAGCCTGGCGGTGCTGCGCGAGATCGGCGTGGACACCGGCGGCTCCAATGTGCAGTTCGCCACCAATCCGGCCACCGGCGAGATGATCGTCATCGAAATGAACCCGCGCGTGTCGCGTTCCTCGGCGCTGGCGTCCAAGGCCACCGGCTTCCCCATCGCCAAGATCGCCGCCAAGCTGGCGGTGGGCTTCACGTTGGACGAGCTGAAGAACGACATCACCGGCGGCGCCACCCCTGCCTCGTTCGAGCCGTCCATCGACTACGTGGTCACCAAGATTCCGCGTTTCGCCTTTGAGAAATTCCCGCAGGCCGACGACCGCCTGACCACCCAGATGAAGTCGGTGGGCGAGGTGATGGCGATGGGCCGCACCTTGCAGGAATCGATGCAGAAAGCGTTGCGCGGCCTGGAAACCGGCCTGGCCGGCTTCGACCCGGTGACCAGCGACGAAGCGGCGATCCGCCACGAACTGGGCACGCCGGGACCGGAACGCATCTTGTACGTGGCCGACGCCTTCCGCATCGGCATGAGCCGCGACGATATCCACGCGGTCAGCAAGATCGATCCCTGGTTCCTGGCCCAGATCGAAGACCTGATCGGCGAAGAACAAGCGCTGGCCGGCCGCAAGGTGGAAGAACTGGACTACGCCGAATTGCGCCGCCTGAAGCGCAAGGGCTTCTCCGACCGCCGTCTGGGCGAGCTGCTGGGCTCGGATCAGGCCGCGGTGCGCGCCAAGCGCTGGAGCTTGAGCCTGCACCCGGTGTACAAGCGCGTGGACACCTGCGCCGCCGAGTTCGCCACCAATACCGCCTATATGTACTCGACCTATGAGGAAGAGTGCGAATCCAATCCGTCCGACCGCAAGAAGGTGATGGTGCTGGGCGGCGGGCCCAACCGCATCGGCCAGGGCATCGAGTTCGACTACTGCTGCGTACACGCGGCGCTGGCGCTGCGCGAATCCGGTTTCGAGACCATCATGGTCAACTGCAACCCGGAAACCGTGTCCACCGACTACGACACCTCGGACCGCCTGTATTTCGAGCCGCTGACGCTGGAAGACGTGCTGGAAATCTGCCGCATCGAAAAACCGTTCGGCGTCATCGTCCAGTACGGCGGCCAGACTCCGTTGAAACTGGCGCGCGCGCTGGAAGCCAACGGCGTGCCCATCATCGGCACCACGCCGGACATGATAGACGCCGCCGAGGACCGCGAGCGCTTCCAGAAGCTGCTGAACGAGTTGGGTCTGAAGCAGCCTCCCAACCGCACCGCGCGCGCGCCGGCCGAAGCGATGAAGCTGGCCGAGGAAATCGGCTACCCGCTGGTGGTGCGCCCGTCCTACGTGCTGGGCGGCCGCGCGATGGAAATCGTCCACGAGCCGGCCGACCTGGAGCGCTATATGCGCGAGGCGGTGAAGGTGTCCAACGACAGCCCGGTGCTGTTGGACCGCTTCCTCAACGACGCCATCGAAGTCGACGTGGACTGCGTGTCCGACGGCGAGAACGTGGTGATCGGCGGCATCATGCAGCACGTGGAACAGGCCGGCGTTCACTCCGGCGACTCCGCCTGCTCGCTGCCGCCGTACAGCCTGTTCCCGGCGGTGCAGGATGAAATCCGCCGCCAGACCGTGGCCATGGCCCGCGCGCTGAACGTGATCGGCCTGATGAACGTGCAGTTCGCCATCCAGGGCGACACCATCTACGTGCTGGAAGTGAATCCGCGCGCCAGCCGCACCGTGCCCTTCGTCTCCAAAGTGACTTCCGCGCCGCTGGCCAAGATCGCCGCGCGGGCGATGGCCGGCATCGGCCTCAACGAGCAGGGCTTCACCAAGGAAGTGATTCCGCCGTTCTACGCGGTCAAGGAAGCGGTCTTCCCCTTCATCAAGTTCCCCGGCGTGGATACCATCCTGGGGCCGGAAATGAAGTCCACCGGCGAGGTGATGGGCGTGGGCAAGACCTTCGCCGAAGCCTACGTCAAGGGTCAGCTGGGCGCCGGCGACCGCCTGCCCAAGACCGGCAAGGTCTTCCTGTCCGTCCGCGACAGCGACAAGAACGGCGCGGTGGAAGTGGCGCGCGAACTGCAGCGCCTGGGCTTCGGCGTCTGCGCGACGCGCGGCACCGCCAAGCATCTGTCCGCCGCCGGCATCGTGGTGCAGGTGGTCAACAAGGTCAATGAAGGCCGCCCGCACATCGTCGACATGATCAAGAACTCGGAAATCGATCTGCTGATCAATACCGTGGACGAGAAGCGCCAGGCGATTCAGGACAGCCACTCCATCCGCCGTTCGGCGCTGCAGGCGCGGATTCCGCAATACACTACCCTGGCCGGCGCCAAGGCGGTGTGCGTGGGCATGGCCCACGCCGAGGAGTTCGATGTCTACAGCGTGCAGGAACTGCACAGCCAGATTCAGGGCTGAGTCCTGACGCGGGGGCTTGGAAGCGGGAGGGGTTTGCCGTTACAATCCCTCCCATAACCCGCTACTTCAAGCCGCCGTCCAGTACGGCGGCTTGTGCTTTTGATGAAGGCGGATGCCGCCTCTGGAGAGAATTCTGAAATGATCAAAGTCCCGTTGACCGTGCGCGGTGCAGAGCTGCTGAAAGAAGAGCTGCAGCGCCTCAAGAGCGTGGAACGTCCGGCCGTGATCGAGGCGATTGCCGAGGCTCGCTCGCATGGCGACCTGTCCGAGAACGCCGAATACGACGCCGCCAAGGAGCGTCAGGGCTTTGTCGAAGGCCGCATCGCCGAGCTGGAGGCCAAATTGTCCAATGCGCTGGTGGTGAACCCGGCCGAACTGGACGCCGATGGCCGCGTGGTGTTTGGCGCCACCGTCGAGCTGATGGATCTGGAGACCGAGGAAAACGTCACCTACCAGATCGTGGGCGACGATGAGGCTGATATCAAGGTGTGCAAGGTGTCGGTGAACTCCCCGATCGCGCGCGCGCTGATCGGCAAGGAAGCCGGCGACGTGGCCGAAGTCGTGGCCCCGGGCGGTATTCGCGAATACGAAGTGCTCGACGTCAAATACATCTGAATCCCGCCGGCGCGCGGGCTTGGCGGTCCGCGTGCGGCGCGGCGCGGGAGAGGGGCTGAGACATGGATGGATTGCGTTCCATCGCCAAGACCTTCTGGATTGGCGGCTTGTGGGTGATCGGCATCGTGGTGGCGCCGGTATTGTTCGCCATGCTGGACCGGGTCACCGCCGGCATGGTGGCTGGCAAGCTGTTCGCCAGCATTGCCTGGGTAGGCTTGGTGTGCGGGGTGATCCTGCTGGTCGACCATATCCGCCGCAATGGCGCGGCCGGGGTCAAGGAAAGCGGTTTCTGGCTGGTGATGGGCATGCTGGCCTGCACGCTGATCAATCACTTCGCCGTCACCCCCATCATCGCCAATCTCAAGGCGCAGATGAATCATGCGGCCGAAGGCCTGTTCGGCGGCGGCTTCGCCACCTGGCACGCGATTTCCAGCCTGATCTATCTGGTGCAGAGCCTGATGGGCTTGGTCTACGTCTGGCGCAACGATTAAGCGACTGTTCGCCGTAGCGCTCCCTTGGGAGCGGACAAAACAAAAGCGGTGGCATGCCACCGCTTTTCTACGAAGCGCGATCGCCGCGAACGGCGTTCAGCCCTTCAGCGCCTGCTTGTTCTTGGGCAGAACGATGCGCTCTTTATCGCTGGGGCGCCACAGCACCAGCAGCTTGCCGATGTGCTGGACCGGGGCGGCGCCCAGGTCTTCACAGATCTGCTCGAACATGGCGACGCGCGCTTCGCGGTCGTCGCCCAGCACGCGAACCTTGATCAGTTCGTGGGCGTCCAGATTGATGGCGACTTCGCGGATCACCGCTTCGGTCAGGCCGTTGTTGCCTATCATCACCACCGGGTTGAGGCCGTGCGCCAGTCCCTGCAGATACTTGCGCTGGAACGGCTTGAGTTCAATTTTCATGAGAAATACGGATTTACAAAGCAAAAGCCGATTCTACTCGAGTTGGGCGCTTTCCCAAAGTCCGGACCTAAAATAAATGAAAAACAACAGGATAGCGCGGCTGGCCTGTTGCCCACCTTTGAGAGCATAGCGCAATGGCTAGAAGCAAGAGCAGCAATGGCTGGCTGCAGGAACACGTCAACGATCCCTACGTCAACCAGGCGCAGAAAGACGGTTACCGCGCGCGGGCCGCTTACAAGCTGCTGGAAATCAACGACAAGGACAAGCTGATCCGCCCCGGCACGGTGCTGGCCGATCTGGGCTCCACGCCCGGCAGCTGGTCGCAGGTGGCGGCGCGCATCGTCGGCGACGGCGGCAAGGTGTTCGCGCTCGACATCCTGGACATGGACCCGGTGCCCGGCGTCGACTTCATCCAGGGAGACTTCCGCGAGGAAGAGGTGCTGGCGCAATTCGTGCAATTGCTCGGCGGCCGCGAATTGGACCTTGTAATTTCCGATATGGCGCCCAATATGTCAGGCATGAGCGCCATCGACCAGGCCAGGAGTTTCCTGCTGTGCGAGCTGGCGCTGGAATTTGCGCGAGATCATTTGAAACCTGGCGGCCATTTTCTCGTCAAAGTGTTCCAGGGCAGCGATTTCCAAGCCTATCTCAAGTCCATGCGCGAGCTGTTCGACGAGGTAGTCACCCGCAAGCCGAAAGCGTCGCGCGACCGTTCCAGCGAAATTTACCTGCTGGGCAAAGGCCGACGCTGACATAAAGTGGCTCGCGGCGTACAATCAAAGCAAATATCTAGACAAGCAACCAAAAAGTCAGGGCACAGAGGAGTCCGCTACTCGTGAACAATATCGGCAAAAACATCGCGATATGGGTCATCATCGGTTTGGTACTGATGACGGTATTCAATCAGTTCAACAAGCGTCAGGATACCCAGAATCAGCTTGAGTATTCGCAGTTCATCAGCGATGTCGAATCCGGCAAGGTCCAGTCCCTGACCATAGAAGGCCACCCGCTGCGCGGGCAATGGCTGAAAGGCAAGCTGACCGACGGCTCCGCGTTCAGCACCTACGCGCCTTACGACCCGCAGCTGGTCGACGACCTGATCAAAAACAACGTCCGCTTCTCCGCCAAGCCGGAAGAAGAGCCGTCCATGCTGATGAATATTTTCATCAGCTGGTTCCCGATGCTGTTGCTGATCGGCGTCTGGGTGTTCTTCATGCGCCAGATGCAGGGCGGCGGCAAGGGCGGTGCGTTCTCCTTCGGTAAGAGCAAGGCCAGAATGCTGGACCAGGACGCCAACACCGTCACCTTCGCCGACGTCGCAGGTTGCGACGAGGCCAAGGAGGAGGTGAAGGAGATCGTCGATTACCTGCGCGATCCTTCCCGCTACCAGAGCCTGGGCGGCCGCATTCCGCGCGGCATCTTGCTGGCCGGCTCGCCCGGTACCGGCAAGACCTTGCTGGCCAAGGCCATCGCCGGCGAAGCCAAGGTGCCGTTCTTCAGCATCTCCGGTTCCGACTTCGTTGAAATGTTCGTCGGCGTGGGCGCGGCCCGCGTGCGCGACATGTTCGAGCAGGCCAAGAAGAACTCGCCGTGCATCATCTTCATCGACGAGATCGACGCGGTCGGCCGTCAGCGCGGCGCCGGACTCGGCGGCGGCAACGACGAACGCGAGCAGACCTTGAACCAACTGCTGGTGGAGATGGACGGTTTCGACACCAATTCCACCGTGATCGTGATCGCCGCGACCAACCGTCCGGACGTGCTGGACCCGGCCCTGCAGCGTCCGGGCCGTTTCGACCGCCAGGTGGTGGTGCCGCTGCCGGACATCCGCGGCCGCGAACAGATCCTGGGCGTGCACATGCGCAAGGTGCCGATCGCCGCCGACGTCAACGCCGAGGTGATCGCGCGCGGCACGCCGGGTTTCTCCGGCGCCGACCTCGCCAACCTGATCAACGAAGCCGCCCTGTTCGCCGCGCGCCGCAACAAGCGTCTGGTGGACATGGAGGATCTGGAGTCCGCCAAGGACAAGATCATGATGGGCGCCGAACGCCGCAGCATGGTGATGACCGACGAGGAAAAGCGCAACACCGCTTATCACGAGTCCGGCCATGCCGTCGTCGCCAAGCTGCTGCCCAAGGCGGACCCGGTGCACAAGGTCACCATCATCCCGCGCGGCCGCGCGCTGGGCGTGACCATGCAGCTGCCGGAGCAGGACCGCTTCGCCTACGACCGCGGTTATCTGCTGGATCGCGTCGCCATTCTGTTCGGCGGCCGCATCGCGGAAGAGCTGTTCATGAACCAGATGACCACCGGCGCTTCCAACGACTTCGAGCGCGCCACGCAAATGGCGCGCGACATGGTGACCCGCTACGGCATGAGCGACAAGCTGGGCCCGATGGTGTACGGCGAGAACGAGGGCGAAGTCTTCCTCGGCCGCTCCATCACCACCCACAAGAACCTGTCCGAAGCCACCATGCAGCAGGTGGACGCTGAAATCCGCCGCATCATCGACGAGCAGTACGCGCTGGCGCGCCGCCTGCTGGAAGAGAACCGCGACAAGGTGGAAGCGATGACCGCCGCGCTGCTGGAATGGGAAACCATAGACGCCGATCAGATCAACGATCTGATGGACGGCAAGCCGCCGCGTCCGCCCAAGCCGGGCGCCGGTTTCGCGGCCAAGCCGCAGGAAGACAAACCGACTCCGCCGGCCGCCGAGCCGACCGCCGATCCGGCGCAGGAAGTCTGAGTCCTTAAGCGACGAAGCCGGGCAAGCCTAGACAGGCTTGCCCGGCTTTTTTGCGACATCCTCCCCCATCCATGAGCGCAGTCAGATCATGAAACCCTCTTTGCAATGCGGGCGCTTCACGCTCGATCTGTCCCGTCCCTTGGTGATGGGCATTCTGAACGTCACGCCGGATTCCTTCTCCGACGGCGGCCGCTTCAACGCGCTGGACCAGGCTTTGCGCCACGCCGAGCGGATGCTGGCCGAAGGCGCGGCCATTCTAGACATCGGCGGCGAATCGACGCGGCCCAACGCGCCCCATGTCAGCCCGGAGCAGGAGATGGAGCGGGTGCTGCCGGTGCTGGAGCGTCTGCGCGACATCGGCGCGCCGCTGTCGCTGGATACCCGCCGCGCGGCGGTGATGCGCGAGGGCTTGGCTTTGGGCGCGGTGGACCTGGTCAACGACGTGTCGGCGCTGGAAGACGCGGGCGCGCTGGAATTGGTGGCGGGCGCGGACGCGGCGATCTGCCTGATGCACAAACAGGGCAATCCGGACACCATGCAGGACCGTCCGGAATACGCGGACGTGGTGGCCGAAGTGGCCGACTACCTGGCGCGGCGCGTCCGGCTGTGTCTGGACGCCGGCGTGGCCCGCGAGCGTTTGCTGGTGGACCCCGGCTTCGGTTTTGGCAAGACGCTGGAGCACAATCTGGCCCTGCTGCGCGGCCTGCCCGGGATCGAGCGCGCCGCCGGCGCGCCGCTGCTGGTGGGCTTGAGCCGCAAATCCATGCTGGGCGCAATCACCGGCGAAGCGGTGCCGGCGGAGCGCCTGGGCGCCAGCGTGGCCGTGGCGCTGGAGTCGGCGCGGCGCGGCGCGCGCATCATCCGCGTGCACGACGTCAAGGCCACGCATCAGGCCTTGCAAGTGCTGGATGCTGTGGAAAGTTTGAACTGAGCGCGGTGTCTGGCGCACAATAGCCGGCGTAGCGATTACCGCGGTTGGCCTGAAGCCGGCCGGATTCGAGAGAAAAACATGAGCCGTAAATACTTTGGCACCGATGGCGTGCGCGGCGAGGTCGGTCAATTCCCGATCACGCCGGAATTCGTGATGAAACTGGGCTATGCCGCCGGCCGCGTACTGGTCGACCACGACAAGGCGCATCGCCCCACGGTCTTGATCGGCAAGGACACCCGGATTTCCGGCTATATGCTGGAAGCGGCGCTGCAAGCCGGTTTTTCCGCGGCCGGCGTCAATGTGCTGCTGACCGGCCCGTTGCCGACGCCGGGCATTGCCTACCTGACCCGCGCGCTGCGCCTGGAGGCCGGGGTGATGATCTCCGCCTCGCACAATCCCTTCCAGGATAACGGCATCAAGTTCTTCGCCGAAGGCGGCAAGAAACTGGACGACGCCGTCGAACTGGAAATCGAGGCGATGCTGGAGCAGCCGATGGCGACCAATCCGTCCGAAGAGCTGGGCCGGGTGCGCCGCATCGAAGGCGCGGTGGAACGCTACATTGAATTCTGCAAGAGCAGCTTCCCCAACGACCGCGACCTCAAGGGTTTGAAACTGGTGGTGGATTGCGCCCACGGCGCCACCTACCACGTGGCGCCCAAGGTGTTCCACGAACTGGGCGCCGAGGTGGTGACCATAGGCGGAGAGCCGGACGGCTACAACATCAACGAGAAGGTGGGCGCCACCTATCCCAAGACCTTGCAGGTGGCGGTGCTGGAGCATCACGCCGATTACGGCATCGCGCTGGACGGCGACGGCGACCGCCTGATCATGGTGGACCGCGAGGGCACGGTGTACGACGGCGATCAGCTGATCTACGTGATCGCCAAGGCGCGCGCGGCCAAGGGCGAGCTCAAGGGCGGCGTGGTGGGCACGGTGATGACCAATCTGGCGATGGAACTGGCGCTGAACAAGCAGGGCGTGGCCTTCGGCCGCGCCAAGGTGGGCGACCGCTACGTATTGGAAATGCTGCACGGCCAGGGCTGGCAGGTGGGGGGCGAAGCTTCCGGCCACATCCTGTGCCTGGATTGCCATTCCACCGGCGACGGCATCATCTCCAGCCTGCAAGTGCTGGCCAGCCTGACCGATCTGGGCATGAGCCTGGCCGACGCCTGCAGCGACTGGCAGCCCTATCCGCAGACGCTGATCAATGTCCGCCACAACGGCTGCGACTGGAAGGGCGCGTCCGCGGAAGCGCTGGCCGCCGCCGAACAGGCGCTGCAAGGCCGCGGCCGCGTGGTGTTGCGCCCGTCCGGCACCGAGCCGGTGGTGCGGGTGATGGTGGAGGCCGACGACAAGGCGCTGGCCGATCAGTGGGCGCAATCCATCGCGGCGGCCATCCAGAGAGTCGCCTGATCGCGACAGCCGGCTTGCGCCGGCGTCAGCACGAAAACGCCAGACATTATTTGTTTGGCGTTTTTTTATTGCCTGAATGGGGAAAGAAACGGCGCTTACTGTTTTCAGATGAAACATACAGATAGTGACTTTGCGTGCAACTGTATCTAATGACATCTTTTTGTCATTGCGCACTGGTTAGAATCAGCGCTCCTTACGCTCGTGATGATCCATACCATGAAAACAGCAAACGCATTGAAGGCCTTGAGCCCCATCGCCATGGCAGTGGCGCTGGCGATTCCGGCCCTGGCCCAGGCCGCTTGCGGCGCCGCCGGCGCCACCTTGATCCATGATGTGCAGGGCCGCGTCATCGGCAGCCCGCTGCAAGGCAAGACCGTCACCGTAGAGGGCGTGGTCAGCGGCGCCTTCACCGGCGCCGGCCAGCTGCGCGGCTTTTATCTGCAGGAAGAGGCGCGGGATCAGGACGCCGATCCGGCCACCTCGGAAGGCGTGTTCGTCTTCCTCGGCAACCTGGCCGCGCCGACGCTCAAGCCCGGCGACGTGGTGCGCGTCACCGGCAAGGTGTCCGAGTACAGCCGCAAGGGCGACGCCGCCAGCGAAACCCAGATCACCCCGGCCAATCTCGCCGCGGTGGAGCAGTGCGCTTACAGCGAGCCGCTGACTTACGCCAGCCTGCGGCTGCCCTTGCAGTCCAGCGCCCAGCTGGAGGCGCTGGCCGGCATGGCCGTGCGCCTGGAAGGCCCGGTCCACGTCGTCGCCAATTACGACTACGGCCGTTACGGCGAACTGACCTTGTCCAGCCGGCCCAGGTTATGGACCGCCACCCAGCGCTTCCTGCCCGGCAGCGCCGAGGCCAAGGCGTTGAGCGAGGCCAATCAGCTGGACAAGCTGACCCTGGACGACGGCTTGCAGATCCAGAACGCCGACGCCTGGCTGCCGGCGCCCGGCGGCCTCTCCGCCAGCCGCACCCTGCGCAGCGGCGACCGTCTGGACGGCGTGACCGGCGTGGTCAGCTACGCCTTCGGAAAATACCGGCTGCAACCGCTGGCCGCGCCGCGCGTCGCGGCCGGCAATCCGCGCCCGGGCGCGCCCAAGCGCCAGCCGGAGAGCGTGCGCTTCGCCAGCTTCAACGTGCTCAACTTCTTCAACGGCGACGGTCAGGGCAAGGGCTTCCCAACCCCGCGCGGCGCCAAGACCCCGCAGGATTTCGAGCGCCAGCGCGCCAAGATCGTGGCGGCGATTCGCCAGCTGGACGCCGACGTGGTGGGCCTGATGGAAATCGAGAACGACGGTTTCGACCGCTATTCGGCGATCCAGGACCTGGTCAACGCCTTGAATCAGGGCCAGCCGCAGCCCAAGCAATACCAGTTCGCCAATCCCGGCCTGCCGCAGGTGGGCAGCGACGCGATCACCACCGGCCTGATCTACCGTCCGGCCGCGGTGACGGCGCAAGGCAAGGCCGAGGTCAGGACGATAGGCAATCCGCAGAAGAACCGGCCGGCGCTGCTGCAGACCTTTGTGCTGGACGCCAAGAGCAAGACCCGGGTCACCGTGGCGGTCAATCATCTGAAGTCCAAGGGCAGCAGCTGCGCCGACGTGGTGGTGGACGGCCAGGCCGATGTGGATAAGGGCGACGGCCAGGGCAATTGCAATCTGACCCGGGTGCAGGCGGTGCGCGATCTGATGGCCTGGTACGCCACCCGCCCGCAGCCCGGCCCCAACGACGGCATGTTGTTGCTGGGCGATATGAACTCCTACGCCAAGGAAGATCCGATCCGCGCGTTTGAAAGCGCCGGCTTCAACAATCTGTTGGCGCGCTGGAGCCGCGACGCTTACTCCTATGTGTTCAACGGCGAATCCGGCAATCTGGACCACGCCTTGGCCGACAAGCCGCTGAGCGCCATGGTGCTGGCCGCGGGCGAGTGGCACATCAACGCCGACGAGCCGACGGCGCTGGAGTACAGCAGCGAGTTCAAGAGCGCCGAACAGCAGCAGAAGTACTACGCGGCGGACGCCTATCGTTCTTCGGACCATGATCCCCTGTACGTCGACGTGGCGCGCCGCGGCAACGCGGTGGCGGCGGCGGACGAAGGCGGTCTGGCCCTGTTGCTGGGCTTGGGGGCGCTGGGAGCGACGGCGCTGTGGCGCCGCAAGCGCTAAGGTCCATGGCCGGCGGCCGGTCGTTATGGCTGGCCCTGGCCGCGCTGCTGCCGCTGGCCGCGCCCTGGGGCGCGGCGGCTTTGGCCTGGCGCTTCGAGCCGTGGAACGCCGCGGAATGGTGGCGGATGCTGAGCGGAGGCTGGGTGCACGCCGACGCGCGCCACGCCTGCCTCAACAGCGCCGCGCTGGCGGCGCTGGCGTGGCTGGGGCGGGATAGGGCGCCCTTGTTGCTGACGCTGGCCTTGGCGGCGCCTCCGGCCATCGCCGCGATGCAATGGCTGTGGCCGGCGCCGCAGGCCTTCGTCGGCGCCTCCGGCCTGGTGTATTGCTGGTGGGCGGCGCTGGCGCTGACGCAGCCGAACTGGCGCGGTCTGTGGCTGGCCGCCTTGTTGGGCCGGCTGGCTTGGCAGAGCCTGTCGCCGGGTAGTTGGAGCGGCGGCGAGCCGGTATTGGTATCGGCGCATTGGAGCGGCGCCGCCTTGGGTTTGCTGGCCGCTTGCTGCTGGCTTCAGTTATGGACGAGGCGCGGCACTCGCGGCGCCACCGCGCACATCAGCTCATAGCCCAGGGTGTCGGCGCCAGCCGCGACGCGTTCTATCGGCACTTGCGGACCCCATAGTTCGACCCGGCTGCCGACGCCGGCCTGGGGCAGCTTGCTCAAATCCACCGCCAGCATGTCCATGGACACCCGGCCGACCGTACCCGTCGGCTGGCCGTCCACTGCGACCGGCGTGCCGTTGTCGGCGATGCGCGGATAGCCGTCGGCATAGCCGCAGGCGACGATGCCGACGCGCATTTCGCCTTCGGCCACCAGACGGCGGCCGTAGCCTACGGCGTCGCCGGCCGGCACCTTTTGCACCGCGATGACGCGGCTGCTCAGCGTCATCGCCGCCTGCAGGCCCAGGCCGGCGCCGTCTACGTCGGCGAAGGGCGAACAGCCGTAGAGCACGATGCCGGGGCGCACGACGGCGCCGTGGGTATGCGGGTGGCGGAACAAGGCGGCGGAGTTGGCGGCGCTGACCGGCAAGGCGCTGGGGGCGATCAAAGGCTGGAAGCGTCCCCATTGCTCGGCGACGCCGTAGTCGTCGTCGGCAGTGGCGAAGTGGGTCATCAAGGCGTCGAGGCGCGCGCCGGGCAAGGCGCGCAATTGAGCGAGCGCGTGCGCGGCTTCCGCCGGCGTGAAACCCAGCCGGTTCATGCCGCTATTGATCTTGAGCCAGCAGGAAACCGGCTGTTTGGCGGAACCTTTGGCCAGCCAGCTTATCTGTTGTTGGGAATGTATCGCGCCGCCCAACCGGTAATGCGCCATCGCCGCGGCCTCTTCGGCGTCGAAGGCGCCTTCCAGCAGCACGATGTCCTGCTGGACGCCGGCTTCGCGCAAGCGGACGGCGTCCTCGATATTGAGCAGGGCGAAGCCGTCGGCGACATCGGCCAGCGCCTGGACCGCGTCGAGCAGGCCATGGCCGTAGGCATTGGCCTTGAGCACGGCGTAGGCCTTGGATTGCGGGGCTTGGGCGCGGGATAGCAGGTAGTTGTGGCGGATGGCGGCGCGATGGATTTCCACCTGGATAGGGCGAGTCATGTCAAGAAAGTCTGCGTTGGAGGTGTGCTATTATAAGCCCCTGGTGATGTACCCCGATAACGCAGCCGCGCCAGGATCGTCCTGAACGGAGACATGGCGGCAAGCGGAACAAAATGGACACTCTGCAAATACTTCTCGATTTTTTCACTGGCTACGGCTACATCGCCGTATTCACCGTGTTGCTGGTATGCGGTTTCGGCGTGCCGATTCCCGAGGACATCACCTTGGTGGCCGGAGGCATCATTTCCGGCCTCGGCTACACCAATGTGCATTGGATGTTTTTCGTCGGCATGGCCGGGGTGCTGGCCGGCGACGGCATCATGTTCACCGCCGGGCGAGTATTCGGCAACAGGGTGCTGAAATTCCGGCCGATCGCGCGCATTCTGACCCAGGAGCGTTTCGAGGCGGTGCAGGAAAAGTTCGAAAAATACGGCAATTGGGTGCTGTTCGTCGCCCGTTTCCTGCCTGGACTGCGTTCCCCCATCTTCATCACCGCTGGCATGACCCGCCGCATTTCCTACTGGCGTTTCCTGGTGATGGACGGCTTCGCCGCGCTGATTTCGGTGCCGGTCTGGGTGTATCTAGGCTATTACGGCGCGGCCAATCGCGAGTGGCTGATGACCATGGTGCACCGCGGTCAGGCCGGCATTCTGGCGGTGGTGGCGGCCTTGCTGCTGGGCGTGGCCTTCGTCTGGATGCGTCGTCGTCGTCAGCATCAGTGCGTGAAGAAATAAGCCCGCGTCATCCCATAAAAAAAGCTTCCCTGAGGAAGCTTTTTTTACGTCCTTGCGCTCTTGGGTTTCAACCCACTTGCAAGAGCTCCACTTCGAACACCAGGGTGGCGTTGGGCGGGATCACGCCGCCGGCGCCGCGCGCGCCGTAGCCGAGCTCGGCCGGGATGGTCAGCTTGCGCTTGCCGCCCACTTTCATGCCGACCACGCCCTGGTCCCAGCCCTTGATCACATAACCGTCGCCCAGCGGGAAGCTGAACGGCTGGAAGCGGTCCTTGCTGGAATCGAACTTGGTGCCGTCGGTCAGCCAGCCGGTGTAATGCACGGTGACTTCCTGGCCGATGACGGCTTCGGCGCCGTCGCCTATCGCCAGTTCTTCGATAATCAGTTCGCTCATGATATGTCCTTGTCGCGCAAGCGCTGAATGAGGCCCGGCCCGGCGGCGCGGAAGGCGGCGCTCGCCAAGGGCCGTGGCAATCGCGGGATTATAGCAGCCGGACGGCCGGCTTGTGTTTTACGACGCGTGGCGTATAACGGTAAGGATGCGGGGCTGCCTCGCATCGTATCCTTGAGGGGGACTTGTCATGGACGCGACTCACGATATCCCGCGCGACCGCCCGGTTGCGCGCAGGGTGGAAACCTCCCGGCCGTTGCAATGGCTGAAAAAAGGCTTCCGCGACTTTCAAAAAGCCCCGGCCGACTGCCTGTTTTACGGCGCGGTTTTCGTGTTGATGGGGTATTTGCTGACCTTGTACTCCGAGCACTCTCCTGAACTGATCATCACCTTCGCCACCATCTTCCTGTTGGCCGGCCCCTTCCTGGCGATAGGCCTGTACGACATCGCCAAGCAGATGGAGGCTTTCGACGGCCATGGCAGGGTCAAGCTGGCGCACAGCATGGCGGCCTGGCGCGTCAATCTGCCTGCCTTCACCTTGTACGCGGCCTTGCTGGCGGTGCTGGTGTTCGGCTGGTTCCGGGTGTCCTTGCTGATGTTCGCGCTGTTCTACGACACCGCGGCCTTGCCGTCCTTGAACGACATCGTGGCCAACGCTTTCAACCCGGACAATGTCGTCTTCCTGGTGGCCTATTTCGCGGTGGGCTTTGTGTTCGCTCAGGTGGTGTTCTCGGTCAGCGTGGTCTCCATTCCCTTGATGCTGGATAAGGAAGTGGACACCGTCACCGCGATGATCGCCAGCGTGCAGGCGGTGTTGAAGAATGTGCTGACGATGGGGATATGGGCGGCTATCATTGTGGCCTTGAGCGCGGTGGGCTTTGTGACCTATTTCCTGGGCCTGATCATCATCATGCCGGTGCTGGCGCTGGCCAGCTGGCATGCTTACCGCGATTTGATCACCTTTGAGAGATGACTGAATAGCTGATGACCCACTCCGTCGTGTTTCTTGACCGGGACAGCTTGCCTGTCCCGGTTCCGCTTTTGCCGTTCCCGTCCGAATATCACGAGTTCCCCTCCACCAGCGTCGAAGACGCGGCGATGAACTGTTCGGGAGCGGACATTGTTATCACCAACAAGGTGCCGCTGCGGCGGGAAACCCTGGAGCAACTGCCCGGCCTGAAGCTGGTGGCGATCGCCGCCACCGGTTACAACCACGTCGATCTGGACGCCTGTCGCGACTTGGGCATCGCGGTGTGCAATATTCGCCATTACGGCGACGACACCGTGGCCGAACACGCCTTGACCCTGATGCTGGCCCTGGCCAAGAACCTGCCGGCCTACCAGCGCGACGTCGCCGCGGGGGTGTGGCAGCAGTCGCGGCAGTTCTGCCATTTCGGCGCGCCGATCCGAGATTTGCGCGGCGCGACCCTGGGCATCGTCGGCGCGGGGGGCATCGGCCTGCGCTTAGCGGAGCTGGCCGGCGCGCTTGGCATGCAGGTGATGTTCGTCGAACGCAAAGGCGCCAAGGAAGTGCGTTCCGGGCATGTGGCTTTTGCCGAGGCCCTGGCGCAGGCCGATGTGATTTCGCTGCATTGTCCGTTGACCGAGGACACCCGGGACCTGATCGCCCAGCCGGAATTGATCGTGATGAAGCCGGGTGCCTTGTTGATCAATACCGCGCGCGGTGGCCTGGTCAACGAGGAAGATCTGGTGGCCGCGCTCAAGTATGGGCAGTTGGGCGGCGCCGGTTTCGACGTTCTGAGCGAAGAGCCGCCGGTTCACGGCAATCCCTTGCTGAAAACCCGCTTGCCCAATCTGATCGTCACCCCTCATATCGGCTGGGCCAGCCGGCAGGCGATGGAGCGTTTGGCCGCGCAGCTGGTGGACAATATCGCCGCTTTCGTAGCGGGCATCGAGCGCAATCGTTTGTTGTGAGTTTGGGGCGTCAAGCCGGCGTAGGCCGGCTTTTTTGGCGGCGTATTTTAAATTATATATTCATATAAATGATTGGATATTTTATTTATTGTTAACTGTTAAAAAACTATTTGCATTTTGTTTATTGTGAGAATAGCATGAGGAGGCTCTTCTGGCTTTGCCAGTACGAGCTGCCCCGCTTGATCGCCGTGGAGGGTTTCCCCCCACGGCTCTTTTTTTGCCTGTTTCGCGGCCATGCAAAACGCCCGGCGGAACCGGGCGTTGGGCTTGAGTCGGCGTCTGCCGGACGTGCGGCGTCAGTCCGGGACGTCGTTGGGGTTGATGCGAGGCTGTTCCTCCGCCCCCATGCCCAGCTTGCCGCGAATACAGCCGATGTAGCGGTTCACGTCTGGACCGCCGCCATGGCGCTGAGCGTGCCAGATCATTTCGCCCAGACAGTCCATCATCGCGTGTTGCGCCTGATGCTCGCTGCCCAGGCGCAGCGCCAGCTGCGCGTACAGAGAGCGGATGCCGAAGGGCTGGTCTATGGAGCGCTGTTCCTCAATCGCCACATGCAGGCCCAGATGCAGGAAGGGATTGCTCTGGCCCATTTCCGGCGTCCACTCCTGTTCCATATACTGTTCCGGCCGATCCAGAATGGCGTGATACTCCGGGTGGTCTATAAGAATGGGGAGCACCAGTTTTTCCAGGTCGGACAGGTCCGTTCCGGATTTGGATTTCTGCCAGGTGTCGAAGAAGAAGCGCCGGGCGTCCTGCCGGCTGGGATTGAACAACATCGGATAGTGCCTGAGTGGATTCTCGGGAGCGCTCATTATACGAGACGGAGGTGGCCATGACCACGCTTTACGACTTCTCCGCCGCGCGCATAGACGGCAGCGAACAGCCGCTGTCGGCGTACGCCGGCCAAGTGGCGCTAGTGGTGAATACCGCCAGCGAGTGCGGCTACACCCGGCAATACGCCGGCTTGCAGGACTTGCAGCATAGTCTGGGCGGCCGCGGTCTGGCGGTGCTGGGTTTCCCCTGCAATCAGTTCGGCGGCCAGGAGCCGGGTGACGAGGCCGAGATCGAGCGTTTTTGCCGGACGCGTTTCGAGGTGGATTTCCCTCTGTTCGCCAAGGTGGAAGTCAACGGGCCGCGCGCCCATCCGCTGTGGCGTTGGCTGACCCAGGCGGATTCCACCCACCCGCACCCGGTGAAGTGGAACTTCACCAAATTCCTGATCGACGCCAGGGGCAGGGTGGTCAAGCGCTACGAGCCGGCGGTGGAGCCGCATGAATTGCTGGAGGATATCGAGGCCTTGCTGCCTAAAGGCGGCTGAGACCCGCCGCTGGCGGCGGGTCCGGGCGGACATCAGCGCCGGCGGAAAATCACGTCCCACACGCCGTGGCCCAGCTTGATGCCGCGGGCTTCGAACTTGGTCAGCGGGCGGTAGTCCGGGCGCGGCGCGTAGCCGTCGGCGGTGTTGACCAGCTGAGGCTGGCCGCTGAACACCTCCATGATCTGCAGCGCGTAGTCTTCCCAGTCGGTGGCGGCGTGCAGATAGCCGCCCGGCTTGAGCTTGGCGACCAGCTTCTCCACCAGCGGGGCCTGAATCAGGCGGCGCTTGTTGTGGCGCTTCTTGTGCCAGGGGTCGGGGAAGAAAATATGCACGCCGTCCAGGCTACCGTCGGCCAGCATGTGGTCCAGCACTTCCACCGCGTCGTGGCGGATGATACGCAGATTGCTCAATTCCTTTTCCGCGATCAGCTTGCACAGATTGCCGACGCCGGGCGAATGCACTTCCACGCCCAGGTAGTCCTGAGCCGGATTGGCGGCGGCGATTTCGGCGGTGGCGCCGCCCATGCCGAAGCCGATTTCCAGGATCTTGGGCGCGGCGCGGCCGAAGGCCTGCTCCAGATCGATGCGCTCGGGGCGGTATTCGATGCCCCAGCGCGGCATGCCTTCGTCCATCGCGCGTTGCTGGCCGGGAGACAGATGGCCTTGGCGCAGCACGAAGCTGCGGATGGCGCGTTGAAATGCCGGATTTTCCATAGAGAAGCCTGCTTAAAAACTCAAAAAAACCGCGATGTTACCGAATCTTGGCCGCCGAAGCGAGCGCGGCGGCGATGCGCTCCGGCGCTTGGGCCAGCGCCGCCAGGTAGTCGGCGGTGTCGGGCCAGCGGGGAGCCGGCAGCAATTCCCGGCGCAAGCGCCGGTTGCTAAGCCGTCTGGACTCCATCATATAAGACCATAGACCAGCGGAGACCCGGGCGCGGACCTCCTCCCGCGGCAACAGGGGCGGCAAGGTCAGGTCCAGCGCGGCGGCCAGCCGGCGATACCATTCGCTGATCGGCAGCGGCTGATCGTCGCTGGCGTTGAATACGCGCGGACCGCCGCGGCATTGCAGCAAGGCGGCCACGCAGGCGGCGGCGAGGTCGTCGGCGTGGATGTGATTGCTCCAGCTGTCCTCCTCCGGCCGGATCAGCGGCGTTTGCGAGGCGAAGCGGCTCAGCGGCAGGCGGTCGTCGGCGTAGATGCCCGGCGCGCGCAGCACCGTCAACTGGCAGCCGTGGGCGGCGGCGAAGCCGCGCAAGCAGGTTTCCGCGTCCAGGCGGCGCCAGGCGCGGTCATTGTGCGGGCGGAGGCGGGCGCCTTCGTCCAGCAAAGCCCCGTCGGCATTGCCGTACACGCCGCTGGTGCTGATATAGACTAGACGCTGTGGTATCCTGCAACCTTTTGCCAACGCAGACAACAACTTGCGCATGCGCAAGTCCTTGCGGCCGATTTCCTGGGGGGGAGCGGTCAGCAGCAGATCGTCGGCCAGGCCGGCCAAACGGCGCAAAGCGCGGGGGTCGTCCAGATCGCCCCGGATGGGCGTGACGCCCTGGCGGCGCAGCGCTTCCGCGCTAGCGTTGGAACGGCACAGCGCCAGCACCCGCCAGCGGCGGGTCAGTTCCGGCAGGGCGCGGCGCGCGACATCGCCGGCGCCGATGATCATTAAGGTTCGCATGATGCGCATTTTAGCCAGATATTGAGTAGAGGAAACAGATGACAGCGCAGGTGAAAGTGCTCCCCAGCGGGCATACATTTGGCGTCGAGCCGCATGAAACCGTATTGGAAGCGGCGTTGCGCCAGGGTGTGGGCCTGCCTTACGGCTGCCGCGACGGCGCGTGCGGCGCCTGCAAAGGCAAGGTGGTGGAAGGCGAAGTGAGCCAGGACGGTTTCCAGGAAAAGGCCTTGACCGAGGCCGAACGCGCCCAGGGCATGGCGCTGTTCTGTTGCGCCCGCCCCAAGGGCGACATCGCCATCGAGGCGCGCGAAGTGGCCGGCGCCGGCGACATCCAGATCAAGACCTTGCCGTGCCGCGTAGAGAAAATCGAAAAAATCCACGACGTGGCGGTGCTCAAGCTCAAGCTGCCGGTGTCCGAGCGCTTGCAGTTCAAGGCAGGCCAATACATCGACATCCTGATGAAGGACGGCAAGAAGCGCAGTTTCTCCATCGCTAACGCGCCGCATGACGACGCTTTCCTGGAACTGCATATCCGCAATCAGCCGGGCGGCTCTTTTTCCGAGTATGTGTTCAGTCAGATGAAGGAGCGCGAGATCATGCGCTTCAAAGGCCCGCTGGGCTCTTTCTTCCTGCGCGAGGACTCCGACAAGCCCATTCTCTTCGTGGCCAGCGGCACCGGCTTCGCGCCGGTCAAGGGCATCATCGAGCACGCGATTCATAGCGGCATCCAGCGCGAGATGGTGTTCTACTGGGGCGCGCGCGCCAAGGCGGATCTTTACATGGCGGATCTGGCCGGCGCCTGGCAGGCGCAGCATCCCAACATCACCTTCATCCCCGTGCTGTCCGACGCGCTGCCGGGCGACGAGTGGGCGGGCCGCACTGGTTTTGTTCACCAGGCGGTGCTGGAGGATTTCGACGATCTGGCCGGCTATCAGGTTTACGCCTGCGGCGCGCCGCTGATGGTGGAGGCCGCGCACGGCAGCTTCACCCGCGAGCGCGGCTTGCCGGAAGACGAGTTCTTCTCCGACGCCTTCTTCCTGTCCAAGGACATGGGCGGCAGCAAGTGAACACGCCGGCGAGACAGGGATGACGTAAGCCGATTTTTTCAGCTGAACTGATTTGAACTGTATCGCCTGACGCACAACTGTAATGATATAAGTTGCTGATTTTTAGGAAATGAGCCCTTGGCGCGAGCCAGGGGCTTTTTATTTGTCTTGCATCAAACTTGGGGGTCATGCCATTTGATTTGCGTCAATGGACGGGCCGCCCAACTGGCTAAGATGAGGATCAAGAAACCTATATGGGGCGTGGCCCCGGAAAAGGAGTGGCGATGGAACTTCTGACTCTTCTTCTTTCCGACGATGTCGGCATTTTAAGCTTGGTGACCATTGTGGTGACCACCTTGGTGGTGCTGGGCGCTCTGGTGGCGATTTTCAAGAACGTGAAAAAACCGGAGTGAGCGCCTGGGCAAACAGGATGTGTTTATCCTCTTGATGTGTGTGTTGGTGGATGCGGTGGTGGGCCGCATCCACTTTTTTTTTGCCCGCAATTGCCGTGGCCGCCTGCCTTATTCTCCGTCTCCTCTCTCCATCTTTATCTCACTGCTTCTTTGTCCCGTCTCTTTTGGCCGTTTGCGGCTCTTCTCTATTGGACGCGTTCAGACAATCTGATATTGCGTTTTATTTTTAATAAAAATTAAATACAAAATTAATTAAATGTTTTGTGCGCAGCACAATTGTTAGTTCTGCCAATTGTGCCTGGGGCTTCTATAAAGCTTTTGTTCTAATGTCGGGATGGGGCGAATGGAGCGGGAGGACGCTATTTGACGCAGGTCAAACGGATGTTCGACTGTTCTGGCGATCACTAAATCCGGGGTATACCATTGTCTCAGATGATAAGAATTTAATTATATAACAACAGATTTGCAGGTTAATGTACTCTCACGGAGAACGAAAATGTCTACGGAAACTGAAACCCAAGGCGGCGGCGCTCCCAAGCTCAAGCTTGGCGCGCTGACCGCTCTGGTGGTGGGCTCCATGATCGGCGGCGGCATCTTCTCGCTACCGCAGAACATGGCGGCGGGCGCCGGAGCCGGCGCCATCTTGATCGGTTGGGTGATTACCTTCTTCGGGATGTTGACTCTGGCATTCGCCTTTCAGATGCTGGCCAATCGCAAACCGGAAGTGGAGGGCGGCGTCTACGGCTACGCCAAGGCGGGTTTCGGCAACTATATGGGCTTCAACTCGGCCTGGGGTTACTGGATTTCGGCCTGGATCGGCAACGTATCCTACTTTGTGGTGATGTTCTCGGCGCTGGCCTTCTGGTTCCCGGTGTTCGGCGAAGGCAATACCACCACCGCCATCGTCTGCGCGTCCATTCTGTTGTGGGCCTTGCACTTCCTGGTGTTGCGCGGCGTGCACGGCGCGGCCTTCATCAACACCATCACCACCGTGGCCAAACTGGTGCCGCTGGCGCTGTTCATCCTGCTGGTCATTTTCGCCTTCAAAGTGGATACCTTTAATCTGGACTTCTGGGGCTCGGCCAAACTCGGCTCGGTCGTCGATCAAGTCAAGAGCACCATGTTGGTGACGGTATGGGTGTTCATCGGCATCGAAGGCGCGTCGATGTTCTCCAGCCGTGCGGAAAACATGAAAGAAGTGGGCAAGGCCACCGTGATCGGCTTCCTGCTGACCATCGCCCTGCTGGTTGCGGTATCGGTGCTGTCGCTGGGCGTGATGTCGCAAACTGAACTGGCCGCGCTGAAGAACCCGTCCACCGCCTATGTGCTGGAAAAAGCCATCGGCCCCTGGGGCGCCAATCTGATGAACGCCGGTCTGGTGATCTCGGTGGGCGGCGCGCTGCTGGCCTGGACGCTGCTGGCTTCCGAAGCGCCCTACCTGGCGGGCAAAGACGGCGTGATGCCCAAAGTGTTCGGCACCACCAACGCCAATGGCTCCCCGGCCGCCTCGCTGTGGCTGACCAACGGCCTGATCCAACTGTTCCTGATCATCACGCTGTTCAGTTCCGCGGGCTACCTGGCGCTGCTGTCGCTGGCCACCTCGATGATTCTGATTCCTTACCTGTTGTGCTCCGGCTACGCCTTGCTGGTGGCCAAGCGCGGCGAGGGCTACGCCCAGGGCGAATCCAGCGGCAAAGAGTTCAGCATCGCCGCCGTCGCCTCGGTCTACGGTGTCTGGCTGATCTACGCCGCCGGTCTGAAGTATCTGTTCCTGTCCATGGTGCTGTACGCCCCGGGCCTGCTGTTCTACCTGTGGGCTCGCAAGGAACGCGGCGAGAAAGCGTTCACCGGCGCCGAGGCGGTACTGGCTGCACTGATTGTAGTGGCGGGCTTGTTCGCCGCCTACGAACTGGCAACCGGAGCGCTGACGCTCTAAGCCGGAACCTTGTAAGAAGATTACCGGAGGCGCGCGAGATCCACGGGCCTCCACCAGCTCCCCCAATATCATTAAGGAGTTTGTCATGACCAAGTTTGGTGTTCATTCCGAGTGCGGCAAGTTGCGAACTGTGATGGTGTGCCGTCCCGGCCTGGCGCATAAGCGCCTGACCCCGGACAACTGCCACGGCCTGTTGTTCGATGACGTGATCTGGGTGGAACGCGCACAGAAAGACCATGCTTACATGGTTGAGCAAATGCGCTCCCGCGGCATCGAAGTGGTGGAGGTGCACGACGCGCTGGCCAAGGTCTTGGACGACAAAGCTTCCCGTGCCTGGATCCTGGACCGCAAGGTCAAGGCCGACAACGTAGGTATCGGCATGTTGCGCGATCTGCGCAGCTGGCTGGACGAAATGCCGTCTTCGCAACTGGCCGAGCATCTGGTGGGCGGCATCGCCAAATTCGAACTGCCGTTCGACCCGAAAGGCCTGTTCGGCGGCTACCTGGACCAATCCGAATTCGTGCTGCCGCCGGTGCCGAACAGCCTGTTCCAGCGCGACCCGTCTTGCTGGATTTATGAAGGCGTGACGCTGAACCCGATGTACTGGCCGGCGCGTCGTCAGGAAACCCTGATCCTGCAATCCATCTACAAATTCCACCCGATGTTCGCCGGCAAGGTGAAAGTATGGTGGGGCGATTGCGACCAGGAGCACGGCCCGGCCACGCTGGAAGGCGGCGACGTAATGCCTATCGGCAACGGCGTGGTCCTGATCGGCATGGGCGAGCGCACCAGCCCGCAGGCGGTGGTGCAAGTGGCCAAGCGCGTGCTGGGCAAGGAAGGCGGCGCCACTCGCGTGATCGCTTGCCAGATGCCGAAGTCCCGCGCGGCGATGCACCTGGATACCGTGTTCAGCTTCCTCGACATCGATCTCTTGTCGCTGTTCCCGGACGTGGTGGACGACATCACTTGCACCAGCATGTACGTTGGCGACCGCGAGGGCGAAATCCGCTTCGAACGCCACGAAGGCGTGCATCTGGTGGAAGTGGTGCGCCAGGCGCTGGGTCTCAAGGAAATCCGCGTGATCCAGACCGGCGGCGACGCCTACCAGCGCGAACGCGAACAGTGGGACGACGGCAACAACGTGGTGGCGCTGGATCGCCGCGTGGTGGTGGCCTACGACCGCAACACCTACACCAACCGCCTGATGCGCGAGCATGGCGTGGAAGTGATCGAGATCCCGGCTTCCGAGCTGGGCCGCGGCCGCGGCGGCGGTCACTGCATGACCTGCCCGATCACTCGCGACGAAGTGAAACTGTAATTCAGCTGTAGTGTCCCGGCCGCAGGCGCGGCCGGGAGGAAAACCCAAGATTCATGTGCAAAAAGACAGGTTGACCGCCGGTTTCCCCGGAAACGACGGCCGGCTTGCCCAGACTCTAATCAGGAGCAATATCATGGCTTTCAATCTGCGCAACCGTAACTTCCTCCGCATGCTGGACTTCACCCCGCGCGAAATCCGCTACATGCTCGACCTGGCCCGCGACCTGAAGCGCGCCAAGTACACCGGCACCGAACAGCAGCACCTGAAGGGCAAAAACATCGCCCTGATCTTTGAAAAAACCTCCACCCGCACCCGCTGCGCGTTTGAAGTGGCTTGCTACGACCAGGGCGCCAACGTGACTTACCTTGGGCCGTCCGGTTCGCAAATCGGCATCAAGGAATCGATGAAGGACACCGCCCGCGTGTTGGGCCGCATGTACGACGCGATCGAATACCGCGGCTTCGACCAGCACATGGTGGAAACCGAGCTGGCCAAGTTCGCCGGCGTGCCGGTATACAACGGTCTGACCGATGAATGGCACCCGACCC
Source organism: Chromobacterium sp. FG22 (assembly GCF_057809415.1). NCBI lineage: Bacteria > Pseudomonadati > Pseudomonadota > Betaproteobacteria > Neisseriales > Chromobacteriaceae > Chromobacterium > Chromobacterium sp. FG22. Next base: position 93,857 of record NZ_JBMDJX010000003.1, on the reverse strand, counting down.
AGATGCTGGCCGACGTGCTGACCATGTGGGAAAACAGCGACAAGCCCATCTCCCAGATCAGCTACACCTATCTGGGCGACGCCCGCAACAATATGGGCAACTCCTTGCTGGTGATCGGCGCCAAACTGGGCATGGACGTGCGCATCGGCGCGCCCAAGCACCTGTGGCCGACCGACGAACTGGTGGCTCAGTGCCGCGAAATCGCCGCCAAGACCGGCGCGCGCATCACGCTGACCGAGGACGCCAAAGCGGCGGTCAAGGGCACCGACTTCATCCACACCGACGTATGGGTATCCATGGGCGAGCCGGCCGAAGTCTGGGCCGAACGCATCAAGCTGCTGAAGCCTTACCAAGTGAACGCCGCGTTGATGGCCGCCGCCGAGAACCTGCAAGTGAAGTTCATGCACTGCCTGCCGGCCTACCACAACAGCGAAACCAAGGTGGGCAAGGAAATCGCCGCGCAATATCCGGACCTGGCCAACGGTATCGAAGTGACTGAGGACGTGTTCGAGTCCGAAGCTTGCATCGCTTTCGAACAGGCCGAAAACCGCATGCACACCATCAAGGCCATCCTGGTGGCCACGCTGGGCGATTGATCCGGCCCTAGGCATCCCTAGCTGCACTTTGCCGGCCAAGGCTTCCCTGACCGGGAACCTTGGCCGGTTTCACATCAAGCACGCGGCTCGCCGTCGCAGACGGCGGGCGCGGCAATAGCGAGGAATAGAATATGCGAGTCGTCGTAGCTCTGGGCGGCAATGCCCTGCAACGTCGCGGCGAGGCCATGACCGCCGACAACCAGCGCGCCAACGTCAAAGTGGCCGCCGAACAACTGGCCGGCGTGACCCGGCTGGGCCACAACCTGGTGATGTGCCACGGCAACGGGCCGCAAGTGGGCCTGCTGGGCCTGCAGAACGACGCCTACGCCCGCCACGTGGACGAAAAAGTGACGCCCTATCCGCTGGACGTGCTGGGCGCGCAGACCGAAGGCATGATCGGCTACATGGTTGAGCAGGAACTGGGCAATGTGCTGCCCTTCGAAGTGCCGATCGCCACCATCCTGACCCAGACCGAAGTGGACGCCAAGGACCCGGCCTTCAAGAATCCGACCAAATTCGTCGGCCCGGTTTACAGCAAGGAAGAGGCGGACAAGCTGGCCGCGGAAAAAGGCTGGACGGTGAAGGCCGACGGCGAATACTTCCGCCGCGTGGTGCCCAGCCCGAAACCGAAGCGCATCTTCGAAATGCGCCCGATCAAGTGGCTGATCGAAAAAGGCGTGGTGGTGATCGCCGCCGGCGGCGGCGGCATCCCCACCATGTACGAGGGCGACAAGCTGGTGGGCGTGGAAGCGGTGATCGACAAGGATCTGGCTTCCGCCTTGCTGGCGCGTGAAATCGGCGCCGATTACTTCGTGATCGCCACCGACGTGAAGAGCGTATTCATCGGTTGGGGCACGCCGGAAGCCAAGGCGATCAAGCAGGCGCATCCGGACGAGATGGACAAACTGGGTTTCGCCGCCGGCTCGATGGGCCCGAAAGTGGAGGCGGCTTGCGAGTTTGCCCGTCTGACCGGCAAGAAGGCTGTGATCGGCGCGCTGGAAGACATCGAGAAAATCGTCAAGGGCGAGGCCGGCACGGTGATCTCCACCGAGCAGGCCGGCATCAGCTGGTATTGATGCCGTTTGTGCTTAGCCAAGCGTCAAGGGCTGCCGTCAGGCAGCCCTTTTTTATTGGCGGCGTCTAGCCCAGCAGCTTGCCGCGGTGCTGGCGGAGGAGGTCCTGCCCGGCTTGATAGCCGATCTGGTAGAGCTGGGACAGATTGGAGTGCGACCAGTCCAGCTCCTCCGCGCGGCGTTGCGGGTCAATCAGCTGGTCGAACTGGATCTTCAGCACCTCGGTGCGCGGCCGGCCTTGCTCGTCCTTATTGTGCAAGGCTTCGAACAGTTTCAGGTCGTCGCGCGCGATTTCGGTCAGCGGGGTGATGATGGATTGCACCCAGGCGTCGTAAAGGCCGCGCGGCGGATGCAGGAGCCGGTCGCTGCCCAGCACATCGAACACCAGGGTGTAGTCGATGTGAGGATGATCGCGGAACAATTGCTTGAAGTTCAGCGTGTCTATGGCCGCGCCTTCGATGTAATCGCCGTCGGCCAGCGGATACGGCGGGTAGATGAAGGGAAAGGACAGCGCGGCCAGGAAGTGTTCATGACCGATCTCGCTCTTGTCCCAGCAACGCATCTCGCCGCGGCTGATGTTGTAGGCGTTCAGGTAGAACTGCGGCGCAATGGTCTTGAGGCGGTCGAAATCCACGATCTCCTCGATGAAGGGCACGTGCGCGCACAGGCCTTGGCTGTTGGGGCCCAGATCGCTGGGGCAGAGCGTGGCCAGCAGCAGCGATGTCCAGTCGGCCAGCAGACGCTGCCAAGGCCCTTGATCGGCCTGTTGTTGAATGCTCTGCAACAGGGGGTTCTGGCTTTGCCAGCTGCGCCACAGGTCGGCGGCCGGGCCGGGTTTGTTGAACACCTTGTAGTTGATCGGCAGCAGCCGGTAGATCGGATCGGATACGCCGAGATCGGCCAGCCGGCGCAAATTGTCCAGCGGCGAGCCCTTGCGCGGCGCCGCGTACAAGAGGCCGACGATGGCGCCGGCGCCGGAGGTGGAGATGATGTCGAATTCGACGCCGGCCTCCATCAGTGCGACCAGCGCGCCGGCCATCAAGGTTGCGTTGGGCGCGCCGCCGCCCAAGACCAGCGCGATGCTGGGCCTGTTTGCTTTTGCCATCGGAGTCCTCGTCGAGAGAGTGGCCGGTTGTTGCAACCGGTTGGGAGTATGATTTAGTTCAATGTCATTGTTGCTGTTGAATTATGGATGCCAAGGCGTATTTTGCAACGCAATATGGTGTCAGTAATGACATTCTGATTTGTTGCGAGAAAGCCGCAGTGGCAGTGATTTGTCATTGGGTAATGAAAGATACCTTGCGGTACAAGGTAGTGGTTTGTATAGTGCAATCACAAGCAGATCGATGCCTTGGTCCGTCTAGCTATCTTGCAATGCAAGGTAGTTGGGTGGAAAGAACCGGGCGGTTTCAAGGAAGGCAAGATGAAAACCCAGTTGAAGAAGGGGACCCTGGACATGTGCGTATTGGCGGTATTGGCCCAGTCCGACAGCTATGCCTACGAATTGGTCAGCACTTTGTCGCGCACGATGGAAATCAGCGAAGGGACGATCTATCCGTTGATGCGTAGGCTGCAGAATGAATCCTGGGTCAGCACCTATCTGGTGGAGTCGGCGTCCGGGCCGTCGCGTAAATATTACACGCTGACCGAGGCGGGCAAACGGGAGTTGGAATTGATGCGGCGCGAGTGGCAGGAATTCGTCAGCGAAGTGGACAGCGTGCTGAGCCGCCTGCCGGCGGCCGGCCAGCCGGGAGAACAACAAGCATGAACCGCAAAGCGTTTTTGGCGCAATTGGAACAGGCCCTGGCGGGGATGCCGGCCGAGGAAATCCGTGAAATCGTCGCCGACTACCAAGAGTACTTCAGCGACGCGCAAGAAGCCGGCCGCGACGAGGACGAGGTGGTCGCCGCCCTGGGCAGTCCGCAGAAGCTGGCCAAGGAACTGAAGGCGCAGGCGCATTACCGCCAATGGGAAAGCCATCGTTCCTTCGGCAATTTGATGAGGGTGGTGGCTTCGGTCGCCGGCCTGGGCGTGCTGAACTTCTTCCTGGCGCTGCCCTTCATGATCTACCTGCTATGCCTGTCCATAGGCTATATGGTGTCCGGCAGCCTGTTGATCGCCGGCGTGGCGCTGGTGGCGGCCTGGGGCGGCAACAGCCTGTTCGGCTGGCCGGAACTGGAGCCCAGCCTGTCGCCCGAGAACGGCAAGATCGAGTTCAAGCTTCAAGCCGACGGGGAGCCGGTCCACGGCGTGAGCCTGAAGCAGGGGAGGCTGTTGCTGAGGCTGGAGGAGGATGAAACCGCCAGCCTGAAGTTGCGTAGCGGAGAGCCGGTCAGGGTCAGCTACGACGGCGGCGAGTTGAAAGTGGACGCCAGCAATCCGGCGGCGCGGCAAACGATCAAACGCGAGGGCGAACGCTCCGTCAGTCTGGAGCGCGGCCAGCTGAGCGCGCTGACGCTGGTTTCGGACGGCGGCGACAGCATGGTGCTGGCGCAGGATGGGGATGGCCGTTCGCTGCGTTGGCGGATGATCTCGGCGCAGGCTTCCGCCGCCGTAGGCGAAGCCGGAGAAGCCGGCGATCTGGTGTTGAACGACGGCGAGAGCTCGCTGGTGATCAAGGATAACCGGCTGTCGCTGAAGGACGGCAAGGACCATATCGAGATCGACGGCATTCCGGGCTTGTCGCTGCAGGGCTCGGCGGCGGTCAGCGGTCTGGTGCTGTTATTGGTTGGCGGATTGGGGCTGGTGTTCTGCGTATGGCTGACGCGGCTGACCTGGCGCGGGCTGGTGCGTTACGTCCGTTATCAGATCGACTTGGTGGCGGGCAGGGGCTTGGGCGGCAACGTGGTGTGAGGAGTGGTGTTTTTGACCGGACTTGGGAGAGAAACATGAAACACGATGCATGCATTCAACAATTGCAGCTGACCATGGAGCGCTTGCCCGAAGCCGAGCTGCGCAAGATTCTCAGCGACTATCGCGAATACATTCGCGAGGCGGTGGCCGATCAGCGCAATGAGAGCCGCCTGATCGCCGCGTGGGCGGATTCGCGGCGGACCGTTTCGATTCTTGCGCGCAAAGGCTCGCTGAGCGCTCAGTGGGCGCGCTTGGCCCGCCACGCGGTGGGCGGGATGGCGGCCGCTTGTGGCGTGATCGCGATGTACTGGTTGTTCATGCAGTGAGGAAAACCGCCGCCGCCGGCCAAGGCGGCGGCCTCTACTTGGGAAAGGGGTGCGTGATGAGGCGTGGGATAGTGCGCTTGCTGGCATTGACGGGGCTGATGGGCGGCGGAGCGGCTTACGCGGCGGAAGCGCCGATTGAAAAGCTGGTGATCAACGGCGACGCGGCCGTGCTCAAGCTGAGCGCGGACGACAAGCGGCCGTATCAGCTGGACCTGAACAAAAGCAATTGGGACGCCAAGCAGTGCAGCGCCCTGGTGCGGCGCGCAGGCGGCGTGGTCACCATCACGGTCAAGCTCAACGACAAGCTGTTGGGCAGCAGTTGCGGGTTGGAGATCGCCGGCAATCTGAAGCCGGGCAAACAGGTGGAATTGGGGCTGGCTGCGGTCAAGGGGTCGATCCGCGGCGCGTATTCGGCGATCCGGGTGGACAGCCGGGCGGTGGATCTAACGCTGGACGGCAAAGCCGCCAGCCTGTCCATGTCCGCCGACGCGATCAGGGCGCAGGCCAAGGGCGCTTACGACAAGCTGGCGCTCAAGGGGCAGGCGCTGACCTTGGGTTTCGAAGGCAGCAGCCGCGACATGGTTTTTGACGGCCAGGCGGTGAAGGCGAAGGTGAAGCTGACCGACGCCAAGCCCAGCGGCTCCTTGTCGCTGGACGCCACCACCGGCAAGTTGTCGCTGACGCTGCCCAAGTCCGCAACGCTGCAATACGAGGTGCGCGGCACGGCGGCCTCGGTGGACAGCAAGCTGCCCAGCACCGCCGGCGCGCCGCTGAAGCTGAGCGCGCGCGGGCAGGCGCTGAAAGTGGCGGTGGAGGCGGATTAAGACGCGGCCAAACAAAAACGGAGCCCGAGGGCTCCGTTCGCTTGGCCGACGAATCCGGCTCAGTAAGCGCAGACGGTGAACAACTCCAGGCCGCCGTCGCGCACCAGCTTGCCGCCGCCCAGTTCGGGTAGCTCGATGATGGCGGCGGCTTCCAGCACGTCGGCGCCCATGCGCTTCAGCAGCTTGTAGCCAGCCATCATGGTGCCGCCGGTGGCGACCAGATCGTCAATCAGGATGACGCGGTCGCCCGGCTTGCAGGCGTCGGTGTGCATTTCCACCGCGGCATTGCCGTATTCCAGCTCGTACTCCTCCTCCACCGTGGTGAAGGGCAGCTTGCCGCGTTTGCGGATGGGCACGAAGCCTACGTTCAACTCGTAAGCCAGCACCGAACCGATGATGAAGCCGCGCGCGTCCAGGCCCGCCACCAGGTCCACTTTCTCCATCATGTAGCGATGCACATAGATGTCGATCAGCATGCGGAAGGTTTTGGGGTTCTGCAGCAGCGGGGTGATGTCGCGGAACATCACGCCTTGTTGCGGCCAGTTGGGCACAGTGCGGATCCAGCCTTTCAGATAGCTGGAGTAGTCGAGATTGCTAAGGTTTTCCATGGCCTTATTGTACTTCGAAATAAAGAGAGTCGCCGCGCGCCCCACAAGAAAAAGCCCGCCGCGCAGCGCGGCAGGCTAGGAGTCCGCATCAATTATTGACGTTTCAGTGGAAGAAAGCCAGCTTGAAGATCCACAGCGCGGCGATCACCAGCACCGGCGGCTTTAGGTCGGAGAAACGGCCGGCCAGAATCTTGATCACCGCGTAGCTGATGAAGCCGAAGGCGATGCCGTCGGCGATGGAGAAGGTGAAGGGCATCGCCAGCGCGGTCATCACCGCCGGCGCGGATTCGGTCAGATCGCTCCAGTCGATCTCGGCCAGGCCGCGCGCCATCAGCACCGCCACATAGCACAGCGCGGGCGCGGTGGCGTAGGCGGGCACGGTGGCGGCCAGCGGCGACAGCCATAGCGAGGCCAGGAACAGCAGCGCCACCACCATGGCGGTCAGGCCGGTGCGGCCGCCCACGGCGGTGCCGGCGGCGGACTCGACATAGGCGGTGGTGGACGAAGTGCCCATTACCGCGCCGGCGGTGATCGCCACCGAGTCGGCCAGCAGCGCGCGCTTCAGGCGCGGCAGCTTGCCGTCCTTGTCCAGCAGGCCGGCGCGGTGAGACACGCCCACCAGAGTGCCGGTGGTGTCGAACAGATCGACGAAGAAGAAGACGAAGATCACGCCGATCAGGCCGGCTTGCAAGGCGCCGGCGATATCCATCTGCATGAAGGTGGGCGCCATGCTCGGCACCGGCGCCACCACGCCCTTGAACGGAGACAGGCCCATGGCGATGGACAGCACCGTCACCACCAGGATGCCGATGATGATGGAGCCCGGCACCTTGCGGTATTCCAGCGCCACAATCAGGAAGAAGCCCAGAATGGCCAGCAGGGTGGTGGGTTTGTGGATGTCGCCCAGGGTCAGATAAGTTTCCGGGTGCGGCGCGATCACGCCGGCGTTCTTCAGCGCGATGATGGCGAGGAACATGCCGACGCCGGCGGAAATGGCGAATTTTAGCGACTGCGGGATGGCGTTGACGATGGCCTCGCGCACGCGGAACAGGCTGACCGCCAGGAACACGATGCCGGAGATGAACACCGCGCCCAGCGCGGTTTCCCAGGACAGCCCCATGCCCTTGACCACGCTGAAGGTGAAGTAGGCGTTCAGGCCCATGCCCGGCGCCAGCGCGATCGGGTAATTGGCCACCAGGCCCATGATGGCGGTGCCCAGCGCCGCGGCCAGACAGGTGGCGACGAAGACGGCGTTCAGGTCCATGCCGGTGCTCGACAGGATCAGCGGGTTGACCAGGATGATGTAAGCCATGGTCAAGAAGGTGGTAAAGCCGGCGATGACTTCGGTCTTCACCGTGGTGCCGTTTTCTTTCAGCTTGAAGAAGCTGTCAAGGAATTGCATGGCGAAACGCGCTCCAAAGGAGATAGGTAGGAAAAAACCAGCCATTTTATTCAGCCTGAAGAGATTTACCTAAATCTTGACGTGAAAATAACTTGGCGATTAACAGCCGGTACGCGCTTATGGTATTCTGGAGAATTACTCATTTGGCAGGAAGTACCTTTCATGAGCCAGCCAACCGGTAATATTTTTATCGTGGTCGCTCCTTCCGGCGCGGGGAAAACCTCGCTAGTGGCGGCCTTGCTCCAGGCGGAGCCGTCTGTGGAACTGTCCATTTCTTATAGCACGCGCGCGCCGCGCAAGGGCGAAGAGGACGGCAAGCATTACCACTTCGTCGATCAGGCCACGTTCAAGTCCATGATCGAACGCGGCGATTTCCTCGAGTACGCGGAAGTCTACGGCAACTACTACGGCACCAGCGCGCCGTGGATACGCAGCCGCCTGGCCGTGGGGCAGGACATTCTGCTGGAGATAGACTGGCAGGGCGCCGAGCAAGTGCGCAAGGTCTTCCCCGAGGCGATAGGCATTTTCATCGCGCCGCCGTCGATAGAAGAGCTGGAGCGCCGCCTGCGCGGACGCGCCACCGACAGCGAGGAAGTGATCCGCCGCCGGCTGGCTTCCGCCCGCGCCGAGATCGACAAGATCGCCGAATACGACTACATCGTGGTCAACGACGATTTCGAGCGCGCCCGCCTCGACCTGATCAGCGTCGTGCGCGCCAATCGGCTGCGCAGCGCCATCCAATGCCGCAAGCTGGCGACGATGCTGGCGCGGATGGGACAGACCGGCTGATCCGACCGTTTGTTGGTGAGTCGACTAAAATTTAGATATAGTGATCCCTCTGGGCGTTGCCGCGGCCGCAAGAACGGCGACCGACAACGCCCTTGGCAACTTTAGGAAGAAAGAAAGCACATGGCCCGTATTACTGTTGACGATTGCCTGGACCGCATCCAGAACCGTTTCGACCTGACCCTGGCCGCCGCCTACCGCGCGCGCCAAGTGGCTTCCGGCGCCAGCCCCTTCGTTGAAGCCGGCCGCCATAAGCCCACCGTCGTCGCGCTGCGTGAAATCGCCGCCGGCCACGTCGGCAAGGAAGTTCTGAGCCGCGGCAAAGCCTGATTGCAAGTGGGTGGTGGGTTATGGCAACCGGCATTGAGGATGAAATCGACTACGACGCCCTGATCGACAGCGAAGCGCAAGCGTTTTTCGAGTCTGTCGCGCGTTATCTCAAGCCGGAGGACGTCCAGCTGTTGCGGCAGGCTTTCGAAGTCAGCCGCGCAGCGCATGAAGGGCAGACCCGCAAGAGCGGCGAACCCTACATCACCCACCCGCTGGCGGTGGCCTGCATGTTGGCCGAGTGGCGGTTGGACGTGCAGGGCCTCGCCGCCGCCTTGCTGCACGATGTGCTGGAAGACACCGGCGTCACCAAGCCGACGCTGATCGAAAAGTTTGGCAAGATCATCGCCGATTTGGTGGACGGCCTCTCCAAGCTGGAGCGGCTGGAATACCAGACCAAGGAAACCGCGCAGGCGGAAAGCTTCCGCAAAATGGTGCTGGCGATGGCGCGCGACATCCGCGTCATCATCGTCAAGCTGGCGGACCGGCTGCACAATATGCGCACGCTGGATTCGATGCGCGAGGACAAGCGCCGCCGCATCGCGCTGGAAACCTTGGAAATCTACGCGCCGATCGCCAACCGCATCGGCCTGAACAAGGTTTACCGCGAACTCCAGGACTTGGCGTTCAAGCATCTGCACCCGCATCGCTACGGCGTGTTGTCCAAGGCGGTGCGCGCCGCGCGCGGCAATCGCCGCGAAGTGGTCACCAAGATCCTGCAATCCGTCAGCCAGAAGCTGGTGCAGAGCAATATCGAAGCCACCATTAAGGGGCGAGAGAAAAACCTCTACAGCATCTACAAGAAAATGCAGGAAAAACACCTGTCGTTTTCCGAGGTGCTGGACATCTACGGCTTCCGCGTCGTCGTCAACGACATTCCCGGCTGTTATCTGGCCCTGGGCGCGCTGCACAGCCTGTACAAGCCGATTCCCGGCAAATTCAAAGATTACATCGCCATTCCCAAGGGCAATGGCTATCAGAGTCTGCACACCACCTTGTTCGGCCCCTACGGCACGCCGGTGGAGATGCAGATCCGTACCCGCGAAATGAATAGCGTGGCCGAGGCCGGCGTGGCCTCGCACTGGATGTACAAGAGCGGCGATGGCGTCAACACCGCGCAGCAGCGCACCCACCAGTGGCTGCAAAAAATCATGGACATGCAGGAGGAGAGCGACGATCCGGTCGAATTCCTCGAGCACATCAAGATCGACCTGTTCCCGGACGAAGTCTACGTGTTCACGCCCAAGGGCAAGATCATGGTGATGCCGCAGGGCGCGACCCCGGTGGACTTCGCCTACGCGGTGCACACCGACATCGGTCACCGCTGCATCGCCGCGCGCGTCAATCACGCGCTGGTGCCGCTGCGCACCGTGCTGCGCAACGGCGACACCGTGGAAATCATCACCTCCACCCAGGCCAAGCCCAATCCGTCCTGGCTGACCTTCGTGCAGAGCGGCCGCGCGCGTTCCGGCATCCGCAATTACCTGAAGAGTTTGCAGCAGGAAGAAGCGGTCGGCCTGGGCGAGAAGCTGCTCAAGCAGGCGATAGGCGCGCTGGCGGTGACGCCGTTGGCCTTGAGCGAGGAGCTGTGGGTGGAGTATCTGGCCGCTTTCGGCGAGAAGCTCGCCTCGCAGCAGGACGTGCTGGCAGACATCGGCGCCGGCAAGCTGATGCCCATCGTGGTGGCGCGCCGGCTGCTGGAGCTGGCCGGCGAGCGCTTGGGCGAGGAAGTGAAAGTGGGGCCGGTGACCATACGCGGCAATGAGGGCGGCATGGTGCAGCTGTCGCCGTGCTGCAACCCGCTGCCGGGCGACGACATTCTGGGCGTCATCACCAAGGGCCAGGGCCTGGTCATCCACCGCAAGGGCTGCCCGAACGCGCGGCGGGCGGATCACGACAAGCTGCTGGATGTCAATTGGGAAGCGCAGCGCGACCGCATGTTCGGCGTCACCGTCGGCGTGCTGTCCCGCAATGAGCGCGGCGCGCTGGCCGACATCGCCACCGCGATTTCCCAGGCCTCGGCCAATATCGAAAGCGCCGACACCCAGGACAGCAGCCGCGACGGCGACGGCCTGTTCAACATCCACTTCCGCTTGCAGGTGGAGGGCGTCGAGCATCTGGAGCGCGTGCTGAGCGCCATCCGCGTGCTGCCGGTGGTGCAGCGCGTGCAAAGGAGATGAGATGCTGAAACTCAAGATCAACGGCGAGGGCCGCGAACTGGGCGGCGTCGCCAATGTGGCCGAGCTGGTGGCGGCGCTGGGCCTTGTCGGCAAGCGCGTGGCGCTGGAAAAGAATGGCGAGATCGTGCCGCGCAGCCAGTATCCGGCCACCGGGCTGGCCGACGGCGACGAACTCGAAATCGTGGTGGCCGTCGGCGGAGGCTGAGCGGCAAAGCTGATAGAGGTGCAGGAGTGGCGGATCAACTGATCATCGCAGGCAAGGCTTACAATTCGCGTTTGCTGGTGGGAACCGGCAAGTATCGGGATTTTGAGGAAACGGCCCGGGCGCTGGACGCGTCGGGAACGGAAATCGTCACCGTCGCCATTCGTCGCGTCAACCTGGGTCAGAATGCCGGCGAACCCAATTTGCTGGACTTTTTGCCGAAAAACCGGTATAACCTTCTCCCCAACACGGCGGGGTGTTATTCCGCCGACGACGCCGTTCGCACTTTGCGCCTGGCCAGAGAGCTTCTGGACGACCATCGTCTGGTCAAACTGGAAGTGCTGGGCGATCCGAATACCTTGTTCCCCAACGTCAAGGAAACCCTGAAAGCGGCCGAAGTGCTGGTGGCCGAAGGTTTCGACGTGATGGTGTACACCTCGGACGATCCCATCATCGCCCGGGAGCTGGAGCAAATGGGCTGCTGCGCCATCATGCCGCTGGCCAGCCTGATCGGCTCCGGGATGGGGATTCTGAATCCGTGGAATTTGAAGTTGATTATCGAGCAGTCCAAGGTTCCCGTGCTGGTTGACGCCGGCGTCGGCACCGCGTCCGACGCGGCGATCGCGATGGAACTGGGCTGCGATGGCGTGCTGATGAACACCGCGATTGCCGCCGCGCAACAACCGGTGTTGATGGCCCACGCCATGAAACAGGCTGTAGAAGCAGGCCGATCGGCATATCTTGCCGGCCGGATGCCGAAACGTTTTTATAGTGCAGTACCTAGTTCTCCTAGTGAGGGGGTGATTTCTTCCGTCAAGCCGTGATGCGTAAAGCGCCACAGATTGCTTGGTCGGAACGCTTCAGACTTTTCCAAACCGCGTAAGATTGTTAAAATGCTGTTTTTTATAGCTCCAGCCACGTCTGGACGCTAGGAACTAAGGATACTAGATTCAATGCCGAACATTCGCGTTAAAGAGAACGAGCCGTTTGAAGTTGCAATGCGTCGCTTCAAGCGCGCGGTGGAAAAAACCGGTCTGCTGACCGAACTGCGCGCCCGCGAGTTCTACGAAAAACCGACTGCCGAGCGCAAGCGCAAGCACGCAGCTGCCGTTAAGCGCCACTACAAGCGCATCCGCAGCCAAATGCTGCCGCCGAAACTCTACTAAGAGTTCGTCTGGTCAGTAAGCAGGACCGCAGGCTTAGCCTGCGGTTTTGCCATTTGTAGTTCCCCGTTTGCAGACTCTGACGGCATGGGTTTTGAACGATTCAAAACCAATGTCATCAGGGTTTGACTCTCTCTAAAGTGCGCGCTCGCCGCCGGCGACGAGTGGCGGTCATCTTCCGGAAAGCAAGCAATGAGCCTCAAGCAGCGAATCAGCGACGACATGAAATCTGCAATGAAAGCGCGGGAAAGCGACAAGCTGGCGGCTATCCGCCTGTTGCTGGCGGCCATCAAGCAGAAGGAAGTGGACGAGCGCGTGGAGCTGGACGACGCCGGCGTGGTCGCCGTCATCGACAAGATGCTCAAGCAGCGCCGCGATTCGGTCAGCCAGTACGAGGCAGCTCAGCGCCAGGATTTGGCCGACAAGGAAAAATTCGAGATGGACGTGCTGATGGCCTATATGCCGCAGCAATTGTCCGCCGGAGAGATTGACGCGCTGGTGGCCAAGGCCGTCGCCGACAGCGGCGCCGCCGGCATGCAGGACATGGGCAAGGTGATGGGGCTGTTGCGGCCGCAATTGGCCGGCCGCGCCGATATGGCGCAGGTTTCCGCCTCCATCAAGGCCAAGCTGGCCGGCTAGCCGGCTTCGGGCCGCGTGTGCGGCCCGCGCCATTGGTGACCTTGTTTGATCCCTCAGGATTTTGTCGATCAGTTATTGTCCCGCGTCGATATCGTCGACGTGGTGGACCGTTACGTCCCCTTGAAAAAGGGTGGCCAGAACTATCTGGCCTGCTGCCCGTTTCATAAGGAAAAGTCGCCGTCGTTCACGGTGAGCCCGTCCAAGCAGTTCTATCACTGCTTTGGCTGCGGCGCTCACGGCTCGGCCATCGGCTTCGTGATGGAATACCAGGGGCTGGGCTTCGTCGACGCGGTGAAGCTGCTGGCCGAAGGCATCGGCATGCAGGTGCCGGACAGCCGCGCCCACGCCAACCCGGAAGCCAGCCGCGCCGCGCGCGAGCGCAAGCTGTCGCTGGAACAAATGATGCAGATGGCGGCAGGCTACTACAAACAGCAGCTGAAGTCCGCGCCCAACGCCATTTCCTATCTGAAAGGCCGGGGTTTGAGCGGTGAAGTGGCCGGCCGCTTCGGTCTTGGCTTCGCGCCGGACGGCTGGCAGAACCTGGAAGCGGTGTTTCCGGACTACCAGGACGACAAGCTGGTCGATACCGGCCTGGTCATCGTCAATGAAGAGAAGGGCCAGCGTTACGACCGCTTTCGCGATCGGGTGATGTTCCCCATCCGCAACCAGCGCGGCGCCATCATCGGCTTCGGCGGCCGGGTGATGGGCAAGGGCGAGCCCAAGTATCTGAATTCGCCGGAAACGCCCTTGTTCGAGAAGGGCCGGGAGTTGTACGGCCTCTACGAGGCGCGGCAGGCGATACGGGATAAAAACCGCGTGCTGGTGGTCGAAGGCTATATGGACGTGGTGGCGCTGGCTCAGTTCGGCGTCGCTTACGCGGTGGCCACGCTGGGCACCGCCACCACCGGCGAGCACGCGCGCAAGCTGATGCGCCACGCGGACCAGGTGTACTTCTGCTTCGACGGCGACAAGGCCGGTCAAAAAGCGGCTTGGCGCGCGCTGGAAAACAGCCTGCCGCAATTGCAGGACGGCAAGGCGCTGAACTTTCTGTTCCTGCCGCAGGAGCATGATCCGGACAGCTATATCCGCGAGTTCGGCGCCGAGGCCTTTGAAAAAGTATTGGAAGAGCAGAGCCTGCCTCTGTCCGTTTACTTCACCCGCGAGCTGTGTCGCGAGGTGAACCTGACCACGCCGGAAGGCAAGGCCGATCTGATCCGTCAGGCCGCCCCCCTTCTGGCGCAGATTGCCGCTCCGGCACTGGGCTTCATCATCAAGAAAAGACTGGCAGAACTTGCCGGTGTGGATGTCGACGAATTCGACATGTTGACGACGGGCCAAAGGAAGTCGGAGCGCAAAGGCAAGCGGGAGCACCGTTTGCCGGAGGTATCGCATCGTCCGCAACAGTCCTCCATGGTGACGCGCCTGATCAAATGGCTGCTGTTGAATCCTGGTTGGGCTGGCGATGTGCGCTTGCCGGACAGCATGGCGCTGTCCGACGAGCTTGCCTGTTTTGCCATGTTGGCCGAATGCGTGCAAGGGCACGACCAGCCGCCGAATACGGCGCAATTGATGGAAAGCCTGCGTGGCACTCCATATGAAGGGCTGGTGGATAGTGTTCTGCAGCAGGCCATGCAGGATCCGGATGAGTTCGCCGATCCCAGCGAGGAAGATAGGCAGCAGTTTCAGGACGGCGCGGCCAAGCTCCTGAAAATGCTGCATCAAACTCAGGTGGAGCGGCTAAAACAAAAGGACCGGAACGAAGGCCTGACTCCGGAAGAAGTCAGATTGCTAGGGGAATTGCTGCGGGATTTGCTGACGCCAAACGCTTGACGACGTCGCCGCCCCGGCAGATCGCAGAGTGGTCTGGCGTACGCGCCGGACTGCCGAAAGCGATGCCGCGGCGGTAGAAAGCGCCCCGCAGGGCTACACAAACAGCGTTATTTGCTTGTGTTATTATCAACTGTTTTTTTCGGCTTATTTCAAGCAGGAAGCGAAATGGCGGCCTCTCCCGAAAATCAAAAAGACGTGCAGGAAAACGAAACCGAAGTGATGAGCCTGGAAGAGCAGCGTAAACGCCTGCGCCAGCTGATCGCCTTGGGCAAGGAGCGTGGGTATCTGACCTACGCGGAAATCAACGACCACCTGCCGGAAGACGTGTCCGACGCAGAGCAGATCGAAAACATCGTCACGATGATTTCCGGTCTGGGCATCCAGGTTTACGACGAGGCGCCGGATGCGGACACGCTGCTGATGTCCGACGCCACCCCGCCGGTGGCCGACGAAGACGCCGTGGAAGAAGCCGAAGCGGCGCTGTCCTCGGTGGATTCCGAATTTGGCCGCACCACGGACCCGGTGCGCATGTATATGCGCGAAATGGGTTCGGTGGAGCTGCTGACCCGCGAAGGCGAGATCGAAATCGCCAAGCGGATCGAAGACGGCCTGAAGTACATGATCCAGGCGATTTCGGCTTGTCCGGGCACCATCGCCGAAGTGCTGGAGCTGGTTGAGCGCGTCGGCCGCGACGAAGTGCGCGTGGACGAAGTGGTTGACGGCTTCATCGATCTGAACGCGCCGTCCGAAGAGGACGCCGCGTTCGCCGAGCCGGCGGACGAAGACGAGTTGCTCGAAGCCGAGGCCGAAGAGGAAGACGAGAGCGAGGACGAGGACGGCGACGCCGCCGACGCCGCCGGCGTCAACCTGGAAGAGCTGAAGCAGCAGGCGCTGGAGCATTTCACCGGCGTGCGCATGTTGTTCGACAAGATGGTCAAGGTGCTGTCCGTCAAGGGCGCGCAGAGCAAGGAATACCTGGAGCTGCAGGACGCGATCACCACCGAGTTCATGCTGGTGCGCTTCTCCACCCGCCAGGTGGAAAGCCTGTGCGACTCGCTGCGCAGCCGCGTCAACGAAATCCGCACGTACGAACGCGACATCCAGGATATCTGTGTCAGCCGCGTGCGCATGGAGCGCGCCCACTTCATCAAGGTGTTCCCGGGCAACGAGACCAATCTTGACTGGGTGGAAGACGAAATCCATTCCGGCAAGGCCTGGGCGGAAGCCTTGACCCGCTTCAAATACGCGATCATCGAGAAGCAGACCAAGCTGTCCGAGCTGCAGGATCGCGCGATGCTGCCGATCAAGGCGCTGAAGGAAATCAACCGCCAGATGTCGGCGGGCGAGTCCAAGGCGCGCCGCGCCAAGAAAGAGATGATCGAGGCCAACTTGCGCCTGGTGATCTCCATCGCCAAGAAGTACACCAACCGCGGTTTGCAATTCCTCGATCTGATCCAGGAAGGCAATATCGGTTTGATGAAGGCCGTGGACAAGTTCGAATACCGCCGCGGCTACAAGTTCTCGACCTACGCCACCTGGTGGATTCGCCAGGCGATCACCCGCTCCATCGCGGACCAGGCGCGCACCATCCGCATCCCGGTGCACATGATCGAGACCATCAACAAGATGAACCGCATCAGCCGTCAGATTCTGCAGGAAACCGGCCACGAGCCGGATCCGGCCGAGTTGGCGGAAAAGATGGAGATGCCGGAAGAGAAGATTCGCAAGATCATGAAGATTTCCAAGGAGCCCATCTCCATGGAAACCCCGATCGGCGACGACGACGATTCCCATCTTGGCGATTTCATCGAGGACCAGAACAACCTGGCACCGTCCGACGCTGCGATGTATTCCAGCCTGAAGGACGCCACCAAGGAAGTGCTGGACACGCTGACGCCGCGCGAAGCCAAGGTGCTGCGCATGCGCTTCGGCATCGATATGAACACCGACCACACGCTGGAAGAAGTGGGCAAGCAGTTCGACGTGACCCGCGAGCGCATCCGCCAGATCGAAGCCAAGGCCTTGCGCAAGCTGCGTCATCCGACCCGTTCGGAACGCCTGCGCAGTTTCCTGGACAACGAGCCGGGCGGTCAGTGATCGGATCGCGAGACCGGGTCTAGGCCGATGGCCTGAGCCGGTTGAAAACCCCAAGCCGTCGGAATTCGACGCTTGGGGTTTTGCTTTTTGGCTGTTATAATGCGCTGCTCTGGGCCTCTAGCTCATGCTTGGTTAGAGCAGCGGACTCATAATCCGTTGGTGCGGGGTTCGACTCCCCGGGGGCCCACCAAGACTCCCGCGCAGCATGCGGCGGCGCTTGGCGCATTGATATCGGAAGCCGACGCTCAAGTCGGCTTTTTTGTTGCGGCGGCCGGGCCGCCGCGGCCTCCCTATCCGCCTTTTCTTTGGGGTTTCCCCGCCCGATCTCCATGCCGGAGAGACGTAGCTTTTAGCTATTTCCCTGCTATGCCGATGGGGAAAATCAATATGCTGCGCCATTTTAAGTTACTATCTAGCGTTTCGCGCATCATTGCGCGCTCTCATGTGGAAAAGACCGAATGCCCCAGAAGGAAAAAAAGGCGGCAAGCAGCAACGCCACATTGGCCGACAAGGTATTCCAGGAGTTGCGGCGGGACATTCTGCTGGGCGTGTACCGCCCGTCGCAGAAGCTGCTATTGCATGATCTCAAGGCGCGCTACGACGCCGGCGGCTCGCCGATCCGCGAGGCGCTGCTGCGCCTGAGCTGGTGCAAATACGTGGTGATGGAGCCGCAGCGCGGCTTTTGGGTGGCGCCGATTTCCCACCATGAGCTTTACGACATCCTGCTGGTGCGCCGAGTGCTGGCGGAGGAGGCGGTGCGCCGTTCTCTGGCGCAGGGCGACGAGGCGTGGGAGCTGGAGGTGTTGGCCAGCTATCACCGCTTGAGCCGGATAGATCTGAACGACGTGAATGTGGATTTGCAGGACTGGGCGGACCGCCACATGGCGTTTCACCTGGCCATCATCAGCGGCAGCCACTCGCCGGTGATTGTGGAGGTGATGGAGTCCTTGTACAACCGCTTGGAGCGCTATCGGCACATCTGGTTCGACCCGGCCTTGCCGACCTCCAAGCGCTATAGCGACGAGGGCGAGCATCAGGCCATCATGCAGGCGGTGCTGGCCAGAGACGCGGACCGGACGCTGCAATTGCTGGATCAGCATTATTCCCACGTGATGCAGGTGGTGGAAGGCCTGAGCACAGAGGCTTTTCTGCCCCGCTAGCCTATCCAGCCGGCTGCCCCGCCCATGCGCGCTTGGGCGGCCGGACGGGGCGAGCCCGGCGCTTCAGCGCCCGGGCCGTTTCACGCGCTTACTCCCAAATCAACAGACAGTACTGTTTCTTGCCGCGTCGCAACAGCGTGTAGCGCTGATGAAGGTGGTCGGCCTGCTCCAGGCGCGCGTCCAACGCGTCCGCCCTGGCGCCGTTGACGCTGACGGCGCCGCTTTGCAGCAGCGTGCGGGCCTCGCTTTTGGACGCGGCCAGGCCGCTGGCCGCCAAGGCGTCGACCAAGGGCGTGGACTGCCGCGGCAAGGCCAGCCGGGGCATGCCGTCTTGCGCCAGTTGGGCGAAGTCCGCGGCGCCGAGCCGCTCCACATCGTTGTCGAACAGGCTGAGGGTGATGCGCTGGGCGGCGGCGAGCGCGGCCGGACCGTGAACCAGCTCGGTCACTTGTTCGGCCAGGATGCGTTGCGCCCGCGGCTTGCCGCCGGACGCGCGGTCCTCGGCCTCGATGACCTCGATCTCCTCGTTGGACAAAAAGGTGAAGTAGCGCAGGAAGCGGTAGACGTCGGCGTCGGCCGCGCCCAGCCAGAACTGGTAGAAGGCGTAGGGCGAGCACTTGCTCGGGTCCAGCCACACCGCGTTGCCTTCGCTTTTGCCGAACTTGGTGCCGTCGCTATTGGTGATCAAGGGCATGGTCAGGCCGAAGGCCTGTTGCTGGGTCACCCGTCTGACCAGGTCGACGCCGGCGGTGATATTGCCCCATTGATCGGAACCGCCGATCTGCAGTTTGCAGCCGAAGCGGCGGTTCAGCTCCACGAAGTCGTGGCTCTGGAGCAGGCTGTAGGCGAACTCGGTGAAGGAGATGCCGACATCGTCGCGGTTGATCCGCTGCTGCACCGACTCCTTCTTGATCATGGCGTTGACCGAGAAATGCTTGCCGACGTCGCGCAGGAAGTCCAGCGCGCTCATCTGGGCGAACCAATCGTGGTTGTTGGCCATCAGGGCGGCGTTGTCGCCTTCGAAACTGAGGAAGGGCTCCACCTGGCGGCGGATCTTGTCCACCCAGCCGGCCACCACGTCCGAGGTGTTGAGTTTGCGCTCGCTGGCCTTGAAGCTGGGGTCGCCTATCATGCCGGTGGCGCCGCCGACCAGGGCGATAGGGCGGTGCCCGGCCATCTGGAAGCGCTTGAGCAACAGCAGCGGCACCAGGTGGCCGAGGTGCAGGCTGTCGGCGGTGGGGTCGAAACCGCAGTACAGGGTGACCGTTTCCCGGGACAGCAGCGCGTCGAGCGCGTCCGCGTCGGTGGCCTGCGAGATCAGGCCGCGTTGCTGCAGATCCCGGATCAGGGTCGATTGCTTCATTTCGTTTACCTCCATGATTGCGGCGCGCGGCCGTATTGGCCGCGCGTCCGGACGACGGCGCGCTTGCGCCGTCAGAACACGGGCAGCAGTCCTTGCATCACCAGGATCTGGAACAGGATGATGGCGAGGCCGGAACCGCCTATCGCCCAATGCAGGGTGCCGCCGCCGCTGACCTGGTAGCCGGGCCGGTAGTTGTCCTGGCGGCGCAGCTTGATCAGGGCCAGCGCCGGGAACAGGATGGCGAGAATCACCAGGAAGATGGCGGCGGCGCCCAGCGCGGCGATGAAGCCGCTGGGGAAAAACAGGGCGAAGCCCAGCGGCGGCAGATAGGTGATCAGCGCGGTCTGCAGCCGCTGCCGCAGGCTGTCGCCGCGTTTCAGCGTGCTGGCCATGGCGTCGAACAGGCCGAGCGAAACGCACAGATAAGAAGTGAACAGCGCGATGGACGAGAAGGCGGACAGCAGGGAGGGCACTTGCGGCGTGGGCACCAGCGCGTGGAATTCGTCCAGGAACATGCCCACCGAACCGTTATGGGCGGAGATGGCCTGAAAGCTGTGGCTGCCGTAGCGCGGCAGCGCGCCCAGCGTGTTGAACACCCACAGCAGGTAGACGCCCATGGGAATCAGGCTGCCGGCGATGAAGACATTGCGCAGCGTGCGGGGCTGGTCGCGGCCCAGGTATTTGACCATGCTGGGCACGCTGCCGTGAAAGCCGAAGGCGGTCAGAAACATGGGGATGGCGGCCAGCATGTATTTGGCCGAGTCAGTGTTTTCCGACAGGTTGCCGGTGTCGACATAGGGCTGAATGACCGCGCTGAGCGAGAGAAAGATCAGGATGTTGAGGCTGAACAGCAGTCGGTTGACCTTGTCCACCGCGGTGGTGCTGGCGAAGACGATGCCGCCGATCAGCGCGGTGAAGGCCAGCGAGACTTGGCCGGGCGACAGGGTCAGGCCCAGGTATTGGTGCAGGCCGGATTGATAGGTGGAGCCGCCGCCGGAGATATAGGCGGAGGAGAGCGCGTAGAGCAGGAGCAACAGGCTGGCGTTGATCAGATAGCTGCCCTTGGCGTTGAACAGCGAGCGGGCGATGGCGTCGAAGCCGTAGCCTTCGGGAAAGGACAGACAGACCTCCAGCAGCATCAGGCCGGTATAGGTCATCAGCGCCCAGATCAGAAACAGGGTCAGGCAGGCGTAGCCGAAGCCCATGCCGGCGGACACCAGCGGCAGCGCCAGCATGCCCGCGCCCAGCATGGTGCCGGAAATCAGCAAGGTGGCCCCGATGGCCTTGAAATTGACTTGCATGTGGAATCCTCAACCATCCTTGATGAAGAGAAGGATGCGTTCGTAAAAACCGGACAAACTCATAGTCGGTATTGGGTCTGGTAGTGAAAAAAACGCTCCCGGCCAGGCCGGGAGCGGAGGGGAATCAGGCGGCGATCAGGGCGTCGGCGCCGGTCTTGTCTTCCATGTCCACGATCTGGGCCAGCTTGGCGGCGAAGACTTCGCGCAGCTGTTCCCAGTAGGCGTCGAAGTCCTCGGCCTTACGCAGGAAGTGGGTCATCACCGCGGCGCGCAGGATGTAGACGCTTTCCACCTTGTCCCATTCGGCGCGGCTGAAGCCGCGGCTGGCCACGTAGTGCCAAGGGGTGTCGCCGTACTCTTCCACCGACAGCGAAGTCGAGGAGGTCAGGAAGTCGTTGGTGTAGGTGCGGCCGGAAGCGTAGGAGCAGATCTCGTACATCTTCTTGTTCAGCCGGTTGTGGTCTTCCAGGCTGTCGTTGCCGATTTCCTTGAAGGTGAAGTTCACCATGTGGAAGTCCGGGTGCATGATGGGACGCACTTCGAACTGGCGGCGGCCGACGGTCAGCGGCTTGGCGGCGGCCAGACGCTGGGCGAACCAGTCGGCGGTGACGATGCCGCGGCCGATCACCTTGCCGTAGCCGCCGATGTTCAGCGGCACCAGACGGTGGGCCGCCCATACCGCGGCGGCGGTGGCGCCGGCCTTGGAGCCTTCCATGATGGAGGAGCCCAGCACCACCTTGGTGTCCGCGCCTTCGGCCTCGTCCACTTCTTCGAACACATAGGCCGCGTGGTAGGAGATCAGGTCGACGATGCGCTTGTCCTTCATGCAGACGGCGCCGGCCGCGTACTGGATGTAGCCCACCTTGTGAGGGTCCACGGTGATGGAGTCCGCTTCCGCCATCGCCTTGAAGCCTTCGTAGACGTCGCGCTTGGGCCAGGTCACGCCGGCCGGGATGATGTCTTCGGCGCGGTAGCGGGCCAGCAGCGCGTCGTAGTCCATGAACTGATTGTTGTCATCGAGGAACATCGCGCGGACATAGCCGCCGTAGGCCGCGTCCACGTGCACGTAGAAGGAGGCGCCGTATTTCTGTTCGCACTCGGCGCGCAGCTTGATCACTTCGTCGACATGGTCGATCGAGCCTTCCTCGGTGGTGCCCACCACGGAGACCATGGCCAGGATGGGGTGGCCTTCCTCGATCAGGCGGAAGGTGATCTCGCGCATCTTGGCCACGTCGGTGCGGTAGTTCTCGTCCACCGGCAGCGGCACGATGTGTTCCTGGCCGATGCCCAGCACGTCCATCGCCTTCATCCACGAGTAGTGCTTGGATTGCGGCACCAGGATCTTGCCCAGCGAACCTTGCTTGATGCCGACGCCGCGGCAGGACATCGCGCGCACTTCTTCGAACAGGCCGCGTTTTTTCAATTCGTCGGTCAGGTCCAGCACCGCGCTGGGCGACAGGTTCAGCAGTTCGCGCTCGCTCTTGCCGGCGACCAGATCGCGGGCTTTTTCATGCTGGGCGATGGCCAGCGGCATGGTCTTCAGATTGCGCGCCACCCACATGCCTTCGTAGTTGGCCACGGTGCCGCCGGAGGTGATGTGGCCCCAGCTGCGCTTGGGGTCGTAGCCGAACATCCGGCACAGATCGAGGCCGGCTTCCACTTCCAGTTCGGTGGTGGTGGGCGAGGCTTCGTGCGCGCAGTTGTTCGGGTTGTACATCATGGTCATCACGTAGGCCAGATTGGACACCATCAGCGTGTCCGCATTCATATGGCCCAGATAACGCGGCGAGAACCAGGGCACCGAGGTGTTCTTCAGCTTGGAGGACAGCTGGCGCAAGATGCCTTCGGTGCGATACAGGGTCTGGCGGAAATCGCCGGCGTGCTGTTCCACCGGGGTGACCAGCGCCGGGTCTTCCGGGTGAAAGTCCGCGCGCCAGTGCAGGTGTTCGGACACGGCGTATTCCATCATTTCCTTGAAGAACACGCGGTTTTCGGATTTGGGGCCGATGAACAGGGCATCGACGTTAAGCGGGGAGAAAGTCGGATTGGTCATGACTGAGTAACCTTGTTATTTAAGAGAGGCGTGAGCCGGCTCATTTGCCTTCGGCGGGACGAGCCTTGCTGGCGGGCGAGGTGCGCGGGGCGGCGCCGGCGGAACGGGCGTGCTTGGCTTTTTGGCCGTAGGCGTACACCAGGAAGGGAATCACCAGCATGACGGCGAGGCCGATGAGCTGGAACTGCAGGTATTCATGCGCGGAGCCATGGAAGCTGCCCGGCGGGATGAAGCCCAGGTAGCCGGCCAGCAGGGAGATGGCGATGCCCAGGCCGGAACAGATCCACATGCCCGCCTTGCCGCCGGGGACGCGGAAGCTGCGTTCCACGTCCGGGCGCTTGTAGCGCAGATAGATGGCGGCGGAGAACATGAACAGATAGGCCACCAGATAGACGAGCCCGGTCAGGCCCATCAGCATGAAGTAGAAGTTGTCCACATTGGGCATCACGGTGATCAGCACGCCGACGATGGTGATGGCCGCCGCCTGGATCAGCACCAGGGTCACCGGCACGCCATGGCGATTGGTCGTCTGCAGGAATTTGGGCAGCGCGCCGGAGTCGGCGGTGGCTTGCAGGCCGCGCACCGGGCCCAGCACCCAGGAGTTCACCTGACCCACCAGGCCCAGGCCGATGCACAGGCCCATGACCGGGGCCAGCCAGCCCATGCCCCATTGATTGAAGTAGAGCTCGAAGGCCTGCATCAGGCCGGCGGTCATCGAGATCTTCTCTTTGGGGATGGCGATGAAGATCGCGGCGGAACCGATCACGGACAGCAGCACCATGATGACCGACACCAGGATGATGGCGATCGGATAATTGCGGCGGGCATCCTTGATGGAGGACACATTGGACGCCGACACCTCCATGCCCATCACCACGAAGATGAAGCCGATGAACAGGCCGAGGGTGCCGCTGTCGCTAAAGCTGGGCACCAGATTGTTCCAGCTCCAGGACACGTCGGTCATGATGGGGTGGCCGCCGGCCAGATAGGCGATGCCGCAGCCGATCAGCACCACGCCGGGCAGGAACACGCCCAGGCTCACGCAGATGGTGGAGACCCAACCCAGGGTTTTCACGCCGCGCATGTTGACCAGGGTGCAGGCCCACCAGATGCCCAGAATCATCGCCAGCATATAGAGCTTGTTGCTGGCGAGCGCAGGGTCGAACACATAGGCGAAGGTGGCGGCGATGATCATGATGATGGAGGTCATGCCGAACACCATCTGTATCCACTGCATCCACACCGCGACAAAGCCCATGCGCTCGCCGAAGGCCTCGCGCACCCAGATGAACAGGCCGCCGTCCTGCGGCCAGGCGGTGGCCAGCTCCGCGGACACCAGCGCGGTGGGCACCAGGAACAGCAGCGCGGCCGCCAAGGTCAGGAAAATCGTCATCATCCCCGGCTGCGCCGTCATCGGCAGCGTACGGACGCTGACGACCACGGCGGCGGTGATCATGACGAAGGCGAAGACGCTGATCTTGGGAGGCGCCTTATCGATTGTCGTCATTTTCATCTCCATCGAACAAATAAATAAAAACGTTCAAACATAAAATTTCGAAAATATTATTTATTTCGCCATGTTCAGCGTTTGATGAAAGTCAATATTAGGAAAATTCGATAAACGATAATTCGTATGGAATAATTGGAATGGGCCGGAAAAGCCTTGCCAGGCAAGGCTTTGATTGGTCTTGGGGCGGATCAGGCTATTGAGGATGAATTTGGCTTGGCGCTGGCGCGGCGGCGGTTTTGGCCGCCTGTTTACGTTCTCGCAAGCGAGAGAGACAAGGCCTTGCGGCTGAGAAACGGAACCCACGCACGGCGGATGAGGGCTTCGGGCGGCGCTCAGCGCTTTGCGTCACGCCAGGCGCAGCAGAGTGTGAGGCGGCGCTGACGTCGCGGGACGGCGAGAAGACGGGATGGGTGTGCTGGAGGAGGACCGCGGGGCGCGGAAGCGGCGGCGCAAGCAGGGATGCGCCGCCGGAGAAGGCTAAAGGTTTACAGGGCCTGGGACGGGTTCATGCCTTTGGGCAGCAGCATCCACAGATTGCCTTGCTGCTTCATCCTGCCGGCGTACATGCCGGCCTCGGTGCCGAAGCCCCAGAAGAAGTCCGCGCGCACCGCGCCCTTGATCGCGCTGCCGGTATCCTGGGCGTGCACCAGCCGCGCCAGCGGCTGGGTGGAATGAGGCCAGGTGGTGAGCAGGTAGACCGGCGCGCCCAGCGGGATGTAGCGCGGGTCTACCGCGATGCTGTAGCCGCCGGTCAGCGGCACGCCCAGCGCGCCCATGGGGCCGCCGTTGTCGCCCGGCAAGGTTTTGAAGAACACATAGCTGGGATTCACCGCGAACAGCTCTTGCCGGCGTTGCGGATTGCGCGCCAGCCAGTCCTTGATGCCCTGCATGGACGCGTCGCCCATGGTCAGCTCGCCCTTGTCCACCAGCCATTTGCCGATAGATTGATAGCCGTAACCGTTTTGCTCGGCGTAGCCGATATGGATGAAGCTGCCGTCGTCCAGCTGGATGCGGCCCGAGCCCTGCACTTGCAGGAAGAACAGCTCCACCGGATCTTCGACCCAGGCGAGGATGGGCGCGTTGGCCACGCCCTTGCCCTGGTTGATTTCCGCGCGGGTGTAATACGGCAGCAGGCGTTTGCCTTCCAGGCGGCC
This sequence comes from Chromobacterium sp. FG22, assembly GCF_057809415.1. NCBI lineage: Bacteria > Pseudomonadati > Pseudomonadota > Betaproteobacteria > Neisseriales > Chromobacteriaceae > Chromobacterium > Chromobacterium sp. FG22. Next base: position 68,410 of record NZ_JBMDJX010000003.1, on the reverse strand, counting down.
CTTCAGCCGCGTGCCGCGGTTGTCGGCGGGAAAGTCGCCGGGGCGGATTTCAATATCGCCGGCCGCGCTCAGCGCCAGCCGGTTGGGCCCGCTGCGGCGCGCCGTCAGGCTGGACTTGCCGCGAACCGAGGGCGGAACGTCCACGCTGTAAAAATCGGCAGGGATGCCGTATACCGGCCAGGGGGTGCGTTCGCTGCGCGTCCGGCTGCCGCTGAGCAGCGGTTCGTAATAACCGGTGATCAAGCCGCTGTCGCGGCTGCCGTCGTTGACCTTCCAGGCGGCGAAGCGGTTTTCGAAGAACTGGCGCACCGCCTGCGCGTTGTCGGCGGCGATGCCGTCGGCTTGCCGGCACACTTCGGTCCAGCCCGGTTTTCTGGCGATGGCCTTACAGCTTTGCTTCAGCGCGACGAGGGTATCGCCCAAGTCCTGCTGGCTCCAGGCCGGCAAGGCGGTCGGCGCGCCGCTTTCCCGCGCCGCGCCGCCCGTCTTGCCGGGCGGACTGGAAGTGGAGCAGGCGGCCAGGCCGACGACAAGCAGTAACAACAGCCATTTTTTTAACATGCGCTAAGTTCTCTGAAACGGGGCTAGGGCAGCGACGCGCTGCGAACCGGTCTGATTCTACGCTGGGACGCGCATGACGGGGCGATGACGGCCGCGGCGATTGTTGCGGCGGCGCCAACAGGCGAGACCGTCGCGCCGCGTTGTCATGGACCGGCAACAAAATTGAAAAGTTTCCTCGCTAGTATGCGGTAAAACATTCGCGCTGAAGCTTGGGCTTGAGCGCATGCAGGCCATATCACTGGAGAATCTGATGAAACGTTTTTGCATCCGCGCCTTGTTGTTGACCACCTTGCTGTCCGCCGGCCTGCCGGCTTACGCCGAGCAGACCCCGCCGACCGATGAAGAGTTGGCCGCCAGCGTGCAACAGGCCTTGAACGGCGATGCCGAACTGCAGCCGCTGAGCCTGAAGGTGAGCAGCAAGAAGAGCGAGGTGACGATTGAAGGCGGCATGACCGACGACCAGCAGATGTTCAAAGCGGGGCAGATTGCCGAAAAAGTGCCGGGCGTGAAGTTTGTCATCAACAATATGGTGCTGAAAAACTAAAAAGGTTTGCTCCGGCGGCTTGTCCGGCGGCAGCAAAGGGCGCTTCGGCGCCCTTTTGTCATTTTATCCATCCAGTTTTCGCCGGGAATTTAAGATTAATCCGATTGTGGTGCCTTCTCTTATTGCGAAAAATATGTGGTGTTGCCGGCTGACGGCCTTTCCGGAGGCTGGAGCCGGCAAGGTTTTTCCAATCAGCAGTATGGATCGCTCGCGGCCCACTGCGAAGCACCGGACACGACTCATGGAATATGCATCCGCACTTGGCAAGAGGGTTTCCCACCGCATGATGCTGCAACCGGCGGAGCAGGTGGACAAACTGATTTCACGGCTGGAGGGCGCGGACGAAGCCAAGCTGGTGTATTGGGACGAACGCAGCCAGCGGCTGCGCGCGCTGAGTCCGCGTTCGCGCCGCGGCCAGCAATTGCTGGCGCGCGGCTTGCAATCGCCCCAGGTGGTGGGCGTGTTCGACGGCTACGCCAGTTATCAGGATATCTATCAGGCCTTCCAGGAGACGCTGGCCGACCTGAAGCTCAGCTGAGCAGGACTTAGACGCGTTCCAGCTCCAGCAACTCCGCCATGGTTTGACGGCGGCGGATCAGCCGGCTGGAGGCGCCGTCTATCATGGCCTCGGCCAGCAGCGGCCGGCTATTGTAGTTAGACGACATGGTGGCGCCGTAAGCGCCGGCGTCGTGAAACACCAGCAAATCCCCTACCTGAGCCTCCGGCAGCAGGCGGCTTTCCACCAGGCCGCCCTCCTGTTGGGTAAAGACATCCCCCGATTCGCACAGGGGGCCCGCCACCACGCAGGGGGCGCGCTCGCCTGATTTTTCCTCGCCGTCCGCGCTGAGGACGGAAATATCGTGGTGGCTGCCGTACATGGCGGGGCGCATCAAGTCGTTGAATCCCGCGTCCACCAGCACGAAGCGCCGGCTGCCCATGGTTTTGACCGCCCTCACCTCGGAGATCAGGGCGCCGGATTCCGCCACCAGGAAACGACCGGGCTCGATCTCCAGCCGCACCGGGTGGCCCAGGTGAGCGGCGATCCGCCGCCGCGCCTCGTCCCACAGCTCGAAATAATGCGCGGTGTCGATGCGGGCGTCGCCGTCGCGGTAAGGGATGGACAGGCCGCCGCCGGCGGAGATCGCCTCGATGTCGTGGCCCAACTGGGTCGCCAGCCTGACCATGGCGCCGCAGACCTGTTGCAGGTGGCCGTAATCGACGCCTGAGCCGATATGCATGTGCAAGCCCACCAAGTGCAGGCCGAACTGGCGGATCACCGCCAGCGCGTCGGCCACCTGTTCATGCCAGATGCCGTGCTTGCTGTTCTCGCCGCCGGTATTGGTTTTCTGGCTATGGCCGTGGCCGAAGCCGGGGTTGACGCGCAGCCAGACCCTATGGCCGGGCGAAGCCGCGCCCAGCTGACGCAGCATGTCGATGGAACCGGCGTTGACGGCGATGCCTTCGGCCGCCACTCGCGCCAGCGTGGCCCGGTCCAGCACGTCGGCGGTGAAGACGATGTCGGAAGGCTCGGCGGAGTCCGCCCGATAGCCGGCGGCCAGCGCGCGTTCGATTTCGCCTAGCGACACCGCGTCCACCTTGACGCCCTGTTCCCGCATCAGGCTGAGGATGTGGGTGTTGGAGTTGGCTTTTTGCGCATAGCGGATCACGTCGAAGCCTTTCAGCTCGGCAATGCGCCGGCGAATGGTGTCGGCGTGGTACACCCAGAGCGGGCTGCCGTATTGGCGGGCGAGTTCGGCCAGTTGGCGGGCGTCGAAGCATTTCATGGCGTGGCGATGGCGTAGGTGATAGACAGCTGCATCATGGCGTGCGCCGCGGCAAAAATAAAATATCAAATTATCGCTGCCTCTTTCATTTATGATATGGATTGCCAAGGGGAAAGGCGGGCTTGGCGCCGCCTATGCGCAAGGGGTAGGGGATGGAAATCAGTCTGCGCCACATTGAAGTGTTTCGCGCGGTGATGACCACCGGCAGCGTCACCGAGGCGGCCGTCCTGCTGCGCACCTCGCAGCCCACGGTCAGCCGAGAACTGGCGCGTTGCGAACAATTGCTGGGCATGGTCTTGTTCGAGCGCAGCCGCGGCCGCTTGCGGCCAAGCGCACAGGGGTTGCAGTTGTTCGAGGAAGTGCAGCGCAGCTATCAAGGCCTGGAACGCATCGTCAGCAGCGCGGTGGCGATTCGCCAGTTCGAGCAGGGGCAGTTATCGATTGCCTGTTTGCCGGTATTCGCGCAATCGCTGTTGCCGGCGGCGTGCCGGCGATTTCTGTCGCAAGCGCCGGGCATCAGCCTGAACATCGCGCCGCAGGAGTCGCCTTTGCTGGAAGAGTGGCTGGCGGCGCAGCGTCATGACCTGGGCTTGAGCGAGAGCGCGCACGCGCCGGCGGGAACGCGGATGGAGCCCTTGCTGCTGGCGGACGAGCTGTGCGTGTTGCCGGAGGGGCATAGGCTGCTGAGCAAGACGGTGTTGGCGCCGGAGGATTTCGAAGGCGAGGCCTTCATCAGTCTGGCGGCGACCGACAGCTATCGGCAACAGCTGGATCAGGTGTTCACCGAGCGGGGGGTCAAGCGGCGCATGGTGGTGGAGACGCATAGCGCCGCTTCGGTATGCGCGATGGCGCGGCAGGGCATAGGCGTGGCCGTCGTCAATCCGCTGACGGCGCTGGATTATGCCGGCTCAGGCCTGGCCGCAAGGCGCTTCAGCGTGTCGATTCCGTTCGCGGTCAATCTGGTGCGGCCGCTGCACCGGCCCGCCTCCCCGCTGCTGGAGCGCTTCGTCGACAGTCTGAAGGCCGAGCTGGCCGCGGTCAGCCGGAGGCTGGCCGCGCCGACGGGGGCTTAGCGGCAGTGCAAAGTCTCGCGAGCTAGCCTGAGCGCAGGCTTTGAGCCGGTTTTTAGTCGCGCAGCGCCACCACCACCCGCTTATTGCGCGCGCCCTTGCTTTCAATCTTCTTGACCACGACCGGGCCGATCTCGCTGGTGCTGCGCACATGGGTGCCGCCGCAGGGCTGCAGATCGATGCCGTCGATATTGATCAAGCGGATTTCCGGCAGGTGCAGCGGCGGCGTCACCGACATGGTCTTGATCAGCTCCGGCTGACGCTGCAGCGCCTCGCCGCTGCTCATTTCGATGCGCACCGCGCGGTTCTCCGCCACCAGCCGGTTCAGCTCGCGCTCGATGTGCTCGCGGTCCAACTCCATGCCTTCCGGCAGATCGAAGTCCAGACGGCCGGATTCGGCGCTCAGATTGCCGCCGGTGACGCCGGCCTTGATCACCACGGACAATAAGTGCAGACAGGTGTGAATGCGCATGTGGCGGTGGCGGCGCGCCCAATCCAGTTCCAGGACGACCGGCGTGCCGGCGGCGAGCCGGGGCGCATCGGCGGGCAGCAGGTGGATGATGGCGCGCGTTTCGCGGTCGCGGCGGGTATCGCTGATCGCACAGCCGCCGCCGTCCCAGCTCAGCGCGGCGCTGTCGCCGGGCTGGCCGCCGCCCAGCGGATAGCACAGCGTGTCCTCCAGCACCAGGCCGGCGTCGTCATGCCGCGCCACGCGGGTTTCCAGGCGGGTTTGGTAGGGATCGATGTAAAAGCGCTCTGCCATGCGGTGATTCCTTTTCAGACTATGCTGGGAAGACCGGCGTCGCTTGTCGCCGCCGGTCCCGATAATTTTGAGAATGCTGCCGCCGGCTGTGTATTTCAAGAGACAGCGCTGGCGAAAAATCATGGCAACAGCTTGTCGCAACAGCGTTTAGCGCAGATAATCGCCGACTTTTTCCGCCTTCCTGCCCATTGCTCTCATGACCATTCGCCATAATCTGGAACATTACAATCCGCCGCCGGACGCGGGCCTAGACGTGATTTACGCCGACGAGGCCTTGCTGGTGCTGAACAAGCCTTCCGGCTTGCTGTCGGTGCCGGGGCGCGGCGAAGACAAGGCGGACTGCTTGATCAGCCGCGCGCAGCGGGTCTATCCGGACGCGCTGACCGTGCACCGGCTGGATATGGCGACGTCCGGCCTGGTGGTGATGGGACGCGGCGCCAGCATGCAGCGAGAACTGTCCATCGCCTTCATGGACCGCAAGGTGGACAAGCGCTATGTGGCGGTGGTGGACGGCATCGTGGAACAGAACAGTGGCACCGTGGATCTGCCGCTGATCATAGACTGGCCGAACCGTCCGCGTCAGAAGGTGGATTTCGAACATGGCAAGCAGGCGATCACCCATTTCCGTGTGGTGCTGCGCGACGGTTTGCGCCAGACCAGTCGGGTGGAGCTGGAGCCCTTGACCGGCCGCGCCCATCAGCTGCGCATGCATATGCTGCATCTGGGCCACCCCATCCTGGGCGACGACATCTACGCGCCGGAAGCGGTGCTGGCCAAGGCCGATCGCCTGCTGCTGCATGCGGATCGCCTGACGCTGCGCCATCCCATCACTCGCGAAGAGATGAGCTTCGACGCCAAAGCGCCATTCTAAGTCGGCAGTCAGCGCGCGGCCTGGCAGCGCCGCCGTTCCTCTCCTCTTGCGCGGCCATCCTTGACGGCCGCGTCTCGCCCTGATCTTCCCCCTTGTACCGTCCACAGCGCGGCGGCGCCTTGCCCGGAGGCGGCTTTTTATAATGTCTTCGGCATTTTGTGGCACGGAAAGATTGGCTTGCCCTGCCAGTCTGTGCATACTTCCGTTTTGATCTGAAGCAAGAACTCACTAAACAAGCGTGCTGCCGCCAGAACGCTTGTTTAGTGATTTCTACCTTGTAAGGATCTGTCATGTTAAGTCGCAATTCCGCATTGCCCAGCATCGTCGTCGTCGGCGGCGGCGCCGGCGGCCTGGAGCTGGCCACTCGTCTGGGACGCAGCTTGGGCGCGCAACACAAGGCCCGCGTCGTGCTGGTCGACGGTTCGCCCACCCATATCTGGAAACCGCTGCTGCACGAGGTGGCCACCGGCGCGCTCAACACCGGCGAGGACGAGGTCAATTACTTCGCCCATGGCTATCGCAACGGCTACGAGTTCGAATTCGGCTATATGCAGTCGCTGGACACCGAGCGGCGCTGCATTCAGCTCGCCGAAGTGCGCGACGCCGGCGGGGAGCAGCTGAGCCCGCCGCGCGAGGTGCCCTACGACTGGCTGGTGCTGGCGGTGGGCGCGGAAGCGAACGACTTCGGCACGCCCGGCGTCGGCGAGCACGCGATGTTCCTGAACACCCCGGACGACGCGGAGAAACTGCGTCACCGGGTGCTGGAACTGGCCTTCCGCTGCAGCAGCGGCCAGCAACCGCTGTCCAAGCTGGGCATCGCCATCGTCGGCGGCGGCGCCACCGGGGTGGAACTGGCGGCGGAGCTGAACCACACCCTGTGCGAACTGCATCATTACGGCGCGCGCCTGCAGCCGGAGCGCGTGGAAATCAGCGTGATCGAAGGCGCGGACCGCATCCTCGCCGCCGCGCCGCCGTCCTTGTCCGCTTACGCCCAGGAGCAATTGGCCGCGCGCAACATCAAGGTGCTGACCGGCAGCCGGGTGGCGGCGGTGCGCGCCGACGGCGTGGAATTGCAGGGCGGCGACAAGGTGGCGGCCGACATCACCGTCTGGGCCGCCGGCGTCAAGGCGCCGACCTGGCTGGCCGGCCTCGCCGGCTTGCAGACCAACCGCATCAATCAACTGCAGGTGGATAAGTGGCTGCGTTGCCAGGGCGCCGCCTGCGTCTACGCCTTGGGCGATTGCGCCGAGGCGCCGGACGGCGACAGCGGCCGCAATCTGCCGGCCACCGCCCAGGTGGCGCACCAGCAGGCGCGTTATCTGGCGGACGAATTGAGCCGGCGCGTGGCCGGTCGCCAGGGCAAGCCCTTCGTCTTCAAACCGCAGGGCATGCTGGTGTCGCTGGGCAAGCACAGCGCGGTGGGCAGCCTGGCGGCGGTGGTCGGCCCCAAACGCGATTACTATGTGGAAGGCCTCGGCGCCAAACTGATCTACAGCTCGCTGTACCGCATGCATCAGGCGGCGGTGCATGGCTGGGTGCTGGCCACTCTGCTCTACGTCGGCGACAAGCTGCGCCGCGCCGCGCGGCCGTCCTTGAAGCTGCACTGAGCCGCTCCCGTCCAATGCCAAGCCCACCTTCGAGGTGGGCTTTTCGTTGGCGCGGCTTGACCGGGCGGCGGTTTGCGAACATCTTTATTGCCATTTGCATAAATGGGGATGGGGATGACGCAAGCTTCTCGCCTGGAGATAGACGCCTGGCTGGATCAACGGCCGCTGGGCAGGTTTCAGCGCCGGCTGCTGCTGATCTGCGGCTTGCTGATGATTCTGGACGGATTCGACGTGCAGGCCATGGCCTACGTCGCGCCGGCGCTATTGGCGGACTGGGGCTTGGCCAAGCCGGCCTTGGGGCCGGTGTTCAGCGCCGGCTTGCTGGGTCTGCTGCTGGGCGCCTTGCTGTTCAGCCCGCTGGCGGATCGCTTCGGCCGCCGCGCCTTGCTGCTGCTGTGCACCGTGTGGTTCAGCCTGGGCATGTTGGCCACCGGCTTCGCCGCCACGCTGGAGCAGCTGCTGTGGCTGCGCTTCCTGACCGGCCTGGGCCTGGGAGGCATCATGCCGAACGCGATGGCGCTGGCCGGCGAGTACAGCCCGAGCCGGCGCAGAGTCAGCATGATGATGCTGATTTCCTGTGGCTTTACCGTCGGCGCGCTGCTGGGCGGCTTGTTGGCGGCCTGGCTGGTGCCCGCGCACGGCTGGCGCGCGGTGTTCCTGGCCGGCGGCGTCGCGCCGCTGCTGCTGGCGCTGTGGATGTGGCGGCAATTGCCGGAGTCGCTGCAGTTTCTGTTGTCGCGGCAAAGGCGGGAACAGGCGCTGGCCTGGCTGCGTCGTCTGGACCCGGCGATGAGCGGGGCGGCGGCGTCCAGCCTGGCGCTGCGCGAACCCGTCGCCGCGGCGTCGTTGCCGCATTTGTTTCGGGCCGGCCGCGCGCGATTGACGCTGACCTTGTGGGCGCTCAGCTTTCTGAACCTGCTCTTGCTCTATTTCCTGTCCAACTGGATGCCGGCCTTGGCGCGGGACGCCGGCCTGAACACGCAAAACGCCATCCTCGCCGGCGCCGCGCTGCAACTGGGCGGCGTGGCCGGCACCTTGCTGTTGGGGGTCTGGATAGACAGACTGGGTTTCTTGCGGGTGATGCTGCCTAGTTTCGCGCTGGCCGCCGCCGCCGTGGCCATGCTGGGGCAGTGGGGGGCGCAGCAGGCCGGCTTGTTCGGCTTATTGTTCGCCGCCGGTTTTTGCGTGGTGGGCGGCCAGCCGGCGATCAACGCCCTGGCGGCCAACGCCTATCCCACGTCCTTGCGCGCCACCGGCGTGGGCTGGAGTCTGGGCGTGGGCCGGGTGGGCTCGGTGTTGGGACCGTGGCTGGGCGGCGAGCTGCTGCGCCAGGATTGGAGCCTGGCCAGCCTGTTCATGCTGGCGGCGACGCCGGCCTTGTTGGCGGCCTGGCTGGTGTGGATGTGCCCGCAGGCGGCGCGGCCGGCCGCCGTCTGAGTCAGATCGCCAGCAATGCGGCGACGACGCGGCGGTCTTCCGCCAGCAGGATGTTGAAGGTGCGACAGGCGGCCTGAGTGTCCATGGTCTCCACGCCTATGCCGGCGTTGGCCAGCGCGGCGGACAGGCGCGGATGGCAAAAGCGCAGGCTTTTGCCGGTGCCGAAGAACACCACTTCCGGCTGCAGCGCCAGCAGCGTGCTGAAATGGCTTTCCTGCAAATCCTCGAAAGCGTCCACCGGCCAGGGCGCCACGCTGTCCGCGGTGACGATCAGATTGCCCTCGTGGCGCTGGGCGTTGATTAGAACATGGCCGTCGCCATAGCCGGTGAACAAGTTGCGGCCTTGCCCCAGCGATTGCTGCATTTTCATGTGAGCGGATTCCCGATTGCGAGCGCTGCGGCGGACGGCCCTTTCCGGGCGCGAATACCTGCTGCAGTGCATCAGAGATTGGGATAGGATTATAACTCGACCCCGCCGCTGATTGCCGCCACAACGTCAACGTGGTCATCGCTTCAGCGGGGACATCCAAAGAGATCAGATGAAAGAACACAAACCGCGCCGCCAGGGCAAGACCGCCGTCTCCGGCGGGCGGCAAGCCACGGAAACCATTGTCGTCATGCAGCCAGTCCATAAATCGCAAAAACTCGCCAACGTTTGTTACGACATCCGCGGTCCGGTGCTTGAGCACGCCAAGAAGATGGAAGACGAAGGCCATCGCATCATCAAGCTGAACATCGGCAACCCGGCGCCGTTCGGCTTTTTCGCGCCGGACGAAATCATCGAGGACGTGATCGTCAACCTGCCGTCCGCCTCCGGCTATTCCGATTCCAAGGGCCTGTTCGCCGCGCGCAAGGCGATCATGCATTACGCCCAGCAAAAGCAGCTGCCCAATGTGGGCATGGACGACATCATCGTCGGCAACGGCGTGTCCGAGCTGATCGTGATGTCGATGCAGGCGCTGCTGGACAACGGCGACGAAGTGCTGGTGCCGGCGCCGGATTACCCGCTGTGGACCGCCGGCGTCAGCCTGGCCGGCGGCAAGGCGGTGCATTATCTGTGCGACGAAGAGCAGGGCTGGTTCCCCAGCATCGACGACATTCGCGCCAAGATCACGCCGGCCACCCGCGCCATCGTGGTGATCAACCCCAACAATCCCACCGGCGCGGTCTACCCGCCGGCGCTGCTCAAGCAGATCGTGGAAGTGGCGCGCCAGCACCAGCTGATCATCTACGCCGACGAAATCTACGACAAAGTGCTGTACGACGAGGTCAAGCACACCTCCATCGCTTCCTTGGCGCCGGATTTGTTCGTGGTCACCTTCAACGGCCTGTCCAAGAATTACCGCGCCTGCGGCTACCGCGCCGGCTGGATGATTCTGTCCGGCGAGAAGAAACACGCCAAGGACTATATCGAAGGCCTGAACATGCTGGCCTCGATGCGCTTGTGCGCCAACGTGCCGGCGCAGTTCGCGATCCAGACCGCCTTGGGCGGCTACCAGAGCATTGACGATCTGGTGGCGCCGGGCGGCCGCCTCGCGCGTCAGCGCGACCTGGCGCACAAACTGCTGACCGACATCCCCGGCGTCAGCTGCGTCAAGCCGCAGGGCGCGCTCTACCTGTTCCCCAAGCTGGATCCCAAGATCTACCCGGTCGGCGACGATCAGCAGTTCATCCTGGAACTGCTGCAGGAGGAAAAGGTGCTGCTGGTGCAGGGTTCAGGGTTTAACTGGATTGCGCCCGATCACTTCCGCGTGGTATTCCTTCCCAACTCGGACGATTTGGTGGAGGCCATCGGCCGCATCGCGCGCTTCCTGGAAAACTATCGCAAGCGCCACGGCGGCGAAGCCTGAAATCATGGCGGCTTGAGCCGGCGGACGGGGGCTGCGGCCCCCGTTTGGCCATCAGGCTTTCCTTGACAGCGGATAGCGTCCGCTGCCAAGGAAAACTTGGGACACGCGCCCGCTGCGCCAGCAGCGGCCTGGCGGCGCGGCTCTTGATCAGGGCCGGCCGCCGGCGCGGGCCGCGCGCAAGGATCTTGCGCCTGGCCGCCGCGGGCAGGGACAGAATACTAGAGACAGGGAGCAAGAATGAAACCGATCAATATCGGCCTATTGGGCGTGGGGACTGTCGGTGGCGGCACCGCCACCGTTCTCAAACGCAACGCCGAGGAAATCAGCCGCCGCGCCGGCCGTCAAATCCGCCTGCTGCAGGCGGCCAACCGCAATCAGGCGCGCGCGCAATCGCTGCTGGGTCCGGACGTGGACGTGGTGGCCGACGCGATGCAGGTGGTGAACAACCCCGACGTCGACATCGTGGTGGAACTGATAGGCGGCGACACCGTGGCCAAGGAACTGGTGCTCAAGGCCATCGCCAACGGCAAACACGTGGTCACCGCCAACAAGAAACTGCTGGCGCTGCACGGCACCGAAATCTTCGCCCGCGCCCAAGAACAGGGCGTGATGGTGGCCTTCGAGGCCGCGGTGGCCGGCGGCATCCCCATCATCAAGGCGCTGCGCGAAGGCCTGTCCGCCAACCGCATCGAGTGGATAGCCGGCATCATCAACGGCACCTCCAACTTCATCCTGACCGAGATGCGCGACAAGGGCGCGAGTTTCGCCGAAGTGCTGGCCGAGGCGCAGCAGCTGGGTTACGCCGAAGCCGATCCCACCTTCGACATCGAAGGCCATGACGCCGGCCACAAGCTCACCATCATGGCGGCGCTGGCCTTCGGCATCCCGATGCAGTTCGACCGCTGTTACCTGGAAGGCATCAGCAAGCTGGAAGGGCGCGACATCAAGTACGCCGAGGAGCTGGGCTACCGCGTCAAGCTGCTGGGCCTGACCCGGCGCACCGCCGCCGGCGTCGAGTTGCGCGTGCACCCGACGCTGATCCCGGCGCGCCAGCTGATCGCCAACGTCAACGGCGTGATGAACGCGGTGCTGGCCAAGGGCGACGCGGTGGGGCCGACCTTGTACTACGGCGCCGGCGCCGGCGCGCTGCCCACCGCCTCCGCGGTGGTGGCCGACATCGTCGACGTGACCCGCTTGCTGACGGCGGATCCGGAGCATCGCGTGCCGCATCTGGCTTTCCAGCCGGACCAGCTGCAGAACCTGCCGATCCTGCCGATCTCCGACGTGGTCAGCTCCTACTATCTGCGCATCGGCGCCGCCGACCGCGCCGGCGTGCTGGCCAACATCACCCGCTTGCTGGCGGAGAACGGCATCTCGATCGAGGCGGTGATCCAGAAAGGCTCGGTGTCCGACGGCACCGCCGAGGTGGTGATCCTGACCCATCGCGTGCAGGAACAGGCGATAGACCGCGCCATCACCGGCATCGAGGCGCTGGAAAGCATTACCGGCAAGGTGGTGCGCCTGCGCATGGAAGAGCTGAATGATTAAACGCTGGCTGACCGGCCTCGGCGCCGGTCTGATCCTGGCGAGCGCCGGGGCGACGCCCTTGTCCCCCGGCCAGCACAGCCTGTTGCAGGGCTTTTTGATGCGAGGCTGCGTCAAGCGCACGCCGGCCTCGGACGGCGTCGGCCAGCGCTCCTCGGAGCAAGTGCAGAAATACTGCCAATGCGCCAGCCAGCATCTGGCCGGCCGCTTCTCCTCGGAAGAGGTGATGGGCGTGCTGACCGGCCAGATCAAGAAAGACGACCCGCGCGGCAAACAGCGGATGAAGGACGCCTCCGCCGCCTGCGCCCAATATCTGGAAACCCCCTGATGCGTTATATCAGCACCCGCGGCGGCATGGCCCCGCAATCGTTCAGCGACATCCTGCTGATGGGCCTGGCGCCCGACGGCGGCCTGGTGTTGCCGGAAAGCTATCCGCAGATCGGCCGCGAGCAGCTGGACGCCTGGCGCGGCCTGTCCTATGCCGAATTGGCTTTTGAAATCATTCGCTTGTTCGCCACCGACATCCCGGAAGACGATCTCAAATCCATCGTCGAGCGCACCTATACCCGCGCGGCTTTCGGCAGCGAGGCGATCACGCCGCTCAAGCGGCTGCACGACGGCCTGGCCGTCCTGGAACTGTCCAACGGCCCGACGTTGGCCTTCAAGGACATGGCGATGCAGCTGCTGGGCAATCTGTTCGAATACGTGCTGGCCAGGAAGGGCGAGCGCCTGAACATCCTGGGCGCCACCTCGGGCGACACCGGCAGCGCCGCCGAGTACGCGATGCGCGGCAAGGCGGGCATCCAGGTGTTCATGCTGAGTCCGGACGGGTTGATGAGCCCGTTCCAGCGCGCGCAAATGTACAGCCTGCAGGACGCCAACATCCACAATATCGCGATCAAGGGCATGTTCGACGACTGCCAGGACATCGTGAAGGCGGTGCAGAACGACCATGCTTTCAAGGCGCGCCACAAGATCGGCACCGTCAACTCCATCAACTGGGCGCGAGTGGTGGCTCAGGTGGTGTATTACTTCAAGGGCTATTTCAACGCCACCGCCGGCAATGAGGAGAAGGTCAGCTTCTGCGTGCCGTCCGGCAACTTCGGCAATGTCTGCGCCGGCCACATCGCGCGGCAGATGGGCTTGCCGATAGAACGCCTGCTGGTGGCCACCAACGAGAACGACGTGCTGGACGAGTTCTTCCGCTCCGGCGCCTACCGTCCGCGCGGCACGGCCAACACCTATGTCACCTCCAGCCCGTCGATGGACATCTCCAAGGCGTCCAACTTCGAGCGCTTTGTGTTCGATCTGCTGGGACGGGACCCCGAGGCGCTGAAAGCGCTGTGGCGCCAGGTGGACGCCGGCACCGGCTTCACGCTGTCCGCCGCGCAAACGGCCGCCGCGGCCGAGGTGTTCGGCTTCGCTTCCGGCAAGAGCGCGCATGCGGACCGGTTGGCCACCATTCGCCAGCTGGACCGCGAAGACGGCGTGGTGGTGGACACCCATACCGCCGACGGCGTCAAGGTGGCGCGCGAGCTGCGCCGCCCCGGCGAAACCGTGGTTTGCCTGGAAACCGCCTTGCCGGCCAAGTTCGCCGCCACCATACGCGAAGCGCTGGACCGCGATCCGCCGCGACCGGCCGGTTTCGACGGCCTGGAGGACTTGCCGCAAAAAGTGTCGGTGTTCCCGGCGGACGCCGGCGAGGTCAAAGCCTTTATCGAGCGCAGTTTGAGCTGACGCGCGTCGGACGAAAAAACGGCCCCCAGGGGCCGTTTTTTTGCGTCCGCCGCGACGTTAGAGCCTGTTCAAGGCCCCGTTCCATCCCTCTCGCCGACGTGCGACAGACATTGAACAGGCTCTTAAAACGTCAGCGCCACGCCGATATTGCCGGCGGTCTGATTGCTGCCGCTGCGGCCGCTGGCGGCACTGAGCTGGCCGAACATCGACACGCTCTTGCTCAATTGAGCGCTGAGGCCGGCGGTCCATTCCAGCCAGTCCGCCTTGGGCTTGCCCAGCTTGACGCTGTAATCGCCCAGGGTGGTGGCCAGGCCGGCGGTGACCACGCGGTCGTCGCGCTTGAACTCGTGCGCGTAGCTGAGTTTGGCGTAGGGGCTGAAACGGCCGATGTCGGCTTCCAGCTGCCAGCCGACGCGCGCCACCAGGGAGGTGCCGTTTTGCGCGTTGAAGGCCATGCTGCTGCTATTGCCTCCTTGCTCGGTGAAGCCGTTCACCTTGACGTGGGCGTAGTCCAGGCCGGCGATGGGGCCGGTGCGGTAGGCGCCCAGCGGCATCAGATAGCCGCCGGCTACGCGCAGGCCGTATTGGCTCTGGCGCGCGCTGCCGTTCAGCGTGATCCGGGCCGCGCCCAGCGAGACCTGGCGACGGGTGTCGATATCGCCGGCGCCGATGTGGGCGTCGCCGTCCAGCCAGAACCGCTCCTGCTTATAGCTGAACAGCGCGCTCATCAAGGTGCTGCGGTCGTCTACGCTGCCCGGGGTGGCGATGCCGTTGATGTCGGTCTTGCCGTTCTGGCGGGACATCGCCAGTCCCAGGCTCAGCGCCGGACTGGCCTGGAAGTCCAGACCCACGGTGTACAGCCGGCCTTGCGGCTTGGCGGATACGTCGTCGTAGCCGACCTTGTCGTCGTTGAAGGCGCCGCTGACGAAGGCGCTGACCACGCCGACTTCGCGCTTCTGCGCGCGGATGGCCTGGTAGCGGCTATCCAGCGTCCCGCCCAACTGGCGGGCGTTGTTCAGCGCGGACTCCGGCAGCGCGCCGGCGAAATAGGGCGCTTGCAGCAGGCCGTATATATAGTCGCCAATCAGCTGATAGGCGGCCGGAGTGGGGTGCAAGGCATCGGTGAACAGATAGCTTTGCCCAGGTATGACGGCGGCCAGGCAGTACAGCGCGGACTGAGGGCAGGCCGCGCCGGAGGTATTGCTGAAGCCATAGGCTTGCGGATTGGCCAGAAGCTCCGTGAACAGACCCGATATATTGGCCCTGACGATCCCGTGTTGCAGATTGCCGGCGCTAAGCGCCATGTCTACCAACTGGTTGTAGCCGCTGGCGCCTTTCTGAAGATTGGGCTGCACCGCGGCGTAAACGCTGCTCAGCGTGCCGGCGCTCAGACCGGCGGCGGTCTCCGCCTGGCTTAGCGCCTGATTGATCAGGGCGGGGGAATTGCTGGTTTGACCGGAGCTCAGTATCTGCCATGCGGCGCCCCAGGCGGCGACGACTTTGCCGGCGTTGCCGGCGCCGGGCAGAGCGGTCTGAATGGCGGCGAGCACAGAGAGTGGAGCCGCCGAGATATCAGGCAGATTGGGCAAGATGATGGTATTGGCCCCGGCGGCCTTGAGCGCGGCCACGGCTTGTACGGTGTAGCCGGCGGAGGCGCCCAGATAGGCGGTCGGATCGCTTTGGCTGCCGGCGGCAATGACGTCGTTGCCGCCTATCCAGATGGCGTAGGCCGCGTTGGGGTCGGCTTTTTGGCCTTTCTGGCCCAGATAAGCGTTGATCTGGCCCGGCAGGTCTGTGACCGCGATCGCATCGGCTGCAGGGGTCTGGCTGGGGGTGTCCGGATTGGTGTTGGGCGGGCTGGCCGGCTGCGCGCGCGCATCGCCCTGAGCGTAATTATTGCCCGCAGTATTGGCGATGTGGCTGTTTAGGCTGTTGTTGGGCGATACGTTCTGGCCATAGTGCTTGGCCAGGACTTCGGCCCAGCCGGTGCCGTAGCCCAAGGTCCATCGGGCGTTGGACGGCAGACCGCCCAGGCCGCCGAAGGCGCCGGTGTCGGTCAGACTGTCCCCGAAAAAATAGAAATTGCTATAGGCGTTGGCGGCGGCCGGCAGGGCCAGCAGAGTGGCCACGGCCAGCGTGTTCAGGCGCTTGCGCATTTGGAATGTCCCCTTCCGGATAAAACTTTGGTTTTATTTAATTTAGATTTAAGAGTCTAAGCTCTATTCGAACGATTATTTGAATGTATGCATCGCATTGTCAATAGCGGCCCCAGGCTGCAGCCCTGGGCCCGCTTGCGCTAGAATGCGGGAATGCGACGTTTACTACTGTGGATGATGTGCTGCGCCTGGAGCGTGGCGGCGTCGGCCGCCATGCAGGATCTGGGGCGGCTGGAGGCTTTGGCCGGCGATTTTCTCAAACACGAGTTGTCGATGCGGCCGGCCACCTGGACGCTGGGGCAGCTGGACCGCAAGCTGGCGGTGCCGGCCTGCGCGCAGCCCAAGGCGGATTGGGCGACGCCGGGGGTGACTACCGGTTCCACCTTTGTCGCGGTGTCCTGCCCGGAACTGGGGTGGGCGCTGCGGATTCCGGTGCGGATCAATGAAAAGAAACTGGGCGTGGCTTTGAGCCGCGCGGTGGCGGCCGGCGAGGTGCTGAGCGCCGCCGACCTGCGCCTGGTCGAGGTGGCCAACCCCAGCCTGGCGCGCAATGTGCTGGACGATCTGCAGCAGGCGATAGGCAAGACCATGCGCTCCGGCGCGCCGGCCGGCGCCTGGCTGCGCAGCTTCATGGTGCGCGCGCCTTATCTGGTGAACAGCAACCAGCGGGTCAAAGTGGTGGCCTCGGGGGAGGGCTTCGCCGCGGCGGCCGACGGTTTGGCGATAGGCAATGCCGCCGAGGGCGAGCAAGTGTCGGTGCGCATGGCTTCCGGGCGGGTGATACGCGGGCAAGTTCAAGCGGACGGCAGCGTGATGGTGATATATTAGAGACGGTTCGCCGGCAGGTCTCGGTGTGCAGCGGCGGATAATTGGGCGAAAGTCTTCAAGATATTGTTTTTCCGTCCGATAATAGAGGTAATCCAGGTTCCCTTTGGGAAGGCCATGCCATGAAAGTAGATAACTCGGGCAAGCTGTCAGCAAGCTACAGCACCCAGAACAAGGCGGCGCCGCGCGACGCGGCCGCCAACGCCAACCCTGCCGCCAGTGGATCCGACAGCGTGACGATCAACCCTTTGGCCAGCCGTCTGAGCGCGGTGGAAAGCAAGGTCAGCGGCGATTCCGGCTTCGACGCAGGCAAAGTGGCCGCGATCAAGTCGGCGATAGCCGCGGGCACCTTCAACGTCAATCCGGAGAAGATCGCCGACGGCTTGATCGCCTCCACCAAGGAATTGTTGGCGCGCTGAGCGCGCGCAGGTGAGAGTCAGGCATGAACGTTGTTGAAGAATTCTGCCAGCTGTGCCGGGCCGAGAGCGCTCTCGTCGCCCGGCTGATCGCATTGCTGGAGCAGGAACAGAAGGTGCTGGTGCAGGGCTTTGACGTTCAGCTGGACGCCCTGGCCGAGAGCAAGAGCGGCGTGTTGGACCTATTGGCCGTCAGCGCCGCCCAGCGCGGCGAATTGATGCGGCGGATCGGCGTGCAGGACAGCGAGACGGTTTACATCTGGCTGGCGGACAAGCCGGAGGCCAGCCTGGCCTGGACCGGGCTGGAAGAGGCGATCCAGCGGGCGCAGAGCATCAATCAGCTCAACGGCAGCTTCATCGATCAGCGCTTGTCGCTGGTGGAGGGCGCGCTGAACACCCTGAAGGACGCCGCCGCGTCCACCGTGGGCTACGACAAGGCCGGCCAATTGCCGGAACTGGCCGCCGGGCGCCGCTTTCTCGGCTCCGCCTGAGCGTTTGAAGCCGTTCCCGAGGGGCATGCAAGAGCGCCGTTGCGGCGCTCTTGGCGTTTCCGTCCGACGGTTTTAGAGTCTATTCTCAAGGAGCAGTGGGAATGCCCTGGCCTTTATGGTATCTTCCTCTCCGGGCCTGAGAAAACCACTATCCGGAACCAATGACCCTGATTTCCTTGATTATCGCTCTGGCACTGGAGCAGTTGCGGCCCTTGGGCAATCGCAATCGCGTCTGGCTGCTGTTCACCCGCTACGCCAATCATTTGGAACGCAATCTGAATGCCGGCTCCAACCGTCATGGCGTGTTGGCGTGGTCCTTGGCGATCGTGCCTGCGGTCTTGCTCAGCTTGCTGATCTATTACGCGCTGCACGCCTTGAGTCCGATTCTGGCGATGTTGTGGAATGTCCTAGTCTTGTATCTGACCATGGGTTTCCGCCATTTCTCCAGCGCGTTCTCCGAAATCTCCCAGGCCTTGGCCGAAGGGCGGGATCTGGACGCGCGCGCCTCCTTGGCGAACTGGACCGGACAGGGCACCGCGGAGTTGTCGGTTGAGGAAATTTCCCGGCTGGCGATCGAGCAGGGGGTGGTGGACAGTTACCGCCACGTGTTCGGCACCATGTTCTGGTTCGTGCTGTTGCCGGGTCCGGCCGGCGCGCTGTTGTACCGCCTCTGTTCTATGCTGAATCAGAAATGGGGCAACCGCGACGCGAACGAGGACCCGTTCGGCCGTTTCTCGGCCAGCGCCGCCGCTTGGCTGGACTGGATTCCGGTGCGTTTGACCGCCGCCAGCTTCGCCATCATGGGCGATTTCGAGGATGCGGTGTATTGCTGGCGCTCCCAGGCCAAAACATGGGGGAACTACGCTAATGGCATTTTGTTGGCTTCGGCCGCGGGTGCGATCGGCGTGAAATTGGGCGATCCGCTCAGACAGGATTACTCCATACGCTTCCGGCCCGAACTGGGCTTGGGCGACGAAGCGGACCCCAACTACCTGAAAAGCGCGGTTGGTCTGGTCTGGCGTTCCGCCTTGCTATGGTTGGCCGTAATCCTGCTGCTCAGCGTCGCAAGCCACATGGGCTGACGACCCAACGCCGCCGTCCGGGCGGCGTTGCCTTGTCCGTTCGTGTCATTTGAATACGGGGGCGTGTTGGCGCATGCGCGCAACAGGCCCCGCGAGTTTTGCAGGAGTGTTGTCCATGCTGTTTTCCGAACTCGGGTTGTCTCCCGAGATTCTGCGCGCCATCGAAGAACAGGGCTATTCCCAGCCCACCCCGATTCAGGAAAAGGCGATTCCTCTGGTCTTGTCCAGCCGCGATTTGCTGGCCGCCGCTCAAACCGGCACCGGCAAGACCGCGGCCTTCATGCTGCCCATTCTGGAGCGCCTGAAGAAATACGCCAATACCAGCGTGTCGCCGGCGATGCATCCGCTGCGCGCCTTGGTGTTGTCGCCAACCCGCGAGTTGGCGGATCAGATCGGCGTCAACGTCAAGAGCTACACCAAATACCTGCCGCTGCGCGCCACCACGGTGTTCGGCGGGGTCAATATGGACCCGCAAACTCAGGAACTGCGCCGCGGCGTTGAGATCCTGATCGCCACGCCGGGCCGTCTGCTCGACCACATCCAGCAAAAAACCGTTCAATTGAACAAGGTGGAAGTGCTGGTGCTGGACGAAGGCGACCGCATGCTGGACATGGGCTTCATTCAGGACATCCGCAAGATCATGGGCATGCTGCCCAAAGAGCGTCAGACCCTGCTGTTCTCCGCCACTTTCGCGCCGGAGATCAAGCGGCTGGCCGCCGATTTCATGAAGTCGCCGCAAACGGTAGAGGTGGCGCGTCAGAACGCCACTAACGATCAGGTCGAGCAGATCGTTTACTCGGTGGACGCCTTCAAGAAGCGTCATCTGCTGACGCATCTGATCAAGTCCCGCGACATGAGCCAGGTCATCGTGTTCTGTAAAACCAAACTCAGCGCCGATCGTCTGGCGCGCGAGTTGCAGCGCGACGGTCTGCAAGCCGAAGCCATTCACGGCGACAAGGCGCAGGGCGCGCGTCTGGAAACGCTGGCCTCGTTCAAGGAAGGCAAGCTGCGCGTGCTGGTGGCCACCGATGTCGCCGCCCGCGGCCTGGATGTGACGGAGCTGCCCTATGTGGTCAACTTCGAGCTGCCGAACGCCCCGGAAGACTATGTGCACCGGATTGGCCGCACCGGCCGCGCCGGCGCCAAGGGCGTGGCGATCTCTTTGATGTCTCCGGAAGAAACCCGCCAGCACGACTCCATCGAGAAGCTGACCAAGCAGACGCTGACGCCGCAGATCGTGGACGGCTTCCGTCCCTCCTGGCTGGCGCGCCCCAACGAGCGCGAACGCGAGCGGGAGCGCCCGTCTGCGCCGCCCAAGCCGGAGGCTTCGGTTCTGGCCGGCTCCTCCGAGGGCGTGAAGAAGCCCTTGAACGGCCGCCGCAGCCGCAAGGCGAAGCGGGAAGTGCCGGCGCTGTTGCTGCCGCCGCGCTACAAGGTGGAAATCATTCGCTGATTGGGCGAACGAGCAAGGAACGGTCCCGAACGGGGCCGTTTTTTTATGGGCGTCGGCGGCACTTCCCGCCGGCCGCGGAGTCGGATGTCTGGGCGGTTTGCCCTGGGCGAGGAGAGCGCGATGCGGGTGAAATGGCGGCATATCGGTGTGGGCGGCGCGATGTTGGGCGTTGGCGCGGCGGCGGGAGCGACGACGACGGCTTGGCCGGCGTCGAGAAAAACCGAAGCCAAACCCGCGCCGGTGTCGGTGATGGTGGCGGAGGCGCAGCGACTGGAGCGTCTGCGCGCGCTGGTGAAACAGCATGCGATCCAATGCCATTGCTCGCTGTGCCTAGGGCTGGGCGTGGCCGAAGCGAATGGCGGAAGAGAACAGGAGTCGAACCTGCCCGGGACCGCTGGCGGCCCCATCTGATTTTGAAGACCAGCCGCCCCACCGGGGACGCGTCTCTTCCTGCGAGCGAGCGGGCTCTTGGCCCGATGGCGTCCGGGGACGCCAGCGCGCATTATATCGCGGAATCGCGGAACCCGTTCACGATCTGTCGCGCGGCAAGGATACGGGGGAAGGGCCTTGAGCACCGCTTTGAAACGAGGATGCGCGGCTAGTGCGATCCGCTTCCTCCGCCGCTGCCGGCCTGCCTTGTCTTGCTGGCGAGAGGGTGAACCGGCGATAAGTTAATTTTATGCCTGATAAATAAAATGAATGTCTTGGCCTCGCCTCATGCCGTTAGAATGGAGAGCCCCGCCGAACGCGCCGCAAGAGCGTCGGGGCATTCCGTCTACCGAGAATAAAGGAAATCAGCATGAAGCACGTTCTGTCCCTGTTTATCCAGCTTTGCCATGTCGCCGGCCGTCCGGGGCTGCGTCGCGGCAAGTAAAGCATGGCCGGCGACGCCGGCGGAGCCCAGAAAAAGCGGCCCAAGGGGCCGCTTTTTCATTGCGCGCGGCGCGCCGCCCTGGCGGCGGGTCGCGGCTACTGTCCCATGGGACTGGTCTGGATGCGGGCGGATGGCGTTTTGTTGGACGGCTTGATATATTGGCCGTAAATATTTTAATGGCATTTTTGTTCTAATTAGATTCAATTATTTTGCTTGTGAAATCAAAGTTCAAATGTCATGAGTCCGGCGCGTGAAGCCGCCGGGCCAAGGACGCGGGATGAGCAGGGTTGGGAGCTTGGCATGGGGAAGAGCGGGAAGGCGGTCTTGAGCGGAGTGGCGCTGGCGTGTTGCGTGGCCGCGCTTCATGCCGCGCCGGGGCCTGTGGTGTTGACGGTGTCGGGCAAGATCAGCCAGTTCACCAATAAAGAAAAGAATGTGTACGAGTTCCGCGAGCAGGACTTGCAGAGCTTGCGTCAGCATTCGGTGGTGACCCGGACCACCTGGACGCCGCAATCGGTGTTCAGCGGGCCGCTGATGCGGGACATTCTGGCCAAGGTGGGCGCCAGCGGCCAGAAGGTCAAGCTGCGGGCCCTGAACGATTACGTGTACTGGATAGACCGCCGCGAGTTCTACGACTTCGACGTGGTGTTGGCGCGCTCGGTCAACAACAAGCCTTTGGACATCACCAACCGCGGTCCCTTATGGCTGATGTATCCGCTGGATCAAATGCCGGAGGACAAGAAAGGGCCGGTGATGGACGCCAAGCTGGTGTGGCAGATCAACCGCCTGGTGGTGTTCTGATGCCGGCCGGCCAGGAGGGCTCGGGACGAGCGATGAACAAGTCGATGCTGTCCGGCTGGAAGGGCATCCCGGCGCTGGCCTTGCTCGGCTTTTTGCTGTTGGGCATCGGCGTTTACATGGCGATCGAGCGTTATGTGCCGGCGCGCAGCTTTGAGGGGCGCAGCGAGGATTTGTACTGGTCGGTGGCGCAGATGCAGCTTGAGCTGGAGAAAGCGCGCGCCGACTTATTGCGTTTGAAGGCGGGGGAAGTCCCCGAGTCGCAGGTGCAATTCCGGCTGGCGGTGGCCAACAGCCGTTTCCTGGATTTCGTTACGCCGTCCAAGATGCAGGAGATGCTGAGCCGCGTCGATGGTTTCAAAGGCACAGCCAGCCTGTTGCAGGATTTCTTCGAGGACGAAAACATCCTGCATCCCAGCGTCCGGAGCGCGCAGCAGAACATAGACCGCATCGACAGCATCCGGCCGTCGCTGGCGGAGTTCGCGGTCCAGGCGCGCGTGGCCGAGGTGTCTTCGCGCGACGCGCGCAACAAGGACTTGCGGCACAACCAGCAATTGGTCGCCTCGCTGTGGTTTGCGCTGGGCGGCATCTGCATGGTGATTTTCGTGCTGCTGTACCGCTATCAGGGCGCGCGTCGCGACGCCGCCGCGCGCCAGCAGCTGCTGGAGCAGGAGCGGGCGGCGCACAAGGCCACGGTGAACGCGGAGCTGGACCGCACCACCTTCCTCGCCACGCTGAGCCACGAGATCCGCTCGCCGCTGCAGACCATGCAGGTGTGCGTGGAGTTGATCGAGCCGGACATCGATCCGGCCGGCAAGGCCGCCAAGGCGGTGGGACGCTTGAAAACCTGCATGGCGCATCTGATGACCCAGGTGCGCGACATCATGGACATCTCCGCGATCAAGAATATGCAGTTCCGGCTGCATATCGGCGATGTGGACGTGGCGGCGACCTTGAACGAGGTGATCGACGTGCATCGCGCGCAGTTGGACGGCAAGGGCCTGGGCCTGCATGTGCGGCTGGGCGAATTGCCTGAGACGGTGAAACTGGACGGCGACCGCTTGCGGCAGATCGTCGGCAATCTGCTGACCAACGCCATCCGCTACACCGATCACGGCACGGTCACGGTGGAGGCCGGCGTGGACAGCGCCGACGGTCGCAATATCCTGGATATCCGCGTGATAGACACCGGCATCGGCGTGCCGGAGGAGTTTCAATCGCGCATCTTCCAGCCGTTTTTCCAGGGGCACGCGCGCCGGGTGGGCAGCAGCGGGCTGGGCCTGGCGGTGGTCAAGGAACTGGTGTCCTTGCTGGGCGGGGAGCTGGAGCTGAAGAGCGTGGTGGGCGTGGGCTCCGAGTTCATCGTCCGCTTGCCCATCGTGGTGCCGGATCAGCCGCCGGGGCCGGAACGTTCGGTGCTGGTGGTGGACGACGACAAGAATATCCGAGAGCCGTTTTCCGATTGTCTGCAAATGAACGGCTACGCGGTGTCCACCGCCAGCTCGGTGGCGGAAGCCTGTCAGAAGCTGCAACAAGCCAGCTTCAACGTGGTCTTGCTGGACATGCAGCTGGGCAATGAGAGCGGTTATTCGGTGGCGGAGGCGCTGAAGCGCAGCGTGCGCCACCGCGGCGTGAAAATCATCGCGATGACCGCTTACCCGGAGGAATACGCCGATCCGCGCGCCGCCTGGTTCGCCGCGCGGCTGGAGAAACCTTTCGATATCAGCCGGTTGCGCGCGGTGTTGGGCCGGGCGCTGGAATCGCCGTCCGGCCCTGGACACGCAGGTTAGTCGAACAGCCGCGCCTCGCGCAGCAAATGCCTGTCCCCCAGGCGGCGGGTGAAGCCGCAGCGGTCGAAATACTCCAGGATTTGAATCGCCAGCTTGCGGCCGCAGCCCAGTTGGTCGCGGAAGTTGGCGGCGTCGGCGTAGCCGGCGTCCTGATTCAGGCTGTGCACGATGGCCGCCATGCCGCGGATCGCCGCGCTGGAGAAATAGCGGTCCCGAACCACGGCGTGGACATGGCCCAGCCTCGCGGCTTTGCGCAGCACAGCGCGCGCCGTGTCCTCCTCCACGCCGGCCGCCGCGGCCAAATCCCGCACCCAATGCGGCTGTCCCTGATCGGTGAAAGCCGGTTCCAAACGCCGCCACAGCGCGGTCTCTTCCGCGTCGAAAGCCAGCACGTGGCCGGGCAGATGCAGCCAGCCGCGGGTATTGGCCAGCCTTCCCTCCGCCAGCAATTGATCGATCATCAAATTGACCGCGGCCTCGCTTTCCTGCGGCAGCGCCAGCCGGCGCGCGCGGCCGCGGCTGGCGCCCAGCTGGTCCGGCTGCTGGAGATGCAGCGCCGCCAGCCGTTCCAGCAGCTGTCCTTGCAACTCCGCCCAGTGTTCCGGCGCGTAAGCGTGCTGGCCGGCGGTGAGCAGCGGGGCGGCGCGCAGCAGCTCCGCCAGCCCGGCTTCGCTCAATTGCCGGTCCCAGGCGAGATCGGGCAGGGAAAGCGCCTGTCGGCTCAGGCGCAGCCGCAGGTTCTGGACGTTGTCGCTTCCGGCCGAGGCCAGGGCGCGCAGATGGGCCAGCCGTTCGTCTTGGCGCTTGCCGCGCGTAGGCGGCTGCCGTTCCAGCACCGTGGCGCAGGCCAAGGTGTGCTGCGCGCCGGCATCGCGCAGGATCAGCTTGTCGCCGTCGGCCAGGAGCAGCGGCCGGTCCAGGCTCAGTTCAGCCAGTCCCTCGTCGCCGGGATGGAGTTGCGGACGTTCCAGCAGGGCCACCCGGCCGGTGCAGTGGCTGGCGGCGTGATGGAGATGGACGGCCTGCCAGTGGCGCAAAGTGGCGTGAGCGGCCGGGGCCAGGCGCAAGCGCACGCTGACGCGGGCGGCCGGCGCCGGCGCCGCTTGCTCCAGCAGCCAGTCGCCGCGTTGAATCTGTCGTTTGTCGATGTCGCCGACCAGGTTGAGCGCAATGCGCTGGCCGGCCTGGCCTTGCCGCGCCGGCTGGTTTTGCACGTGCAGGCCGCGCACGCGGACGGCGACGTCCTTGCCGCTCAGCCATAGGGCGTCGCCCACGTTCACGCGGCCGCCCCAGGCGGTGCCGGTCACCACCAGGCCGGCGCCGCCTATGGTGAAGGCGCGGTCTATCGCCAGGCGGAAGCGGCGTTCGGTTCCGGCGGCTTGGTCGCGCAGTTGCAGCAGATGCCGCCGCAAGACGTCGACGCCGGCGCCGCTGCGCGCGGAAACCGGCAGCAGCGCCGCCGCGCGCAGGCCGTGTTCGGCCAGCGCCCGCCGCGCCTCGTCCATGACGCCTTCCAGCGCTTCCGGGCCGGCCAGGTCGCTTTTGCTGATGGCCACGGTCAGGCTGTCCAGTTGCAGCAATTGCAGGATGGCCAGGTGTTCTCGGGTTTGCGGCATCACGCCGTCGTCGGCGGCGATCACCAGCAGCGCGTGGCGCACGCCGCCGACGCCGGCCAGCATATTGCTCAGGAAACGCTCATGGCCGGGCACGTCGATGAAGCCGATCGCGCCGCCCTCGGGCGTCGGCAGATAGGCATAGCCCAGGTCTATGGTCATGCCGCGCTTTTTTTCTTCCGGCAGGCGGTCGGCGTCGGTGCCGGTCAGGGCGTGAAGCAGGGCGGTCTTGCCGTGGTCTACGTGTCCGGCGGTGGCGATAATCATGGCGGGCGAAGCGGCAGGGGTAAAAGGCCAAGTATCGCCAGAAACGGCGGACTTGGCCATGGGCTGGGCTCAGCGGACGGGCGAGGGGGCCGGCAGATAATGGCCGGCGGGGTCGATGTGGGCGAGCACGTCCAGCACCGGGTGCCGTTCCAGCACGCGGTGGCGCGCGGCTTCCGAGATGGCGTGGGCCTGTTCCACGCTGATGGCGCCGTCCACTTCCAGGTGCACGTCCACCTGGATCAGGTCGCCCATCTTGCGGGTGCGCAGATCGTGCACGCCGTGAATGCCCGGGGTGCTCAGCAAGGTCTGGCGGATGGCGGCGACGGCGTCGTCGTCGGCGGCGCGGTCCATCAGGTCGTGCATCGCGTCCCAGCCGAAGCGCCAGCCCATGCGGGCGACCAGCAGGCCCACCAGCAGGGCGGCCACCGGGTCCAGCAGCGGATAGCCCATCAGGTTGCCGATGATGCCCAGCGCCACCACCAGCGAGGAGGCCGCGTCGGAGCGCGCGTGCCAGGCATTGGCCACCAGCATGCTGGAGCGCACGCGCTTAGCCACCGCCAGCATGTAGCGGAACAGCGCCTCCTTGACCGCCAAGGCCAGCAGCGCCACCCACAGGGCGACGGCGTGGACGGTGGGAATGGAGGCGGGGTCGTGGAATTTCGCGGCGGCGCTGTACAGCATGCCCAGGCCGACGCCCAGCAAGAGCAGGCCTAGGATCAGCGAGGCGGCGTTCTCGTAACGGTGATGGCCGTAGTGGTGATCGTTGTCCGGCGCCTTGTGGCTGTGTTTGCCGGCCAGCAAGACTACGAAGTCGGCGATCAGGTCGGACAGCGAGTGCAGGCCGTCGGCGATCAAGGCGGAGGAGTGCGCCAGCGCGCCCACCACGATCTGGGTGGTGGAGAGGATCAGGTTGACCGCGACGCTGACCAGCGTGCTGACGCGGCCGGCGCGGCGTTTCTCTACGCTGTCGCCGTCGATGGCGTGATGAGTGTGGGCCATGGCAGTGCAGTCCGGCAGTGGGTGGGATGCCCTGATTATCGCACAAAGGCTATTAATTTTAAAAAATTGATTGTTTTTATTAATGAGAATGAGAACAAGAATGAACCTCAGCCGCGGCGAGGACGCCTTGTGACACAATTGGGGTTTTCCGGGGACGGGGAGGGGAATGGCTTTATTGCTGAAAAGCGCCTTGGGCGCGCTGGCGGTGCTGTTGATCAGCGTGTTGGCCAGGTCCAGGAATTACTATATCGCCGGCTTGGTGCCGCTATTCCCCACTTTCGCGTTGATCGCGCACTATATTGTCGGCAGCGAGCGCGGCGCGGCCGAGCTGAAAACCACCTTGCTGTTCGGCATGGCTTCGCTGCTGCCTTATTTCATCTATTTGCTGGCCTTGTATTGGCTGATAGACCGCTGGCGGCTGGGCGCGGCCTTGCTGGGCGCGGCGGCGTGCTGGGCCGCGGCCGCCGGCGTCTTGATCTGGCTATGGACGCGCCAATGAGGCCAGATTGGCGATGAAGCCGGCTTCGTCCTCCAGACAGCGCAGGTCCAGCCACAGCCTGCCGTCGGCCAGCCGGCCGATCACCGGCTGCGGCAGCGCGCGCAGCGCTTCGGCCAGCCGTTCCAGCGTGCCGCCCCGGCCGTCGGCCGGCGAAACCGCCAGCGCCCAGCTGGGCAGCCGGTCCACCGGCAGCGAGCCGCTGCCGATCTGGGACAGGCAGGCGGCGCCTTCCACCAGGTAGTCGGTTCCCAGCGCCGCGCTCAGCGGGGCGAGCAAGCGCTCGGCGCTGGCGCGCATCGCCGCTTGCGGGCGGCTCAGCCGGCGCAGCGTCGGCAGCGTGTCGGCCAGCCGGTCCGGTTCCAGATAAAGCCGCAGCGTGGCTTCCAGCGCCGCCAGCGTCATCTTGTCGCAGCGCAGCGCGCGTTTGAGCGGGTGCTGCTGAATCTTGTCTATCCATTCGCGCTTGCCGATGATCAGGCCGGCCTGCGGGCCGCCCAGCAGCTTGTCGCCGGAGAAGCTGACCAGGTCAACGCCGGCGGCGATCATCTGTTGCGGCATAGGCTCGTGCGGCAGGCCGTAGGCGGCCAGGTCGATCAGCGCGCCGGAGCCCAGGTCGGTGGCCACCGGCAGGCCGCGTTCGCGAGCCAGTTCCGCCAGTTCGGCCTCCGCCACGCTGCTGGCGAAGCCCTGAATCGCGTAATTGCTGGTGTGGACCTTGAGCAGGAGGCCGGTTTCCGCGGTGACGGCGTTGCGATAGTCTTTCAGATGGGTGCGGTTGGTGGCGCCCACTTCCACCAGCCGGCAGCCGGCCTGACGCATCACGTCCGGCATGCGGAAGGCGCCGCCGATCTCCACCATCTCGCCGCGGGACAGGATCACCTCGCGGCCGGCGGCGACGGTGGACAGCATGATGAGCACCGCGGCCGCGTTGTTGTTGACCACGCAGGCGGCTTCGGCGCCGGTGAGTTCGCGCAGCAGCTCGCTGACCGCCTGGTCGCGGTGGCCGCGGCCGGCGCCTTGCAGATCGAATTCCAGCGTGGCGGCTTCGCGCATCGCCGCGGCGACGGCTTCCACCGCGGCCTCGGCCATCGGCGCGCGGCCCAGATTGGTGTGCAATACGGTGCCGGACAGATTGAACACCGGCCGCATCCGCATGCGTTGCCGTTCGGCGACCCGGTCGCCGACGGCGGCGGCCAGGCTGTCGTCGCTGTCGGCCCAGGCGGGCAGCGCCTGTTGTTCGCGTATGGTTCGGCGCGCCTGCTCCAGCGTCTGGCGCACGGCCTCGGCCAGCGCGGCGTTGCCGTGGCGGCCCAGCAGGCGGGCCAGACGCTCGTGGCCCAGCAGGCGGTCAACGGAGGGCAGGCGGGTGTACAGGTTCTTCAGGTCCATGGAAGCTTCCGGCGCAAGGTCAGATTCCTTCATTTTACCCGCTTACGCTCGAGCGCTGCCGGCTGCGTATAATGCCTGGATGCAGACACATCAAACGCCTCCCTTCGCCGGCCTGACGCCGGACGCCATTCTCGACGCCGTGGACAGCCTTGGCCTTTACAGCTCCGGCAGCCTGCTGGCGCTGAACAGCTATGAGAACCGGGTTTACCAGATCGGCATCGACGACGCCGCGCCGCTGGTGGCCAAGTTTTACCGGCCGGAGCGCTGGAGCGATGAGCAGATTCTGGAGGAACACGCGTTTTCGCTGCAATTGGCGGAGCGCGAGATTCCGGTGGTGCCGCCGCTGGCCTTCAAGGGCGCCACCTTGCATCATCACGGCGGTTTCCGTTTCGCCTTGTTTCCGCGTCGCGGCGGCCGGGTGCCGGAGTTGGGCGACGCGCGCACGCTGGAATGGATAGGCCGCTTTCTGGGCCGCATCCACGCTTTGGGCCGGGTGGAGGATTACGCGCGGCGGCCGGCTTTGGACGCGGACAGCTTCGGCCGCGAGCCGGCGGACTATCTATTGCGGCACGCGGACTTGCCGCCGGAACTGCGCGAAGTCTTCCGCGGCGTGCTGGAGCAGGCGCTGGCCGGCGTCGACCGCGCTTACCAGCGCGCCGGCGCGGTGAGCGCGCTGCGGCTGCACGGCGATTGCCATGTCGGGAATATGCTGTGGACCGACGACGGCCCGCATTTCGTCGACTTCGACGACAGCCGCATGGGGCCGGCGGTGCAGGATTTGTGGATGCTGTTGTCCGGCAGCCGCGAGGAGCAGTCGGCGCAACTGGCCGAGGTGCTGGCCGGCTACGAGGATTTCTGCGAGTTCGATCTGCGCGAGCTGCATCTGCTGGAGGCGCTGCGCACCCTGCGCTTGATCCATTACAGCGCCTGGCTGGCGCGGCGCTGGCACGATCCGGCCTTCCCGGCCGCCTTCCCCTGGTTCAACAGCCAGCGTTACTGGGAGGAGCAGATTCTGACGCTGCGCGAACAGATTGCGCTGCTGGACGAGCCGCCGCTGTGGTCTGCCTGAGCGTGCGGTTCAGCCGGTGCTGGCTTCCTTGCTTTGCTGCATTCTTTCCTTGACCCAGCTTTCGAAGTGGGGCGCGTCCATGGGCTTGGCGATGAAATAACCCTGGCCCATCAAGCAGCCGCGGTTGCCCATGAAGTCCAGATCGGTGGTGGTTTCTATGCCTTCGGCCACCGTGGTCAGCTGCATGCGCTGGGCCAGTTCGATCACGCTGTTGAGCACCGCCTCCAGATGAGGCTTGGTGGACACCGAGGTGACCAGCGACTGGTCGATTTTCAGTTCGGTGAACGGGAAACGGGTCAGTTGCTGCAAGGTGGCGAAGCCGGTGCCGAAGTCGTCGATGGACAGGCCCAGGCCGCCCAGGCGCAGCCGGGCGGCGATGCCGATGGCTTCGGCCAGATTGTCGGCGATGGCGGTTTCCGTCACTTCGAAAATGATGAAGCGCGGCGGCACATGGGTGCTGAGCAGCCGTTGTTCGATTTGCTGGGTCAGGTCGTCACCCTTGAGCGACAGCGCCGACAGATTGACCGACAGCGGCAGCCGCAGGCCGCGGCGCGCCCATTCCTGCCATTGCTTCAGGCCCTGGTCCAGCATGCTCAGCGTCAGTTCGGTGGCCCAGCCGCTGGCCTCCACCACCGGGATGAAACGGGCGGGGGAGACGATGCCGAGTTCCGGGTGCTGCCAGCGCGCCAGCATTTCCGCGCCCTTGAGCAGGCCGCCGTTGAGGGTGACCTTGGGCTGGTAGTAGGGAATGATCTCGCCCTTGTCCAGCGCTTCGCGCACTTCCACCTCGCTGAACAGTTCGGCGTGATGGTCGTCTCCGCCCTTGGGCGTCCACACCCGTTTGAGCAGGTCCAGCAGCTCGGGCTGGCGCAGCGGCTTCTTTAGGCCGCCGAGCACCGGCAGACCCAGTTCCCGCCCCATCAGCTCCACGGTGGAGATCAGCAGGTAATCCTTGCTGGAGGTGACCACCAGCGGCGCGCCCAGGCCTTCTTTGGCCATGTGCTGCATCACTTGCACGCCGTCCAGCTTGGGCATTTCCAAATCCAGCAGGATCAGGCTGGGAAGCTGCTCGCGCATCCGCTCCAGGCCTTCCTCGCCGTTGGCGGCCTGGCGGATCTGCTGCGCGCCCAGGCCTTGGCAGATCTCGCAGCCGTGCTGACGCTGCAAGGTGCTGTCGTCGATGATCAGGACGTCCTGGATATCCAGTTGCATGGTGTTTCCTCGTTCAACGGCAAATCGCCTTGGCGATGGTGTCCAGCGGCATCACTTCGTCGGCCGCGCCCAGGCGGATCGCCTCCTTGGGCATGCCGAAGACCACGCAGCTTTCCTCGTCCTGGGCGATGGTCTTGGCGCCGCAGTCGTGCATTTCCTTCAAGCCCTTGGCGCCGTCGTCGCCCATGCCGGTCATGATGATGCCCAGCGCGTTCTTGCCGGCGAACTTGGCGGCGGAGCGGAACAGCACGTCCACCGAGGGCTTGTGGCGGCTGACCAGCGGGCCGTCCACCACCTCCACCAGATAAAAAGCGCCGCTGCGCTTGATCATCATGTGCTTGCCGCCGGGGGCGATCAGCGCGCGGCCCGGCAGGATGCGGTCGCCGTTGCTCGCTTCCTTGACTTCGATCTGGGACAGGCTGTCCAGCCGCTCGGCGAAGGAGCGGGTGAATTTTTCCGGCATGTGCTGGACGATGGCGAGGCCGGGGCAGGTGCGCGGCAGCGCGGTGAGCACGGTTTCCAGCGCCTGGGTGCCGCCGGTGGAGGTGCCCACGGCGATGATGCGTTCGGTGGTGGCGAACATATTGCCGCCGGTGGGCGCGGACAGGATGGCGTCGGCGGACAGCTTGGGCCGGGTCTCCAGCGGGTTGGACGCCGGCGCGGCGCCGCCGGGCGCGGAGCCGCCGGCCGAAGGCATCACCCGCACCCGGTTCATCCGGGCGGCGGCGGCGCTGCGCACCGCGTGCACCAGCTGATTAGCGCTTTCCTCCAGGAAACCCTTGACCCCGGCCATGGGCTTGGCGATCACCTCCACCGCGCCGGCGGCCATCGCCTGCATGCTGATGTCGGTGCCTTTCTGCGTCAGCGAGGAGCAGATCACCACCGGCGTGGGCCGGCTGGCCATCAGCTGTTTGAGGAAGGTGATGCCGTCCATGCGCGGCATCTCGATGTCCAGCACGATGACGTCCGGCCATTGCTGCTTCATTTTTTCCATCGCGGCGATGGGGTCGGTGGCCACATCCATCACCGTCATGCCGGTTGCCTGGCTGAAAACCTGGCTCAGCACCTGGCGAACCACTGCAGAGTCGTCCACGATCAGCACTTTGATAGTCATGCCCGAGTCCTTGCCTTATGGTGTGCGGAAATCCTGCTCATGTCCGCGTCCTGCGTCTGTTTTACCCACACATCGCCCGTGGCCAGGTCGAACATCACCAACCGCGGGCTGTTGCCGCCCAAATCCTCCGCCTGCACCGATAGTCCGAGCTGCTTGACCAACTGGTAGGCCATGTCGATATTGCGCGAGGGCACGTCGTGCGGCTGATCGCGCTCGACCCCGGCCAGCACCGCGGCGCCGCCCACCAGCTTGGCGTGGAATTCCTGCAAGGGCAGGCCGGAGGCCAGCACCTCGTGCAGCATCAGCAGCATGGCTTCGTCGCCGTAGCGGCCGGACAGCGCCGTCGGTCTGCGGTCGGTGCGCCGCGCCAGCAGGTAGTGGCACATGCCGCCGATCTTGGCCTTGGGGTGCCACAGCGTGATCGAGACGCAGGAGCCGAGCAGCGTGCGGATCTTGTGGTGCTTGTCGCCGAAGTACCAATCGCCGGGATGCAGGAATATATCGACTTCTTGTTTTGTCATTGCCAGGGCCTTTGCGCCGAAAGTCGGCCAAGCGACCGGTTCATTCGTTTCAATGTAGAACAGTTGCCGCGCCGTTTCAGGGCGGATTCGGCGCGTCCTCCGCCGCCGCGCCCGATTCCCGGACCAGGAAATAGGCGATTTGCTGTTGCAGGCGCGCAGCCTGTTTGTGCACTTCGGCGGCGGTGGCGGCCAGGGCTTCGCTGTTGGCGGTGTTGCGCTGGGACACGTCGCCCAGGTGTTCCATCGAGCCGTTGACCTGGGCGATGCCGCGCGCTTCTTCCCGGCTGGCGGTGCTGATGCCGCCCACCAACTCCGCGGTGGCCGCGCTGCGCTCCAGAATGCCGGACAGCGCGCGCGCGGCCAGACGCGCTTCATGGCGGCTGCGCCGGGCCAGTTCGCCGATTTCCCGGGCGGCGTTCTGGCTGCGTTCCGCCAGTTTGCGCACGTCGTCGGCCACCACGGCGAAGCCGCGGCCGTGCGGGCCGGCGGTGGCGGCTTCGATGGCGGCGTTGAGGGCCAGCAAATTGGTCTGGTAGGCGATGTCCTCGACGATTTCTATGCGCCCGGCGATCTGCTCCAGCGCGCTTTCCGCGGTCTGCACCGCTTGCTTGCCGTCCGCCACCTGGCGCGCGGCGTCGTGCGCGGCGGCGTTGGTCAGTTCCGCCTGCGCCAGATTGCTTTGGCTGACTTCGTGCATTTGGGCGCAGGAGTGGGCGGTGGCGCCGACGCTGAGCGCGGCGGCCCAGCTGTTTTGCGCCAGCGCCTCGGCGGTGGCCCGGATTTCCTGGGCGCTGTCGGCCAGTTGGTCGGCGCTGCGGCGCACGTCCAGGATGATGTCGCTCAGGTGGCGGCTGCAGTAGCCCAGGGTGGCGTGCACGCTGCGGCGCGTTCCGGAGGGCGGCCTGTCGCCGCGGGATAGCCGGCCGGCGGCCATCTCGCGCATGCGCTCGGCCAGCGCGTCGGGCTCCGCGCCCAGAATGCGCCACAGATTGCGGTGGATGGCCCAGGCCAGCGCCAGGCCGGCCAGCGCGCTGCCGCCGGCCAGCGCCATCAGCAGCGTTTTCAGTTCGCGGCCGCGGCGCTCCGCTTGCAGGGCGGCTTGCTGGCGCAAGGCGTGCGCTTGTTCGCGGACTTGCCGCAGCGGGGCGAGCAGCGCCGGCGCGGCCTGGTCCAGCGCTTTGCGGGCTTCGTACTTCTGATTGGCGGCGGCCTGGCGCACGCCCTGGTCCAGCATGGGGAAGGCCAGGCCGCGCTGGGCTTGCAGCTGCCGCATCGAGCGTTGCAGCGCGTCCTTGCCCGGCGCCTGCTGCCGTTCGATGGCGTCGGCCAGTTTCCGCTCCAACTCCAGATAGCGGCCGCGGGCGGCCAGATAGCGCTCCCGCCAGGCCTGGATGTCGCGGCGGCTGGAGACGATGATCAGCGAGCGGTAGTCGATGCGCATTTCCTGGATCTGGACGTGCATGCGGTCGCTGAGCCGGGCGTGGCGGCCATAGACTTGGGTGATTTCTTCCAACTGGGTATGGAATTGCTCAAGGCCGTAGAGCCCGGCGGCGATCAGGGCCAGCAGCAGGATCAGCAGCGCGCCGAAGCCCAGTTTCAGTTGCCGGGAGACGGACAGGGCGCTTCGGCCGGGCGCGGGGACGAAGTGGGCCGGCATCGCCGCTCAGGCCTTTTCCGTCTGGGTTTCCGCGGCGGCGTCCTGTTGGCCCAGGCTGGAGATCAAGGCCATTTCATCGACCGACAGCACTTTGTTGACGTTGAGCAGCACGATGAAATGGCCGTCCAGCTTGGCCATGCCGGCGATGAAGTCGACGCGTATCTTGCTGCCGAACTGAGGCGGCGGTTCGATGTCGGCGTCGGGGATGGCCAGCACCTCATGCACCGCGTCCACCAGAATGCCGATCAGCTGCAATTGTTCTTCGCCCTCCACTTCGATGATGACGACGCAGGTGCGGCGATTGATTTCGGTTTCGCCGCGGGCGAAGCGCAGCGACAGGTC
Organism: Chromobacterium sp. FG22; assembly: GCF_057809415.1. Classification (NCBI taxonomy): domain Bacteria; kingdom Pseudomonadati; phylum Pseudomonadota; class Betaproteobacteria; order Neisseriales; family Chromobacteriaceae; genus Chromobacterium; species Chromobacterium sp. FG22. The sequence goes on along the minus strand of NZ_JBMDJX010000003.1, from coordinate 34,074 downwards.
TATCACCGGCACCACCGAGCCGCGCAAATTCATCACGCCGCGGATGAAGGCCGGCATCAGCGGCACGTGGGTGGGTTTCAGGTATTCCAGGATTTCGCGTATCGCCAGGATGCCGATGGCGAAGACGTCGCCGCCCAGCTGGAAAGTCAGGTATTGGCGGGCGTCGGCCTGCGGTTCGGCGGAGGCGGCGTTGTCGTGTTTGCGCTGCAGATGGAGCGGTTTCATGGCGCTGTCCGGTTAGAAACGGATGAAGTCGGACTCTTCCGCCAGCGGCGGGTGCAGCGGCTTGTGAGGCAACAGGGGCTCGCGCCGCGCGCGCGGCGCCGGGTGGAAGGACTCGGCGGCGCCCAGCTTGAAGTAGCCCATCAACTCGTGCAGGTGCTCGGCCTGATCGTTCATTTCCTCGGCGGTGGAAGCCAGTTCTTCGCTGGCGGACGCGTTTTGCTGCGTGGTCAGGCTCAGTTGCTGGATGGCGGAGTTGATCTGGCTGACGCCGCTGGCCTGTTCATTGGAGGCGGCGGCGATCTCCTGCACCAGATCGGCGGTGCGGCTGCTGGAGCGGACGATTTCCTCCAGGAACTGGCCGGCCTGCTCGGCCAGCTTGACGCTGCTGCCGGCCACGCCGCTGATTTCCTGGGCGGCGATCTGGCTGCGCTCGGCCAGCTTGCGCACCTCGGCCGCCACCACGGCGAAGCCCTTGCCGTGTTCGCCGGCGCGCGCGGCTTCGATGGCGGCGTTGAGCGCCAGCAGATTGGTCTGGTAGGCGATGTCGTCGACGATGCCGATCTTGTCGGCGATCTGGCGCATCGCCTCCACGGTGCGGCGCACCGCCTCGCCGCCTTCGGCCGCCTCGCGCGAGGCCTTGGTGGCGATGCTCTCGGTGACGCGGGCATTGTCGTTGGTCTGGCTGATGGAGGAGGACATTTCCTCCACCGAGGCCGAGGTTTCCTCGATGCCGGCCGCCTGCTCGCTGGCGGCTTGGGACAGCGCCTGCGAGGTGGAGTTGATCTGTTGCGCGGCGCTGGACAGCGCCTCGGAGCCGCTCTTGACCTCGGCGATGATGTTGCGCATCCGTTCAATGGTGACGGCGATGGCGGCGCACAAGCTGCTTTGGTCGCCCGGACGCAGCCGGATTTCCGCGTCCAGATTGCCGTCGGCCACCTGGCGCATCACCTCGGACACATAGTGCGGCTCTCCGCCCAGGGTGCGCAGCAGATTGCGGGTGATCAGGGTGGCCAGGCCGGCGCTGATCAGGGCGGCCAGCAAGGACAGCGCGATCATCACCCAGTGCGCCTGTTGATAGCTGGCGTTGGCCTGATTGGCCAACTGGTCGTTGAGTTTGTCCTCCAGGTCCGCCAGCGCGGTCAGTTGCTGGTTGAAGGCGACCATCTGCGGCGCGATCTCGTTCTGCATCAGTTTCTTGGCTTCGTCCTGACGCCCTTGATTGGCCAGGTCCACCGCCTTGTCCACCATCGTGAGCGTGGCCGGCCGCATGTTCTGAATGCGGCTCATCTGTTCCAGCTCCTGGGGGGTGTTGTTGTCGGCCTGCCGGAAGACTTCGGCCAGTTTCTTTTCCCTGTCCATATAGGCGACTTTGCTCGCCTGATAGGCTTGCAGCGCGCTGTTGATGTCGGCGGGCCCCTCGGCCAGCATCACATTGCGGTAGGCGATGCGGATATCCTGGTTGTCGCTGATCAATTGGCGCGCCAGCCGGCTTTCCACATTGTTGACCTGGGTGATGTCGCGCAGGGCGATATTGCTGATCTCCAGCCCGTACAGCGCCGCGCTGACGCAGATCAGCATCAGCGCGATGATCAGGCCGAAGCCCAGGCCGAGCTTCTGCGCGATGGACATGCCGTGTTTGTATTGGCTCATTGGGCGCTCCTATCCGTTTTCGCCGCGGTGTTTGTGGTGCCAGCTTCCCATTCCCGGGCGGGAAGCAGCGCGTACCGCTCCGCCTCTTTTTGGGTGGCATGGTGGATCAGGGCGGGCACGTCGAGAATCAAGGCGACTTCGCCGGTGCCCAGGATGGTGGAGCCGCTGATGGCCTTGAGGTGGCGGAACAGATTGCCCAGCGGCTTGATCACGGTCTGGAATTCGCCCAGCAGCGCGTCCACCACCAGGCCGGCCTTGCGTTCGCCGTAGTGCACCACCACCACGTTGCGGCGTTTGGCCGCGACGGCGGGCAGTTCCAGAAAGCCGTCCAGGCGCAGCAAGGGCAGCAGTTCGCCGCGCAGATTCAGGCAGTCGTGAACGCTGTCCTTGTCCAGCGCGGCGGGCAGCTCTATGCATTCGATCACCGCTTCCAGCGGCACCACGAAGGTGGCGGCGGCGACTTCCACCAGGAAGCCGTCGATGATGGCCAGGGTCAGCGGCAGCCGGATGCGGAAGGTGGTGCCCAGTCCGAGTTCGGATTCGATGTCTATGGTGCCGCGCAGCTGCTCTATGCTTTTCCTCACCACGTCCATGCCCACGCCGCGGCCGGAGATGTTGGTGACCTGGTCCGCGGTGGAGAAGCCGGCCTCGAAGATCAGGCGGAACACGTCCTGCTCCGGCAGCGCCATGTCGGCGGGCAGCAGGCCGCGTTCCACCGCCTTGGCCAGGATGCGCTCTTGATTGAGGCCGCCGCCGTCGTCGGCCACTTCGATCACGATGCTGCCGGATTCATGGTAGGCGTTGAGCCAGACATGGCCTTCGGCCGGCTTGCCGCCGGCCAGCCGGCGCTCGGTGGTTTCTATGCCGTGGTCGATGGCGTTGCGCACGATGTGCATCAGCGGATCGCCCAGTTTTTCCACCATGGATTTGTCCAGCTCGGTCTCCGCGCCGGAGATGTGCAGCTGGATGTCCTTGCCCAGTTCGCGCGAGACGTCGCGCGCCACGCGCGGGAAGCGGTTGAAGATTTCGCCTATCTGTATCATGCGCATGGACAGCGTGCCGGCGCGGATCTGTTCGATCAGATTGGCGATGGTCTGGGTGGACTCCACCAGCGCGCTTTGCTGCGAGCGGCGCGCCACCAGATTGGCGGCGGCGCCGGCGATCACCAGTTCGCCGATCAGATTGATCAGGCTGTCCAGTTTGCCGGCCTCCACCTTGATGAATTTGCTTTCGGCCGATTTGCCGCTTTTGGCGTCGCCGGCGGTTTTGGCGGCGGCGCGCGCGGCGGGCGCTTCCGGCGCGGCGTCGGCGGGGGCATCGGACGCGGGGTCGACGGCAAGCGGCTCGTCCGGCGCGAACTCCACGATTTCCACCGACGACGCCATCGCCTCCGCTTCGGCGAACGCCGCTTCCGGCTCGGCGGCATCGGCTGCGGGCTCCAGGCCAAAGCGCAGCCATACCGCCCGGACCGCGTCGGCCTCCTCCCGCGGCGCGCTGGCCAGGGTCTGAGCCTGCTGCCGCGAGCTGGGCGGCCACGGCCAGATATGGACCTCGCTGTCTTCGCGCGCGAACTCGAAAACATCCAGCAGCGTCTGCTGCGCCTCCTGGCTGCGGTACAGCGCCTCCAGGCGCAGATAATTGGTTTCCGGATTGAAGTCGTCGCCGCTTGGCAGCTGGGTGGCGACGGCCTCGATCCGGTCGATCTCGCCTATGGTGGCGAGATAGCGGATAAAGGACGACGGGTCCATGCCGTTGCGCAGCATATCCGGACCGAAGCGCAGCGACAGCAGCCATTGCTCCGGCGGCGGCGCGGCGGGCTCGGGCTGCGGCTCGGGCGGCGCTTCCGTTTGTTCCATCCCGGCCGGCGCCTCCTGGGCGGCCGCGCCGCCGGCGGCGCGGCTGTAGGCGACCAGCTCGTCCAGCAGCTCGGTGCCGGCGAAACGCTCCAGGCTGTCCTTGGCCGCCAGCGCGGTCAGCATTTCCTTGACGTGGTCGTGGCAGCGCAGCAGCAGGCCGGTCAGCATATCGTCCAGCCGCAGCGCGCCGTCGCGCAGCAGGTCCAGCACGTTTTCCACTTCATGGGTGAAGCCGACGACGACGTCCAGGCCGAACAGCCCGGCCGAGCCCTTGATGGTGTGCATGGAGCGGAACAGGGCGTTCAACTGTTCCGTGGTGGTGGAGTCGGCTTCCGCGTCCAGCAGAATGCTTTCCATCTCTCCCAGCAGATCGTTGGATTCTTCGAAGAAGGTTTGCAGCGCCAGTTCAAGATCCATGCGCGACCTCCTCCAAAGAGAGCTGGCCTTGCAGGCCCACCAGGCGGATGAAGTCCAGCGAGGCCGGGCTGGGGGCGATGAAGCGCAACGCGACGTCCTTGCGCAGGCTTTCCCGGCGCAGCCACAGCAAGACCTGGGCGATGGCGCAGTCCAGCTCTCCGACGCAGGACAGGTCCAGTTCGATGGCGGCGTGGCCGGCGAGGGCGGCGTGGAGCTGCTGATGCAGTTCCGCCGCCTGGTAAATGGTTTGTTCTCCGCTGAGTGTCAGTTGGAAAACGGCGGCGGCCGGCGCGGCGGGCGCGCTGTCTTTGGCGTCTGGTTTTTTGCGGGCGCGCGGCATGTCGGGCTCCCGATCAGGGCAGGATCAATTTGGAAACGGCGGTCAACAGCACCGGCGGTTGGAAGGGTTTGACCACCCAGGCCTTGGCCCCGGCGGCCTTGCCTTCCTGCTTCTTTTCCTCGGAGGATTCCGTGGTCAGCATGATGACCGGAGTGAATTTGTAATTGGGATGGATCTTGATATTGCGCAGCAGCGCGATGCCGTCCATCAACGGCATGTTCACATCGGAGACGATCAAATGGACTTTGCGTCCGTCCAGCACGTCAAGGGCTTCCTGGCCGTTGGCGGCCTCCAGCACCTCATAGCCCGCGCCGGCGAGCGTCATGCGAACCACCTGCCGCAGGCTGGCCGAGTCATCGACGATGAGTATGGTCTTGGCCATCTGGAACATTCCCCGGATCAAAAGAAAGTGATGTTGTTTTGCTTATTGCCCGATTCCGCTTGGTCGCTGCTGTGCAGGACGCGCTGCTCATGGGTGGTATAGCTGTTTTTCAAGGCGTCCAGCCAGGCGGCGGTGTCCGGCGGCGTCGGCCGACGCTCGGTGTCCACCAGCGCCTGGCTGAAGACGCTCTCCAGCCGGCGCATATCGTTCTGCACCCCGCTGAGGATTTGGTCGACCCGGTCCTGGAATTGCAGCTGCACCAGAATGTCTTCCAGCGCTTGCTGCAAGGACTGGGATTGGACGGCCTCGTCGTCCGGCGCGGTTTCTTCCGCCGGCGCGGAGGCGTCGGCGGCGTTCAGCGGCGCGTGCGGCCGCAGCGGCTCGTGCGCCATCTGCGCCAGGCTGTCCATGGCCTTGTCGATCTGGTTCTGCAGCCGGGACAGCTGTTCCAGCGTGTCGCTGCCCAATTGCTCCATGCTTTGCTCGCCGTCCAGCTGGTGGCCGCTGACCAGGCTGCGCACCAGGTTCTGCAGGGTGTTGGCCGATTGGCCCAGGGTGTGCAGGTGGATGGCGAGATCGGTCTGTTGCCGGGTGGCGTTCTGCAATAGCTGCAGCATGTGTTTGAGCCGGCTCTCCGCCTGGGCCAGCGCCGCCTGGTCGGTGTGTTCGCCCGGCTTGGGCACCGCGCCGCCCACTTGGCGCAGTATGCCGTCGAAGCGCAAGGTCAGCCGGTTGGCGGCGTCGTCCATCTGCTCCTTGCCCAAGGAGATGTGGCCGGCCCACAAGGGCAGCAAGGCGCAGACGTGGCTGGCGAAGCCCTGCCAGTATTCGTCCTGAGTCGGGGCCGGCTCCGCGGCGGCGGCCGGCGCCGGCCAGAACAGGACCAGCGCCAGCGCGGCGCAGCTGAGCGCCAGTCCGGCCCAAAGCAGCGGATGCCCCCAGAATAGCCAGCAGAGGACGCCGCCATTGATGGCCAGGCCCAGCAACAGGCGGTTTCTTGGCGTCAGAGGCGGGAGCAGGACCATGTCGATCAACCGGGATGGAAAAAAGTCATACCTTTTTTGTAGTTGTTGGTTTTTTCTTATGCAAACGGACGGCGCGGCCAAAGCGCTCGCCGACGCCATGAAAAAAGCCTCCGTGCAGGAGGCTTGGGGGACGTTGGGAGCGGGGGCTTAGCCGGGAAACAGCAGCGGATTGACCCCGCTGCGGGCGAAGCCGCGCTGTTCCAGCTGCTGGTCCAGCGCCAGCGTGGCCAGATCGTCGGCCGCCGGCTCGGCGTCCAGGTCCTTGTCCAGCGCCAGGATCTTCAGATAGCTGCCGCAGTCGCCGCAGCTTTCGCCGCGCACCGCGGCCTGCTGGCTGTCGCCTTGCTCCAGCGACCAGTAGCCGATGTCGCGGGTCGCCTCGCAATTGCTGCACTTGGCGCGCACCAGATGCCATTCGCTCTCGCACAGGCTGCAATGCAGATAGCGCAGGCCGGACTCGTTGCCGAGGCGCACCACGCTGGCCACCGGCGGCATCGCGCACACCGGGCACAGGTGGCGGGCGTCGTCGGGCTCGGCCACCGCCGTCACCTGCAGTTGCGCGGCCAGCTGGCTGAAGTAGACCGACAGCGCCGCCCACAGCAAGGGCGCGCGCGCCGAGCCGACGGCGGCGAAGTCGCCGTCCAGCAGCGCGCGGGCGGCGCTTTCCAGCGCGGCGTCGTCCGTCTGTTCCAGCTCGCGCGCCACCTGGCCGGCGGGGCCGGGCAGGGCGGCGAGCTCCGCGCACAGCGCGCGCAGCAGATTGCGCCAGACCGGATCGCGCGGCCAGGCGGCGGCGCCCAGCGGCGGCAGGCCGTGTTCGGCGCAATGATGGAAGTAATCGCCGCGCGGCGGCAGCGTCACCGGCTGTTCGCGCACCAGGCGGTGCTGAGCCGCGGCGATGCGGGCGGCGAAGGCCAGATAGGCCGCCATCGGGTGGCCGTCGGCCAGCGCCGTCAGGCGCCGGCTGCGGGCCAGATAGCGTTCGGCGGGCTGGGGCAGCAATAACGGCGGGATCTCTCCCGCCGCGGTTTGCAGCCGGCCAGCCTCGTCCAGGGGGACGATGCGTATGCTCATGGCTTGTTCTTGTCTCCGGTCATTTCACGGTACCAGCGCGGATGATGCTTCTTGGCCCAGGTATGGGTGACCACGCCTTCCACCATCGCCCGTATCGTGCCGCGCACCCAGATGGCGGCGTAGACGTGGACGATGATGCCGGCGATCAGGATCAGCGCGCTCCAGGCGTGCAGGAGCAGGGCCACGCGGATCACCGGGATGGGGAAGTACAGCGCGAAGTACGGCCGCCACATGATGAAGCCGGTGCACACCAGCACCAGCATGCAGCCGGTCATCAGCCAGAACATGCCTTTCTGGCCGCCGTTGTACTTGCCGATGTCGCCGACCTCGTGGCCGGACAGCACCGACTTCACCGCCATCATCCACTTCACGTCTTCCTTGTCCAGGAAGTTGTGATGCCAGTAGCGCAGGAATTGGCGCGCGAAGCCGACGAACATCAGCACCCCGACGAAGGGGTGGATGATGCGCGCCAGCTGCGGCGTGCCGAATACGCCGGTCAGCCAGAAGAAGGCCGGGTAAAAGAAGGCCAGGCCGGAAATCGCCAACAGCACGAAGCACACCGCCACGATCCAGTGGTTGACGCGTTCCGCCGCGCTGTAGCGCTTGATCAGCTTTTCCTTGCTCATGCCTTTTCCTCCTCTTCCTCTTCCGCCTTATTGGGGCCGACGCCGATGTAGTGGAAGAAGCCGAACAAGACCGAAGCCGCCAGGCCGATGGTGGACAGCGGCTTGAGGATGCCCTTCCACAGGCTGACCACCGGGCTGATCTTGGGATCCTTGGCCAGGCCGGAATACAGCTCCGGCTTGTCGGCGTGGTGCAGCACGTACATCACGTGGGTGCCGCCCACGCCTTCCGGATCGTACAGCCCGGCGTTGGCGTAGCCGCGGGTCTTCAGCTCTTCCACCCGGTCATGGGCGTAGGCCTGCATATCGGACTTGGTGCCGAAGCGAATGGCTCCGGTGGGACAGGTCTTCACGCAGGCCGGCTCCTGGCCCACCATCACCCGGTCGGAACACAAGGTGCATTTATACGCCTTGTTGTCCTTCTGGTTGATGCGCGGCACATTGAACGGACAGCCGGAGATGCAATAGCCGCAGCCTATGCAGTGCTCGGACTGGAAGTCCACGATGCCGTTGGCGTACTGGATGATGGCCCCCGGCGACGGACAGGCCTTCAGACAGCCCGGGTCGGCGCAGTGCATGCAGCCGTCCTTGCGGATCAGCCACTCCAGCTTGCCGCTTTCCTCCACCTCGCTGTAGCGCATCACCGTCCAGCTGTGGGCGGTGAGATCGGCCGGGTTGTCGTAGACGCCGACGTTGCTGCCCACTTCGTCGCGGATGTCGTTCCACTCCGAGCAGGCCACCTGACAGGCCTTGCAGCCTATGCAGGTGGACACGTCGATCAGCTTGGCCACCTCGGCCTTGTAATCTCGCACCACCGGCGGCTGGGTGGGGCTGGCGGAGCGGCGCAGGATATCTTGCGATTGCAGTGATGACATGGTCGCTCCTTATACTTTCTCGACGTTGACCAGGAAGGACTTGAATTCCGGCGTCTGGGTGTTGGCGTCGCCTACAAACGGCGTCAGCGTGTTGGCGCTGAAGCCTTTCTTGGCCACCCCTTCATAACCCCAGTGAATCGGAATTCCGACCTGGTGCACCGTCTTGCCGCCCGACTGCAGCGCGCGGATGCGCTTGGTCACCACCGCCTTGGCCTTGATATAGCCGCGCTTGGACGACACTTTCACCGTGTCGCCGTGGGCGATGCCTTTCTCCTTGGCCAGCGCCTCGCCGATTTCCACGAACTGCTCCGGCTGGGCGATCGCGTTCAGCCGCGCGTGCTTGGTCCAGCCGTGGAAGTGCTCGGTCAGCCGGTAAGTGGTGGCCGCGTACGGGAAGGCGTCGTGCTTGCCCATCTGCTCGAGGTCCGCCGGGAACACCCGCGCCGCCGGATTGGACACCACCTTGGGATGCAGCGGGTTGGTGCCCAGCGGCGTTTCGAACGGCTCGTAGTGCTCGGGGAAGGGGCCTTCGGCCATCTTGTCGAGAGCGAACAGCCGCCCCAGGCCCTCGGCCTGCATGATGAAGGGGCCCATGGCGCTGCCGGGCGGCTCGTCGGCCTTGAAGTCCGGCACGTCGATGCCTGTCCATTTTTCGCCGTTCCACTTGATCAGCGTCCGCTTCTTGTCCCAGGGCGTGCCGTCCGGCTTACAGGAAGCGCGGTTGTACAGCACGCGGCGGTTGGCCGGCCACGCCCAGGCCCAGCCCAGGGTATTGCCCAGCCCGGACGGATCGCTGTTGTCGCGGCGCGCCATCTGGTTGCCGGCCTGGGTCCAGCTGCCGGCGAAGATCCAACAGCCGGAAGCGGTGCTGCCGTCGGCCTGCATCAGGGCGAAGCCGGACAGCTGCTCGCCTTTCTTGGCCAGGAACTGCCCCGGGTTCTTGGGATCCGGGATGTCCGCCAGCGCCTTGCCGTTGAGCTCCTTGGCCAGTTCCTCCGGCTTGGGCTCGTGCGGATCGCCGTAAGCCCAGGATAGGCTCATGATGGCCTCGGCGTTCTTGCCGCCGTCCTTGGCGTACTGCGCCTTCAGACGAGTGAAGATGCCGGCCAGGATTTCCGCGTCGGTGATGGCTTCGCCCGGCGCGTCCGCGCCTTTCCAGTGCCATTGCAGCCAGCGTCCGGAATTGACCACCGCGCCGTCTTCCTCGGCGAAACAGGTGGTGGGCAGACGGAACACCTCGGTCTGGATTTCCGCGGTCTTCACATCGTTCTGCTCGCCGTGGTTCTTCCAGAAAGTGGAAGTGTCGGTGGCCAGCGGGTCCATGATCACCAGATATTTCAGCTTGGAAAGCGAGGCCACCACCTTGTTCTTGTCCGGGAAGGCCAGGATGGGGTTGAAGCCTTGGCAGAAATAGCCGTTGATCTTGCCCTGATGCATCAGCTCGAAGTACTGCAGCACGTCGTAGCTCTTGTCCCACTTGGGCAGCCAGTCGTAGCCCCACTGGTTGTCTGCGGTGGCCTTGTCGCCCCACATCGCCTTCATCAGCGAAACGAAGAACTTGGGATAGTTCTGCCAGTAGTTCATCTGCCCGTCGGCCAGCGGCTTGCTGGTGTACTTGCTCAGATAGGACTCCAGCGTGGGCTCCTTCTCCGAGGGCATGTTCAGATAACCCGGCAAGCTGGTGGACAGCAGGCCGATATCGGTCAGACCCTGGATGTTGGAGTGGCCGCGCAGCGCGTTGACCCCGCCGCCGGCCATGCCCATATTGCCCAGCAGCAGCTGGATCATCGCCATGGTGCGGATGTTCTGCGAGCCGATGGAGTGTTGCGTCCAGCCCAGCGCGTACAGGAAGGAAGTGGTCTTGTCGTGGGCGCCGGTTTCCGCCAGGTATTCGCAGACCTTGAGGAAGGCGTCCTTGGGCGTGCCGCAGAGGGTTTCCACCATTTCCGGCGTGTAACGGGCCACGTGCTCGCGCATCAGATTGATCACGCAGCGCGGGTCGGACAGGCTGTCGTCGCGCTTGGCCATGCCCTTGTCGTCCAGCTGGTAGGTCCAGGTGGATTTGTCGTAGCTGTGCTTGTCGGCGTTGTAGCCGGAGAACAGGCCGTCGTCGAACTTGAAGTCCGGGTTCACCAAGAGCGCGGCATTGGTGTAGGCCAGCGTGTATTCCTTATTGTACTTGCCGGTTTGCAGCAGGTAGCGGATCACGCCGGACAGGAACGCAATGTCCGTGCCGGTGCGGATGGGGGCGTAATAATCCGCCACCGAGGCCGTGCGGGTGAAGCGCGGATCGATGACGATCAGCTTCGCCTTGTTGCGGGTCTTGGCCTCAATCGCCCAGCGGAAACCCACCGGGTGCGCCTCGGCCGCATTGCCGCCCATGACGACGATGAGGTTGGCGTTCTTGATGTCGACCCAATGGTTTGTCATGGCACCGCGACCAAATGTTGGGGCAAGACTTGCCACCGTTGGTCCGTGTCATACACGCGCCTGGTTGTCGACCGCCAGCAGCCCCAGGCTGCGGGTGAATTTGTGGGTCAGCCAGCCGGCCTCGTTGCTGGACGCGGAAGCGGCCAGGAAACCCGTGGTCAGCCAGCGGTTGACGGTGACGCCGTCCGCATTCTTCTCGACGAAGTTGGCGTCGCGGTCGCGCTTCATATGGGCGGCGATGCGCTCGAAGGCCTCGTCCCAGCTGATGCGTTTGTATTCGTTGGAGCCCGCTTCGCGCACTTCCGGGTAGCGCAGGCGGTTGGGGCTGTGGATGAAGTCGATCAGGCCGGCGCCTTTGGGACAGAGCGCGCCGCGATTGACCGGATGGTCCGGATCGCCTTCAATGTGGAAAATATCGGCTTTGGCGTTCTTGGCGCCGTCGCCCAGGCTGTACATCAAGATGCCACAGCCCACCGAACAGTATGGACAGGTATTCCGGGTTTCCGTCGCGCGCAGCAATTTATAGCTGCGGGTGTCGGCCAGCGCGGTCTCGGGCATGAAGCCCAGGGTCGCGATGGTGGTGCCTGCCATGCCGCCGGCGCAGAGCTTGAAAAACTGCCGTCTGCTGACTTGCATGGGTTTGTCTCCTTGGGGTTGAACTGGGCGCGCCCCTGACCCACCAAGGACGCGTTGCTCACTCACAGCGGAAAATCTATTATCGCCCTAGGTATCAATTAGTACAAACTATTGCAGTGAATGGCAGGCCACATTTTATGAAAAAAACCGAAGCGCTGGAGCAGGCGGCGCTTGAGCTCGGCATTGTCGATTGCCGTCACGGCGGCGCCCAGGCCAGGCAGGACTGGGTGGCGGTGGAAACCCCGGTGGCGCTGGTGTACAACGGCCTCTCCCACGTGGTGATGATGGCCAGCCCGCGGGAGCTGGAAGACTTTGCGCTGGGCTTCAGCCTGGCCGAAGGCATCGTCGCCCATCCGGGCGAGATCTACGGCATCGACATCGTTCCGGGCGAACGCGGCGTGGAAGCGCGCATCGATCTGGCCTCGGCCCGCTTCATGGCCTTGAAGGAGCGCCGCCGCCAGCTGGCCGGCCGCACCGGTTGCGGCCTGTGCGGCGTGGAACAGCTGGCCGAAATCCACCGGCCGCTGCCGCCGCTGCCGCAGACCCAAAGCTTCCGCCTGGACGCGCTGGCGCGCGCCTTGCCGGTGCTGCAGCAGGCGCAAAGCCTGTCCCAGGCCACCGCCTGCGCCCACGCCGCCGGCTGGGTGACGCCGCAGGGCGAACTTCTGCACCTTAGCGAGGATGTGGGTCGCCACGTGGCGCTGGACAAGCTGATCGGCGCGCGCGCGCGCCAGGGCTGGCGCGATGGCGCGGCCATCGTCACCAGCCGCGCCAGCTATGAAATGGCGCAGAAGGCCGCCGCCGCCGGCATCGAGATCCTGATCGCGCTGTCCGCGCCCACCTCGCTGGCGGTGGAGATGGCCGCGCGCTACGGCCTGACCCTGATCGGCTTCGCCGGCCACGGCCGCGCCAATCTGTACAGCTGCCCCGAACGTTTGCGCATGTAATCCAACAGAAATATTCTGCCAGTAAACGGCATGGCAGCCGTGGATTGATGCCGGCAAGCGCCGCAGCGTCGGCAGCTTGCGCCGCGCAGTGCCGGCTGGGGCTGGCCGCGGGTTTTGCGTTGCAGCATCCGCGGAGAATTCCGCCTTGCAATTCTGGCCAGGATAGGGTCAGAATCGAAGCTCGACATTTCAACCCTTTCGAATATAAGAAACAAGCATGGCACTCATCGTACAAAAGTACGGCGGCACTTCGGTTGGAACCACCGAACGGATCAAGAACGTTGCCCGCCGTGTCGCCAAGTGGAAGTCGCAGGGACATGATGTCGTGGTGGTGGTGTCCGCCATGAGCGGCGAAACCAACCGCCTCATCGCCCTGGCAAAGGAGATTCAGGACTATCCGGACCCGCGCGAGCTGGACGTGGTGATATCCACCGGCGAGCAGGTCACCATCGGCCTGCTGGCCATGGCGCTGAAGGAAATCGGCGTGCCGGCCAAGAGCTACTGCGGCTGGCAGGTGAAGCTGGTCACCGACAACGCCCACACCAAGGCCCGCATCCAGGAGATAGACGACGCCGCGATGCGCTCCGACCTCAATGAAGGCCGCGTCGTCATCGTCGCCGGCTTCCAGGGCGTGGACGAGGACGGCGACATCACCACGCTGGGCCGCGGCGGCTCGGACACCTCCGCCGTGGCGCTGGCCGCCGCGCTGAAGGCCGACGAATGCCAGATCTACACTGATGTGGACGGCGTTTACACCACCGATCCGCGCGTGGTGCCGGAAGCGCGCCGCCTGAAGACCGTCACGTTCGAGGAAATGATCGAAATGGCGTCGCTGGGCTCCAAGGTGCTGCAGATCCGCTCGGTGGAGTTCGCCGGCAAGTACAAGGTTCGTTTGCGCGTGCTTTCCAGCTTCGAAGACGAAGGCGAAGGCACCCTGATTACGTATGAGGAAGATGAAAGCATGGAAAAGGCCGTTGTCGCAGGCATCGCATTTGACCGTAACGAAGCGCGCATCAACGTCAAGGGCGTGCCGGACAAGCCTGGCATCGCCTACCAGATTCTGGGGCCGATCGCCGATGCCAATATCGAAGTGGACATGATCATCCAGAACGTGGGCGAAAACGGCGCGACCGATTTCTCCTTCACCGTGCCGCGCGGCGAATTCCAGCGCGCGCTGACCATCCTGCGCGAAGTGCAGACCCATATCGGCGCCGCCAAGATCGACGCCGACGACAAGGTGGCCAAGATCTCCATCGTGGGCGTGGGCATGCGTTCGCACTGCGGCATCGCCTCCACCATGTTCCGCACCCTGGCGGAAGAGGGCATCAATATCCAGATGATCTCCACCTCGGAAATCAAGGTGTCGGTGCTGTTGGACGAGAAGTATCTGGAGCTGGCGGTTCGCGTTTTGCATAAAGTTTTCGGGCTGGACCAGCCGGCGTAAATAATTTCGGATACACGCTTGACAGGGGGCGCAGCGCTAATTAATATGGCGCTCTCTGAACGGAGAAATGGCCGAGTGGTCGAAGGCACTTCCCTGCTAAGGAAGCATACGGGCTTAAACCTGTATCGAGGGTTCGAATCCCTCTTTCTCCGCCAGTTCGCATTAAGCCCTTGATTGGAAACAGTCGAGGGCTTTTTTGCGTCCTAGCGGTCCGAACCTCATCGCTAGATTCCTGAAGCGGATCAACAAACCAAGAGCTTCCTAAGAAGCGTAACCGTCTCTGCGAAAACGCGATCAATCCATAATCCATTTGACCGAGATAAAACTAGTCGAGACACGCTCTCGAGCGGTTTGCGCGGCAATGCCCGATTGCCTTTGTGTATTGGGAAAAGGGGAGTCTTCCATCGGCTGGAGGATGGAGGCGGATGAATTCGATTGATGGCCGGAAGCAGGTGGGTGATCCGCTCCGGCCATTTTGTCGCTTGCTCATGCTGCTATTCAAACCGTCAGGGGAGCTGAATAGTTGCCTCTGTTTCATTCACCGCCACTTCCTGTCCGTTAGCGTAATGGCGCTAGAGCAGACGCCCGACCCGCTAATCCGCCAGCGACGCGCCGCGCGGTGCGCTGGTCTTCTTTCGCCATGGCTCGGATGGCTTGAGCAGGTAGTTGGCGTATACGTAGCGCCAGGGCACGACTGCATAGAAGACGATCAGCAAGGGAGTCCAGCCCAGATTGGCTTCGGTAAAGGGCTCTATGCGCCCGCTGCGCCACTGGGGAATGGCTACCAACACCACCCACAGGGTTTTCCAGATCATTTCCCATAGCAGCACCGGGAGCATTTGCAGCGGGTAGCGCACGCCAAATAGGGTTAACAGCCAAAAGGCCAAGAGCATGTGGTCCACCACGGTTCTCGTGGGAACCGCCGGGGTATGGGGACTCAAGATATTAGGCAGCAGGGAGACTCCAAATCCGACGGCGATAAACAGATACAGGCCTCTCAAGCAGTTCAGGCGAAATAGTGAAATGTCTTGCATTTTATCTTTCTCCATGAAAATGACCCATTTGGGCGAGTGGATACAGCTTGCTTCGGACGCCGTTCGATTTGGCGGGCGCTTGCTACTGGCGCTACTGGCCCGCCAGATGGAACTGGCCAAGGCCCGGCGCGTAAACAGATGGCTTAAGCTTTATTTGGGGACGGCTTGGTCCTCCTTAGCGCTGGCCGCATAGTCCAGCAAATCGCCCGGCTGACATTGCAAGGCTTCACAAATTGCTTCCAAGGTCGAGAACCTGATGGCGCGGGCTTTTCCGGTTTTGAGGATGGAAAGATTCGCCAGGGTGATGTCTACATGATCCGCAAGCTCGCTCAAAGTCATTCTTCGGTCATGCAACAGGCCATCGAGCTTTACCAGAATAGCCATGGCTTATACGGTTCCTTCCAAATCGATACGCATTTTCGTTCCTGCATCAAATACTCGCGCCAGAATAAACAGCAGCAATACGGATAGCCATCCATCGACTGATAGGGCTCCACCCAATGTCCAATGGGTAGATCATGGATACGCTTGCGCAAACCGCGCTGACGGCAAGGTTGAGAATTTGTATGGCGAGCAGCGCCCAAGCAATGGCTTGCAGCCGGGCGGCGCGATAAAGCTGGCAAGCAAAAGTGCCCCAATTCCCATGCCCAATATGAAGTTCAGGCTGAGCAGGGCGCGCAAGACCAGGCGGGTCGTAGACAAAAGGTTCGGACGGCTAGGCATCATTTCCTCCTCCTGGGTTTATTGTTAAACGATAAATAGGACATTGGTATTCCGCAAGAAATTTATCGTTGTTCGATAATCTAGCTTGAGCTTGTCGCAACAAGGGAACAGTAAGGAGGGAACGGCTCCGGTCTAGGTCGCTGCGGCGACCCGTCGAACGGGGGCCAACTTGCTCAATGACCGGGTACAGCTTTTCTTTGCGGGACAGGGAATGGGGATCATCCGCATCCGCAGGCGCCGCTTCTGCAGTCTGGCCAATTTGGCCATGCGTGCATTTTCTCCCAGGGGGAATGGAGTGAACCGCCATCAAAAGCCGCTGAAAGCCTTTCATTAACAAGGCCATCAGCTGGATTCGATTGAGGGGTTAAAGCTGATGAAACTTGTACCTTGGTTGGACGTTTGAATCAGCCGAAAACATCCAAATTGAATACTTTTGGTCGAGCTCGCCAGGGCACTTCGTCGAGCAGCGAATAGCCGCCGCTATCCTCATACCTGCCATCGCCATCGGTGAACCGGAAGGATGCCCACACGCCATACCCAAAATGAACCGTACAAATGAGAATCGGCGGGTAGCGCTTGCTCTAGGCCGGGCGGGGAAAATTGCGAGTTTTGTTGAGTCAGGCATGGCTTTGCGAAAATTTTCTCTATTTTGCGGGTTTGGAAAAATTTCAGAGCAAGCTGTTGACAAGGTCCAGCAAAGGACACATACTGTGCGCCTCTTGATCGACAGCACAGCAAGCGCTGCTGCTAGAAAATTCAAGGGTTTGGTTGTTTGAGAGCAGGCATTTTCACGAATCCCTCTTTCTACGCCAATCAGCGCACCCGTAGCTCAGTTGGATAGAGTATCTGGCTACGAACCAGAGGGTCGGGCGTTCGAATCGCTCCGGGTGCGCCACTTGCTGTCCCTATAGTTTAGCGGTTAGAACACCGCCCTTTCACGGCGGTAGCCGGGGTTCGATTCCCCGTGGGGACGCCAAATTTAGAAAAACCCATCGCGCAAGCGGTGGGTTTTTTGCATTTCTAATGCTGTTTATCCGGCAGCGAACCCCATCGGCACCATCACCACACGGGACCGCTGTTTCTAAGCGGCCCATCCGGCAGAAGTACGGCGCGCGGCTAGCTTTTGGCGGGCCGTGTAAAACACTGCTCCACCACCTGTTCGCCCCAGCGTGCTCCTGGGCGCTCCTCGCTCAAGACAAAGCCGAAGGCCTCGTACAAATGCCGCGCCGCCAGCAGGCCCTGGAAGGTCCACAGCCGGACGGCAAGGCGCTGCTGATCGCAAAACGCCATCGCCTGTTCCATCATGCGGCGGCCAAGGCCGCTGCCGCGCGCCTCCTCGTCCAGAATGAACCAGCGTAGCTGCGCCTGCCCCGGCGTGTCCGGCTCCGCCGCAATCACCAATGAACCGATGATGCGGCCGTCGCGCAAGGCCAGCCACAGCTGATTGCCGGGCTGGCTCAGGCGGCCGAGGAAATCGGCCAGGCCGGTGGCCACCTGCCGTTCGAAAAAAGCGCCGAAGCCGGCGTGGGCGTGGTAATAGCGCGCATGCATGGCGACAATGCTGCCCAGCGCGCCGCAACGGTAACCGGTTTCAATGGCGATGGGCGCGGCGGCCGGCGGCGTGTGCTCGGCGTGCCTGGCTTCCAGCGCCGCCGCATAGCAATTCAGGCCTTGTTCCACCTGCCGCTGCTGCTCCGCCGACAGGTGGACGAGGGCGCCGCCCACCTGGCCGCGTCCGTAGTCCTGCAACTGCGCGAACAGCTGTTGGCCGGACGGGCTCAAGGCCAGCAGCTTGGTCCGGCCGTCGCTGGGGCTGGCCTGCTCCAGCAGCTCGCCGCCCTGCGTCAGCTTGCGCACCAGCCGGCTCACCGTGGATTTTTCCAGCTGCAGCTTGTCCGTCAACTGGCTGGCGGACAAGCTGCCGGCCAGGCCGATCTCCACCACCGCATGCACGGCGGAAGCGGAGTGCCGGCTCATGGCCAAGGTGCTGCGCATGAAACCCAGCTCGCGCACGATGCGCCGCGAGGCGGAGCGGATCTGGTCGATGACAAGCTGCTGCGGCTGTGAAGGGTTCATGCGCGCTCTCCTGTGGTAATGGTTGTAACATACAACTAAATAGTTGCTTATTACAATAAATCGTGAGCGCGCCAGCCGTTTAGAACTTGTGATTCACCTCCACCCACCACTGGCGGCCATAGGGCAGATAACTGCCCACTGGGTAGTAGGGCCAGTTGCTGGTGTCGTCGCGCTTGATGGTGTCCAGCACATTGTTGACGATGAGCCCCACCGAAGTCTGCTTGCTCCATTGATACTGAGTGCTGAAATTGGCCAGCACCGTGGGCGTCAGATTGCCGGAGCCGTCGGCTTTGGGAATCTTGCCGTAACGGGTCAGCAGCACGGTGGACGACCAGGGGCCGATGTCCCAGCTCAGGCTGGTGTCCAGCTTGTCCGGCCAATCGGTGTTTTCCGGGTCGTTCAACATATTCTTTTCCACATCGCCGGCAAACTGCTGGTAAGTGTGCTTCAGCACCTTGGTGTAATTGGCTTTCAGCAGGAAGCTGCCCCAGCTGGCGGTTTTCCAGCGCAGCTTGCCGGCGATGTCGAAACCGCTGGTGCGCTCGCTGGCCGCGTTGATCGGGTTGACCACGATCTGCTTGATCGCGCCCGGATTGATCAAGGCATTGGCCGGATTGCGCTGCACTCGGCGCAATGTGTCCTGGCACAGCTGGGACGACGCGTCCAGAATGCCGGCGCGGCACTGCGCCTCGTCGCGCAACAGCTTGTCGCCGCTCAGGTCGGTGACCAGATCATTGATGGCGATGTCCCAGTAATCCACCGAAATATCCGCACTGCTGCTGGGCGACCATACAAAGCCGAAGCCGTAGGACTTGCCGTTTTCCGGCTTCAGTTCGACGTTGCCGTTCTTCACGTAGTCCGCGCCCGGCGACATGCTTTTGTAGTCGCAGCTGGCCAAGGGTTGGCCGGCCTGGGCGCAACGCCAATAATCGGTGCTGGATGAGTAGTAGCCGCGGCTCTGGGTCAGGAACAGATAATTCATGTCCGGCGCGCGGAAGCTGGTGGCGTAACTGCCGCGCAGCAGCAAGCTGTTCAGTGGTCGGAACGCCAGGCCGGCGCCGTAAGTGAACTTGCCGGCGCTGCTGTCCGGCAACTGGTAGCGGTCGTAACGGCCGGACAGCGTCAGGTCCAGCCGCTTCAACACCGGGATGAACAACTCGCCGCCCAGCGCCTGGCGCGAGCGGGCGCCGCCGGCGTGCACGGCCGGCGAGGTGTTATAGAACGCGCCCTGATTGATCAGCGGGTCCGGATCATTGCTGAAGCCCTGGCTGCCCCATTCCAGCGTGCCGGCCAGCTTCACCGCGCCGGCCGGCAGCTTGAACAACTCGCCGCTGCCGCTCAGGCTCAGCGCCTGCAGCCAGGACTTGTTCTGGCTCACCGAGCGCCCGGCGATGCTGTCGAACTCCGCCTGCGTCAGCCGGCGGTTGAACGGCCCGGCCGACGGCGCGTAAATCAGCACCCCCTTGGCGTCCACGCCCTGCTGCTGGCCCAGGAAGAAACTGTCCGCATTGGCCAGCAGCCGCGGCGCGATGTTCTGGCTGGTGTAGATGGACGCGTTGTAAGCGGCTTCGTAACTCCAGCTGCTGCCCGGCACCGTGCCGCGCAGGCCGAAAGTCAGGTTGGCCGCCACATCGTCCCACTTGCGGTTGTAGCGGCTGGCGCCGCCCATCTCCTCCGGCGACAGCAAGCGGCTCCAGACCTCGTAGCGGCCGCTGTTCTGGTTCAGGAAATAGCCGCCGTTGCCGGCGGCCGAGGTCCAGCTGGGGCCGCGGGTGTTGTTCTCGCTGTGGTTGAAGGCCAGCAGTGCGTCGCTGAACAACTCCAGGTGATCGTTGAGCGCGTAATTCAGGCTCAGATAACCGTTCTGGCTCTGGTTGGCGGTCTGCACCGTCCAGTAGGAGGCCTTGGCCAGCGGGCTGGCGCAGACATTGCTCTTGCTGCTGCGGTAAGCGCGCACGCTGCCGGCGTACAAGCCGCCCAGCGCGCCGCAAGCCGCGCCGGGGTCGATGAACTTGCCGCTGCTCACATCCTTCTGCGACCACACCGTGGTGGGCGCCGCGCCGTTGACGGTGTTGTCCGCCATGAAGCCGCGCTGGCGCGACCAGATCGGGTTGCGCTGGCTCAACTCCAGCGCATAGACCAGATTCAGCTTGTCCCAGCTCTTGCCGCCGCTCAGTTGCAGGCGCAGGTTTTCGCCGCCGTGATGCTCGCTGCCGCCGGCCTTGACGTTGACCGTGGTGCCGTCGGCCTTCTTCTTCAGGATCACATTGACCACGCCGGCGATGGCGTCCGAGCCGTAAATCGCCGACGCGCCGCCGTTGAGCACCTCGATGCGCTCAATCATCGCCGCCGGGATATTGGCCAGATTGACGAAGTTGACCGAACCCTCGTAAGCCACCGGGTAATCGGCGATGCGGCGGCCGTTGAGCAAGGTCAGCGTATGGTTGGGCCCCAGCCCGCGCAGGCTGATGGCGTTGGCGGCCGGGGTGAAGGTATTGCCGAAATCCGCGCCCTGGGTAAAGCCGGTGTTCTGCGCCAGATTGTTCAGCGCGTCGTAGACATTGGTGTAACCCTGTTTTTCGATATCGGCGCCGCTCAGCACCGTGACCCCGGTGGGGCCTTCCTTGCCGGCGCGCGCAATGCGCGACCCGGTGATGGTGACGCTGTCCAGCGTGTTGCCGTCGGCTGCCAGCGCCGGCAAGGCTTGCCCTGCCAAGGCCAGCGCCAGCGCGGAGAGGGTGAAATGTGGATATGCCATCGCGGAATGCCGGCTGTGCCGGCCCTTTATTGATTTTGGAAAACAAAATCTAGCACGATTGCATATATGTTAAAAATCTGGAAAATTAGATTGTTATTCAAATTGAGAATAACATGATTGGAAGGATCGCGGGAGCTTGGCGTGGGTGGGGATTGGGCGCGGGGTTTGCCGTTGTGGCAGGGGAGGGGTTGGGAGAGTGAGAACCGCGGACACGCTGTCACGGGCTTGCGTCGGCTCAGCCCTGGCGCGCTTTAGCCTTCAGATACGTTTCATTCTTGTCGCGATGTCCGATAGCCACCACGATGATGATGATTTTGCCGTCGTCCACCTCATAGACCAGCCGGTATCCGGTCTGACGCAGCTTGATCTTGTAGCAGCCTTCCAGGCCATGCAGCTTGGCGGAAGGGTTGTGCGGATGCTCGGCTCGTTCTCTCAGTTTCTTGGCAAACTGCTGTCGGATTGATGGGTCCAACTTTCGCCATTCCTTCTCCGCATCCACCCGGAAGACAACTTCATAGCTCATCCAGGTCCACCTTGACGGTGGGCTGCTGCCGACGTTCCAGCACCAACTTTGCGTCCTCGATGTCTTCAAGCAGGTTCATCATGCGTTCGTACTGGGCGGCAGGAACAAGATAGGCTTCCGGGCGGTTGTGATTCAGGATTACCACCGGATGCCCTGCGGCCTCGCGCATGATGCCGGCAAAATTGCGTTTGAGCTCGGTGACGCTGACAGCCACATCGGCAAGTACCAAGTCCATAACTTCTCCCTAATTAAAATCAATTTAGATGCCTAATATAGCATTGATTTTGTTGTGGGGAGCTGCCTGTCCGGCAGAGAAGCCGCCTTTCGGACACCAGATCAAATTGTGGATTTTCTAAGCTGCCTACCCGGCAGAGAACGAGCTGGACGCACTGGCTCATGACCGCCCCCCTTTCTAAGCTGCCCATCCGGCAGAGAACCTGCTGCTACGCCCTGGGCGACCGCAGTACCTTTTTAAGCTGCCCATCCGGCAGAGAACTGGATAAGGACAAGCAAGCCGGCCTGTTTTTTTCTAAGCTGCCTACCCGGCAGAGAACCGTACAGTTCCATGCCCGAAATGATGGGCTATTTTCTAAGCTGCCTACCCGGCAGTGAACGCAGCTGTGTCCATCTCGATCTTCATGTTGTATTTCTAAGCTGCCTACCCGGCAGTGAACCGTTACGGGCGACAGATCATCGCCCAACTGGATTTCTAAGCTGTCTACCCGGCAGTGAACGAGGTCGAGCTTTACGACGGCATCGGCAGCTGTTTCTAAGCTGCCTACCCGGCAGTGAACTTCGGGTCGTCCTCCAGCTTGCCTTCCAAGCCTTTCTAAGCTGCCTATCCGGCAGAGAACTATTTGTACGGCGATGAGGTGGACCGCTGGAATTTCTAAGCTGCCTATCCGGCAGAGAACCAGGCAATAAAACCGAATGCACGCCCTTTGCATTTCTAAGCTGCCTATCCGGCAGAGAACGCCATTCGTTGACGTGCAGAGCGTCGCCCCATTTTCTAAGCTGCCTATCCGGCAGAGAACATTTATATCCTTCAAGCTCCCACGTTCCGTACTTTCTAAGCTGCCTATCCGGCAGAGAACCGCGATGGCGGTGGCCGTGCCGATCTTGACCATTTCTAAGCTGCCTATCCGGCAGAGAACAAGCAAGGCCGAGTTGATGCACCTGGACTTCCATTTCTAAGCTGCCTATCCGGCAGAGAACAGGAGACCGAGGAGCTGCCGAACGCGTTTACCTTTCTAAGCTGCCTATCCGGCAGAGAACGGCGGCGTTCGGGTGCCCGCAGTTGATGATGCTTTCTAAGCTGCCTATCCGGCAGAGAACGAAGATGCCGCGCCCGTTATGCTGCTTCTGCATTTCTAAGCTGCCTATCCGGCAGAGAACTTTTAGAAACAATCGAACAAGGCGTTGTCGAATTTCTAAGCTGCCTATCCGGCAGAGAACTAGAGCTGATCCTGCTCTTGGCCGCTGCGCCATTTCTAAGCTGCCTATCCGGCAGAGAACCCTGTTGCGCAAAGAAAAGTGGATCTGAGAGATTTCTAAGCTGCCTATCCGGCAGAGAACGGCCCAATGTCTGGGAGACGCGTTTCGCAAAGTTTCTAAGCTGCCTATCCGGCAGAGAACAAGTTTTTCAATGACCAGGCCGGAAAAATTCATTTCTAAGCTGCCTATCCGGCAGAGAACGACTCGCTGGCTACGGCCAACCCGCTGGGGATTTTCTAAGCTGCCTATCCGGCAGAGAACTAGCGCGCGAGTGGCGCGCGGCCACTCGGGATTTTCTAAGCTGCCTATCCGGCAGAGAACTTGCGGCTGTCGATCAACTGCGCATCCTCGTTTTTCTAAGCTGCCTATCCGGCAGAGAACTTCCAGCGGGCCGTTGTTGCCGACCTCAGCAATTTCTAAGCTGCCTATCCGGCAGAGAACTCCGCCATCCTCGCGGGCTGTCTTCTCCGAGTTTTCTAAGCTGCCTATCCGGCAGAGAACTAGAGCCTTTCCCCCGCAAACCCACGCCAGCGGGGGAAAGCATCGCTTTCCCCAATAAAACCCCTTTTATTTCTCCCCGCGCCAAGCCCTTGATTTAACAGGCTTGGCGGCGGGGCAGGAAAAAAAGGGTTAGAACCACGGCACGGTGGCGTCGGGGCTGAGGCCGAAGGCGTTGAAGCGGCCGCTGTGGGTGGCCGGGGCTGGGCGTTGCTCGATGTGCAGCTGGTAACGCTGGCCAGTGCTGGCGCTGTTGAGGGTGAGGAAGGGCAGGGTCAGGCGGCGGGCAGCGCTGTCCGGGAAGCGTTGCACGGCTTCTTCCGCGCTGATGCCCAGCCGCCGCACCAGCCGGCGGCGCTCCTTGTCCGGATTGGTCTTGGCCTGCTTGCGCCGTACCTGCCAGGCTTCCGCCTGCGGCGGCACCGGCTGGATGGCGGCCAGCGCGATGTGGTCGCGCATGCCGCTGAGCCAGTCGCCGGCCATCAGCCGCTGCAAGGCGGCGTGGCCGCCGTGCAGGCGCAGGGTGTCGCCCAGCGCGGCGGCCGGGGCCGCGCGCGGGAAGCTGACGCCGATGTCGTCGCGGCCTTGCTCGCTCAGCGCGCGGTGCAGCTTGGCGAACAGCGCGTTCATCAGCAGCGTGGGCGCAAACTCCGGGTCCGGGCGCAGCCGGATGTCCAGGTAATGATCCATGGTCTACTCCGCTGAGCTAAATACGCCGCCGCGGATAAGGGTGGCCAGCACAAAGTGCTGATCATGCGCGGCCGGGGCCTGGTCTTTCAGCACCCAATTGTCCAGCAGTGTGTAAAAGTCTGTTTTCGGCTGGTCTTTGGTTTTGCTGGGGGGGCGGCAAGCCTTGCCCAGCGTGGTGACTGAGCCGTAGGGCTCCACCGCGATGGGGCCGAGTTGCTCGGCTTCCAGGTGCCAGTCGTCAATGGTGCGGATGGCGTTGCCCAGTTTTTGCGAGTGGATGGCGGCGATGTCGAGTTTGTTGTGCTTGATGGCATACAGTGTTTTGCTCTTGTCGCCGCGATTGCGTTCCAAGATCAGTTCCTGCGAGGGGAACACCTCCTGGCCAGCGCCCTGCCGTGCAAAGGCGGTGATCTGCAACAGCAGATGGCGCTGGCCGGCCAGGCCGGCGGCGATGGCGGCGGCCAGCTGTTCCAGCGCGGCGGCCTGGCTGCCAGGGTCGAAGTGGCGCAGGGACAGCGCCAGCGCGTCGAACTGCCATTGCTGCGCCGGCTGACCTTGCTCCAGCAGCGCCACCCGTACTTCCACCTGCTCCGCGCCCACGCGGTTGCGCCACAGGAAGCGGCCGTTGGCCAGGTTGCAGGCATAACGGCGCGCCAGCTCGGCAAAGCCGTGGGCCTGCACATAGCCGGCCACGGTGGCGCGCAGCTTGGCCTGATAGGCGCTGTCGTTGCAGGCGGACGGCGCGCCGACATTGCCCAGCACCCGCAGCGTGAAGCTGACTTTCAAGGTGTCTGCGTGGTGTGGCAGCGCGGCCACGTCCACAGTCTGCAGGTTCGGTTTCTCTATTTGTGCATCAAGTTTTGCCGGATCTGCATCCTGGGCTTTCAGGTGGTTGGAAATGGTGCCGCGCACGGATTTGGGAACAACAAGAACTGGCTCCCAGTCGGTGTGCTGCTCGCGCTGTTGCCAGTCGCCGGCGTGAAACAAGGCGTCGGACGGGTCCAGCTTGCGTTCAAAGGCCAGTAGAGATGGGCGCTTCCGAAGTGTGATGCTCATGGTGCAACTCCTTGTCAGATTCGGTCTTGTGCAGAGGTCAAAGTGGCGGCGTAATCATTGCGGCAGCGGTACAAACCGCTGGCGGTGTCGTCATCGGCATACCACAGCAGTTGGCTGACATCGTGCAAACGGTGCGGGCTGACCCATTCGCCCAGCGAATACAGGCTTTCCACAAAGCGGAATGGCGTATGCGCGTCGCGGGCGTTGGCCACGTTGCCGGCCGGGTAAAGCGGGGACAGCGCGCCGTAGCCCACCGGCATCGGCACCGTCCAGCCCTGGCTGTGGCCGTGTTGGCTGCGCCATTCCAGCGTGCGGCGCGGTTCGCCGCCGGTCGGGTCGGCTTGTTCCTGCCAGTGCGGCGCGTGGTTGATGCGGGACAGATCCAGCCAGGCGTCGAAGAGGTCTGTTTGCGGTTGGCTGGCGCGCAAGGCGGCCAAGTGGCTTTGCAGCAGATCGTCGCGGGATACCAGCGCAAAGCCGGGCAGCAGGCTGCGTCGCAGCTGGCGGAATTGTTTGAGTCGTTCCGTCTCGTCTTCGCTCAAGGTCATCAACTGCGGCGCGGGACGGCGGCGGCCGGGCAGCGGCGGCGTCACGCTGCCGCCGGCAATGCGCATGCCGTGCAGGGTGTCCGTTACCTGCCGCGCCAGTTCCGGCAGCTGCTCCCTGGGCGCGGCCAGCGCTTCGCCGGTGAGGCCGAACAGCAGACTGATGTCCAGGTGGATGCGGCCTTCCTCCACGATGGCGGCGGTGGCGCCGTCCTTGTCCACCGGGTTGCGGCTGAGGTGGAAACCCTGGGTGTAAGCGCCGCTGGTCTGCGCCTGGTAATGGTGGCAGACCACGCCCACCGCCTCGAACTGCAAATCCAGGCTGCCGGCCAGCTTGCGCTCCAGCGCCTGGGCCAGGCCGGTGAAGGCGGTAATGGCCGGAAAGCCCCAGGTGAAGGGGCTGGAAATGGCGTTGGCGTTTTGCACCCGCAGCCGGGGCACGCTCAGCAAGCCGGTGATCACGGGCAGGGTGCTCATGCTTGCTCCTTGGCCATGGCCGCCAGCTGGCGGCGGGTTTGATCGTGCTGGGCCTGCCAGCCCAGATCCCCGGCCAGCTCACGCGCCCAATGGCGGAATTCCGCGTCGCCCATCTTCAGCGGGCTGGCGTCGAATTGCTGGTTCAGCCAGCGGCCGAAGCGTTTGGCCACTTCCAGCGGCCAGTCCTCGCCGTGCCAGCGCGCGGCAAAATCCGCGTCCGCATCGGCGCGCCAGGGGTCCAGCCACAGCTGTTGGTATTCTGGCAGCCGGCAGCGCGTGTCCGCGCTCCAGCCAGACGGCAGGCCTTCGTGCATTTCCTTGCCGAACAGCAGCAGCTCCTCCAGCAGCGCATCGCTCAACTCGTCGCGGCGGTCGCGGGTGTCCATGATCTTGCGCGGCTGGCTTTCCAGAAAGGCGCGCAGCTGGCGGACCAGCCGGCGCACATCGTTGCGGCGACCAAAGCGCAGCAGCGCGTCCTCGCTATTGAGCGGCGGTTTCAGGCCCAGGCTTTGCCACTGCGGCGGCAGGGAAGCCAGCAGATAGTTATTGCCCTTGCGCTCGTTATTGAGCTGGGAAATATTCTGCGGCTTGGTGCCGCCCAGTTGCTGCACCGCCAGCTGCGGATAATCGCAATAGCCATGCGGGTGATCGCGTTGTTCGCGGCGGGCCTGGCGCGCGGCCTTGGCGGCTTCGCCGAAGCGGTGTTCCTGGATGGTTTGGTACAGCCGCTGCGCCAGCGCGCTGGGGTAGAGCGGAGCCAGCAGGTGGTAGTCCTCGTCCTTGGCCGGCTCGTAACCCACCAGCCAATACACTTGCTTGGCGCGGCTGTGGCTGGCGGCCGCCGCGCCGGCATCGGTCAGCGCGGCGAAGGCGGCGATCCAGACCTGCGCCTGTTCGGCATCGTCGCTGAGCGCGGCGGCCAGGTCGGCGTCCTGCGCTAAGGCCAGCGCCAGCAGGCTTTGGCCGTCGTGCTGCTGCTTCAGAAACTTGTACACATCCAGCGCGGCGGCGTTGCCCACCACGTCGTCGGCAAAATCCGCGCCCAGGCAGTGGCTGCCCACTTCGCGGCGCGCCGGCAGGGTGGAGGGCGGCGCGTACAGATTGCTGCCGCGGGCGTCCGGGTGGATGGCTTTAAGGGTGTGGGTGGCGGCTTGCAGCTGGCCGGCGCGGCGGGCCGCGTCCGCCAGCCAGGCGGCGGGCTGGTGTTGGGCCAGCAGCGCTTCGCGCTTGGCGTCGTCGTCGGGTGCAAGCTTGTCCAGCTTGTCGTCGCGCCGTTGCCGGATGAAGTCGGCCATCAAGGTGCGTAGTGCGGTGGCGCGGGGCGTGAGGGTAGGGGGCATGGCTGGTCCTTGAATCACAAAGTCAGGAACAAACAGCAGCGCGGCCCCGGCGCGATTGGGCTGCCGGGGCCTTGGCTCGGTGCTTCATTACATGCGCATCCTCCTGTTTTGCAAGGGGTTGGGGTGGAGGCCGGTCTGCCAAGCGCACTCTCACAACACCGACCATACGTCATTTTTTTACCTAGATAAAGTCAATTTTACTTTTATCGTTAATTGATAGTGGCGACTTGTAACATCGGCGCCACTGTCGGCATAAGGCAGCTTAGAAATAGACGAAGTCGAATTTTCTTTTCAGTTCTCTGCCGGATAGGCAGTTCAGACCGGCCAGCGCGCAAGCGACTGGCCTTTTTTTTACGTCCATTCAACTGGCATGCCGTCTGTTAGTGTGCCTGTAGTCAGGTGATATTGGTATGAACAGTGGTCGGGGTTTACTTGATGTGCATCATGCGGGGGAGGAATGGTGCTTGGCATGAGGCATGCCGCTGGGAGATAGGCGGCTTTGCAGAGCGGGGCTGAGGCTGGAGGAGGGATAGGCCTAATCAAACCAATATTGATAATCATTCCCATTTATAGTGTAAGATTGCTGCTCTCATTTGATCTGCCCACGCATCATAGCGCTGGCATGGAACCGCAACGGCACGCCTTCTTATGACTTTGACCGCTTCTCGCCTCCCCGTCAGCGCCGCGCAGCACGGCATCTGGATGGGACAGCAACTTTCCCCGGACAACCCGAGTTACCTCACCGCCGAAGCCACCGAGCTGCGCGGCGCGCTGGACCTGGACGCCTTGCGCGACAGCGCCGCCGAGGTGTTGGCTCACTGCGCGGCGCTGAACATGCGCTTCGAGTTTGACGGCAGCCAGCTGTGGCAGCAGCCGGTGGCCGCGCAGGCGGAGATACCCTGCCAGGACTTCAGCGCGGAAGCGGAACCGGAAGCGGCGGCGCGCGCCTGGGTGGCTCAGGCGCTGGCGCGGCCATGCGATCCGGCGCGTGACGCACTCTATCTGGGCGCGGTGTTGAAGCTGGGGCCGGAGCGGCACTGGTGGTATCTGCAGACCCACCATATCGCGCTGGACGGCTTCGCCTACGGCCTGCTGAGTCAGGCGCTGGCGGCGCGCTACAGCGCCCGCGTCAAGCAGCAGGCCCTGCCGCCGCTGGCGGATTGGTCGCTGGACAAGATCGTCGCCGCCGATCACGACTACCAGGCCAGCGAGGCCTGCGCGCAGGACCGCGCCTTCTGGCTGCAACGCCAGGGCAGGCAGCCGGCGGCCAGCACGCTGGCGCCCGCCGCCTTGCTGGCGGACGGGGTGAACAAGGCCGAGCAATGGCTGAGCCCGGCGCAGATCGCCGCCTGGCAGGCTTCGGCCAAACAGCACGGCGTGGACTGGGGCGCCTGGCTGCTGGCGGCGGTGGGCGCCTGGCTGGCCAAGCACAGCGGCCGCCGCGCGCTGACCCTGGGCCTGCCGGTAATGAACCGCCTGGGCACGCCGGCGCTGGCGGTGCCGTGCATGGCGATGAATATCGCGCCGCTGAGCCTGCGGCTGGACGAAGAGCTGGGCGCGGCGGAACTGAGCCGCCAGCTGGCGGACAGCCTGCGCGCGATCCGGCCGCATCAGCGCTATCGCTACGAGCAGCTGCGCGGCGATCTGGCGCGCGTCGGCGGCCAGCAGCGCTTGTTCGGCGCAGTGGTGAACCTGATGCCTTTCGACCGCCGCGCGCCGTTCTCCGGCCTGGACAGTCGGGTGTTGCCGCTGGGCTCCGGCCCGGTGGAGGACGTGTCGATCAATTTCAGCCTGTTGAACACCGAATGGCGGCTGTGCCTGGAAGCCAACCCCAACGCCTATCCGCAGACGGAGCTGGACGGCCTGCGCGACGATTTGCTGGCCTGGCTGGACGCCTGGGCCGGCCGCGCTCCGGACGCCGCGCTGAGCGAGTTGCTGCCTGAGCTGCCGCCGCTGAGCGTGCTGGACGGCGCGGCGCTGGAGCGCGAGCCGCGGGAGGTGCTGAGCCTGATCCGCGCCGCCGCCGCCGCGCGGCCGGACGCGACGGCGCTGGAACAGGACGGCGAGCGCCTGTCCTACCGCGAGCTGTTGCAGCGCGTGCTGCAACTGGCCGGCCGCTTGCAAGCCGCCGGCCTGCAGGCGGAGGAACGGGTGGCCATCGTGCTGCCGCGCAGCCCGGAAGCCATCGTCGCCATCCTGGCCACGCTGTGGGCCGGCGGCTGCTATGTGCCGCTGGACCCGCACGGCCCGCCGACGCGGCTGGCCATGGTGCTGGACGACGCGCAGCCGCGGCTGGCCGTCACCCTGAACGCCTGGCGTCCGCTCTTGGGCGCCGTGCCGGCGCTATGCCTGGACCTGCCGCCGCAACAGGACGCGCTGGCCGCCGCGGACCCGGCGCCGGAAGCCGGCCAAGCCGCTTATCTGCTCTACACCTCCGGCTCCACCGGCAAGCCCAACGGCGTGCTGGTCAGCCACGGCGCGCTGGCCCAGTTCGTCAGTAGCGCCGGCCAGCTGTACCGCATCGGCGCCGACGAACGCATTCTGCAATTCGCGCCGCTGCACTTTGACGCCAGCATCGAGGAAATCTTCCTGGCGCTGTGCCATGGCGGCACCCTGGTGCTGCGCACCGACGCGATGCTGGAATCCATGCCGGCCTTCGCCGCCGCGGTGGCGCGCCAGCGCATCAGCGTGCTGGACCTGCCCACCGCCTTCTGGCACGAACTGGCCTTCGCCTTGCAGCCGGAACTGGCCGCGCAGCTGGCTAGCGTGCGGCTGACCATCATCGGCGGCGAAGCCGCGCTGCCGGAACGCGCCGGCCGCTGGCAGGCGCTGTTGCCGGGCAGCGTACTGCTCAACAGCTACGGCCCCACCGAGGCCTCCATCATCGCCACCAGCGCCATCCTGTCCGGCCTCGGCGCGGTGTGGGACGGCGGCGACAGCGTGCCCATCGGCCTGCCGCGCCCCGGCGTGCGCGCCGCCATCGTGGACGAGCGCCTGCAGCCGGTGGCGCAGGGCGAGGACGGCGAACTGTGCCTGCTGGGCGAGGCACTGGCCATCGGCTACCTGGGCCGGGAAGAACTGACCGCGCGCCGCTTCGTAACGCTGGACGCGTTGCCCGGCGCGCCGCGCGCCTACCGCACCGGCGACCGTGCGCGCCTGAGCGACGGCCAACTACGCTTCCTGGGCCGGCTTGACCATGAAATGAAGATCAGCGGCCTGCGCATCGACCCGGCCGAAATCGAAAACGCGCTGCTGGCCTGCCCGGAAGTGCGCGAGGCCGCGGTGGTGGGCCTGCCGCTGGCCGGCGGCGGTTATACGCTGGCCGCCTTCCTCAGCGGCGGCGAGACCGAGCCGGCGACGATGCGCTCGCGCTTGGCCGAGGTGCTGCCGGCGGCGGCGATCCCGGATCACTGGCGCTGGCTGGACAGCCTGCCGCGCAACGTCAACGGCAAGATAGACCGCAAGCAGCTGGCCGCCGGCATGGAGGCGCAAGCGCCGGCCGCGGCGGAAGACGCCAGCCCGCTGGAACGCCAGGTGATGGAGGTGTGGCAGCAAGTGTTGGGCGTCACCCCGCCCAGCCGCCACGCCAACTTCTTCGAACTGGGCGGCAAATCGCTGCAAGCCATCCAAGTGGCCAACCGGCTGGCGCAGCGCCTGAACCGCGAAGTGGCGGTGTCCGCGCTGTTCAGCCACAGCACGGTGGCGGCGCTGGCGCAGGCGCTGAGCGCGCCCGCCGCGCACCGGCCGCCGTCGGCCAGCGAAGGTCAGGAATTCGCGCCGCTGCTGACCATCCAGCCCGGCGCGCTGCCGGCGCTGTTCTGCCTGCACCCGGCGGAAGGCCTGTCCTGGTGCTATCTGGGCCTGGCCAAGCACCTGCCCGGCGTGGCCATCTACGGCTTGCAGGCCACCGGCATCACCGGCGACAAGCCGGCCAGCTTCGACGCCATGGTGGCGGACTACGTGGTCCGCGTGCGCGAGGTCCAGCCGCAAGGGCCGTACCGGCTGCTGGGCTGGTCCCTGGGCGGCGGGTTGGCGCAGGCGATGGCGGCGCAGCTGCGCGCCGCCGGCGAAACCGTGGAACTGGCGGCGCTGATGGACAGCTATCCGACCGCCAGCTGGCAGGGCCGGCCGCAACCGACATTGCACGACGCGCTGGTGACGGTGCTCAGCGTCAACGGCGAAGTGGACGCCGACGAGAACGGCCAGCCGCTGGACAATGAGGCGATCTACCAGCGCCTGCTGCGCCCCGGCAGCCCGCTGGCGCCGCTGGGCCGCGCCGCGCTGGAACGGCTGGGCGCGGCCTCGCTGCACGGCATGCAATTGTTCCGCGACAGCCAAACCCCGCCTTACGACGGCGACGTGCTGCTGTTCCGCGCCGGCATCCACCCGGAAGACGCGCCCAAGCCGGATGATTGGCGGCCCTTCCTCGGCGGCACGCTGGAGTGCGTGGAGCTGGACTGCGACCACTTCGGCATGAGCGATCCGGAGCCGATGCGAAGGATCGGCGAGGAATTGGCGCGACGCTTGACTTGAGCCGCGCCGGTTTGATGAAAAACGCCGTTCACCTTGGGTGAGCGGCGTTTTTGCTTTTTGAGCGCGGCTTGCTCCGTAAGAGTCTGTTTACGATCTCGCGAGCAAGAGCGAGACAAGGCGTTGCGGCTGAGAAAGCGGAGTGTACATCCGGTACATGAGCATTTCGAAGGGCTGCTTACCGTGTACGCGCAGCAGATCGTAAACAGGTTCTAAGGGCTGATTTTCAGGTGGCCGATCACGCATCGCATGGGCTCCATTTATTCGTACCGGTTCAGTCGCAGCGCATAGCATCCATGGGCGGGGAAACGCAGCATCGCGAAAGCGATCTCGGGCCGTGCCTCCCAGCGAGTCAGTGTCGCCTCCACCTCATGCGTTGGCAGCAGTGCGGCTTCTTGCATGGTCTGTTCTTTGTCGTAAGCGCGCAGCGCCACGCTGTCGCCGAGGTAGGCATTCACGCCGACGCGGTGCAGTAGCGCTGACAGCTCGGGCAGAGGCTCCGGTTGTGATTCAGCCGCCAGGAAAACCGGGCCATACTCGCGGTATGGACCGACTTGGTGGAATGGGCTGTAGCTCGCCAGAATCAGCTCCTCACCCGGAATGGCGCGGCGCAGCGCATCGCGGAACGGTTCGCCGCCGGCGGCAGCCATCCGCCGCACGGGCTGGCCGAGCGCATCAATCCCTTTGTGTCGTGCCCGTTCGACGAAAACCGGATCCAAGGTTTCCAGTTGCCAAGCCATGCCGCGCTCCTTCGTATCATTGAAATGTCCGAAGTCTATGGCGGCGTACCCCTGCGGGCGACCCGATTCTTGCTGTGCTCGTTTTCAGGCAATCGCTGTGTATGGCAAGTGGAATTGCCCCGTCTCCGTTTTCGAACTCACCGCCGCGCGGTGCATTTCCTCGGTGACTTTTCTAAGCTGCCTATCCGGCAGTGAACAAACCAACGGCACCAACACCCGTTCGCAAGCCTTTCTAAGCTGCCTATCCGGCAGTGAACCTGGTGGCCGGCCGACTCGGCAACGCCGAACTTTTCTAAGCTGCCTATCCGGCAGTGAACGAGGAGGAATCCAAAGGCGCCGCTTCATCGCATTTCTAAGCTGCCTATCCGGCAGTGAACGTACAGGATGAAGCCCGCATGGCTGCCGTTCTTTTCTAAGCTGCCTATCCGGCAGTGAACGCCGTCCAGGGCGTTGAACAGCCGGTCCATCATTTCTAAGCTGCCTATCCGGCAGTGAACCAAAACCTGCCCCGGTTTCACCGTCGCCGAATTTTCTAAGCTGCCTATTCCGGCAGTAAACGTCGAGCTCCCAGCCGGTCACGACCTGCCCGAATTTCTAAGCTGCCTATCCGGCAGTGAACATTGAGTCTGCAGATAGGTAAGGGTGCTCGGTTTTCTAAGCTGCCTATCCGGCAGTGAACTGCGGCTGTTGTTCACGCCCTGACGTCCGCGATTTCTAAGCTGCCTATCCGGCAGTGAACTCCGACTGCACGTCCTGTACCGGATGCGTGTATTTCTAAGCTGCCTATCCGGCAGTGAACTGGCGGACATCACCATCCGGGTCCTAATCAATTTTCTAAGCTGCCTATCCGGCAGTGAACTTTCGAGCGTGAATTCTGGCAGAGCTTCTCCATTTCTAAGCTGCCTATCCGGCAGTGAACAAGAAAAATCGATTGTTATTGCTTATTCTGTGCTTTCTAAGCTGCCTATCCGGCAGTGAACAGCACCTTCTTAGCACGCGGCTTTTTCGTTACTTTCTAAGCTGCCTATCCGGCAGTGAACATTGGCAAGATGATTGGAAAGACCCTGCAACATTTCTAAGCTGCCTATCCGGCAGTGAACTGTAAAAGGACAGCCCTCTGTTTCTAGTTCTGTTTCTAAGCTGCCTATCCGGCAGTGAACAGTACACGCCTAAAGGCGATGGCAAGCTGGGTTTTCTAAGCTGCCTATCCGGCAGTGAACATCGTTATAAGGGCGAATTACCATGTTTTCATTTTCTAAGCTGCCTATCCGGCAGTGAACCCCCTACCCCCTTCCTGAACAAACAACGTTCATTTCTAAGCTGCCTATCCGGCAGTGAACATCTCGAACTACATGAGCGGTAAGACCAAAATTTTCTAAGCTGCCTATCCGGCAGTGAACGACTTTTTCAGACGCAGACAAAGCGGCGAACTTTTCTAAGCTGCCTATCCGGCAGTGAACAGCACCTTCTTAGCACGCGGCTTTTTCGTTACTTTCTAAGCTGCCTATCCGGCAGTGAACTTCGAGTACCTGGGGCTGCGACAGCGCGAGCTTTTCTAAGCTGCCTATCCGGCAGTGAACTCCGCCATCCTCTCGGGCGGTCTTCTCCGAGTTTTCTAAGCTGCCTATCCGGCAGTGAACTCCGCCATCCTCTCGGGCGGTCTTCT
>NZ_JBMDJX010000029.1:0-59798 GCF_057809415.1 Chromobacterium sp. FG22 | reverse complement strand
GCAATCGTTGTGACGGGCGGTCGATCCGCCCGGCGCAGCGTCGCCGTTTTGCCGACGGGCCAGTCATGGGGTACAGATTTCCTATTGATTAAAGCTAGTGTAGAATGCCCGAAAACAAGCAAAGAGTGAGGTTATCCCTGTGAATGAGAACTTGAGCCATTCTTCCCCCGACGCATCCAAAGTAAAGCGTCCAAGACTGAGTGCCGCTGAAAAACTGGCAAAGATGGACCGAGAGCGAGAGGCTCTCCAGAAAAAAATTAAAGATAATGAGAAGAAGGAAAAGGAAAAGCATGCACAGGACATGATTAAAGTCCTTCGTGCGGCGGGGCTTGATTCTGTTCCAATTGAGAAATGGGAAAAGCACCTTCCTGAAATCAAAAAACTTCTCCTTGGCTATTAAAAAATTCATTATTGGAGATGGCAGATTAAATTCTGCCACCCCCAGAAATATTATTTTAAGCCTCCACTTTAATTTAGAATAAAGCCAGTTGATCTTTAGGCAGAATAAGACTCACCTTTGTTTCCGCCAAATACCTGGGAGCAAGTTCTGTTTTTTCTGAAACGACCTCCTGTTCCGCTGCCAGTCGTCTGGACCATCCGCCTAAAACGTGCGCAGGGGTATACCACGTTCCCCAATGCTTCAGCGTTAGCGTATTGCCTTGTACGACAATCGCCGGGATGTACAGCAGCGAAAATTGGATATAGGCCATATGGGCGGCGGTCGCATCGACGTCCCACGCTTGAACATGCAAGGCCTGCTGAAAGTTTATACCCTCCTCTTGCAGCAAATCAGCGTAGGCAATAACCATTGCGCCGGCGCCAACGGCCGGTTCATGCATGGTAAAAAATCGCCCCTCGTCCTGGGCCTTCCGCCAGGCATCCAGCGAGCCGCAATTAAGGCGAGCCATTAATTTACATAATTCAGACGCCGTAAAAAATTGCCCTTTCCAGCTATCGGATAGCTCCAGAGCCATGAACACAGCGCCAAGGAAGTCATGGGGGCTCGTGCTCAAACCTTCCGTCACCATCGCCAGCATCTTCGAAAACCGCCTGACCTCCTCGGGTTCGTAGCGTTTAATGATCTGCATGTACTGTGCTTCGCGCGCGTCGAACTGGGCCAGATCAACCGAATTACTGATGGCCAGGGCGGCCATTTCGCAAAAATCCCGGAAAACTTCATGCAGTCGATACCGTCGGCTGTTCTCCTTAATCAAACGGACGAACTCTTGCTGACACTCATTCATGCTTAGGGGGAGGCGATTTTTCATGTTCTTGCCACTGGAAAAACTTGCCCGGCTTGAGCCGGGCGTTATTTATTAAACAACCTCTGCGGGGAAGGCTTCATCTGGGTCCAGGGGGCCGGCTATCTGTTCACCCGTCGCATCGTTGAAAACCTCAACCCAGAACCCCTGCTTCCAAAACTGGAGACAACGGAGCCGGGCTAGAGTTGTAGATGAAACAATCGTTGTTTCCTCTGGCACGACAAGGCCATCAAGTTCCGGGATGAACGTCACAGCTTCGATTCGATATTGCATTTCAGCCTCCTAGGATTAGCGCTCTACGCGCTCGACTTTGATGATGACGACTCGACCGTTCAGAATGACGCGGGTCAATTTGGAGCCATTCAGAATGATCGTTGGTTTCACTTTTTGCCTTTCGGGGGTTTTCCAGACTCTCAAGAGGTGAGTGGAGCCTGCCGGTTCTAAAAATCATCCGCGAAGCGGATTCAACAAGTGCTTGGCCGGGGCCGGGGGATGGTGTTTGCCATCTCTCTGTCGGAGTTGCGTATGCCTGTGCCGTGAGTGCGAAAGAGCACCGCCGGCCGGCAATGCAAATCGGCGCTTGCGCCCCCGCTTGCGGGTTGATTTGCATTGCCGGCTGGTTGTGCTGCACTCACATAAAGGCACGGGCATGCGCAATTCCGAGACCGAGAGAGAGATGGCATTCCCCCGGCGCTGGACGAGTTGGCGAAGCCCCGCTTGCGGATGATTTGAACCGGCGGGCGCAGCTCGCCTCGGAAACAGGCGGCGCAGCCGCGGCCGCAGCCCCTCACGGGGCTGAGGGGGTGGGGTTCAAAGCTTGAGGAAGATCGGGCGAGGATCCGCAGGACGCGGCGCCTGGGCGAGCCCACAACCGCCAGGAACTGGCGGTGATCTTTGAAGAAATGAGGACCATTCTTCGGAACAAGCATCACACCAGGTTCACTCGCAGAGCCTGGCGCGCAGCCAGGTCAACAACCGCCAGCTGGATTACGGGAGTTGAGTTGGCAGGAAAAAGCTGGATGCATCGCATCCAGCTAGAATTGCAAACAGCCGCGCCGGAGGCGCCACCGAAGCCCTCAGGGCCGAGGGGTGGGGTTTAGGGCTTGCGGAGATAGGGAGAGGGACCGCAGGACGCGGCGCCTGGGTGAGCCCACGACCGCCAGGGACTGGCGGTGATCTTTGAAGAAATGAGGGCGAATCCATTGAACATGCTACACACCGCAGCTCAGCTGCGTGGCAAGACAGCTGGGCACTCCTGCATTCATTGAATAACTGGGTTGGTAGCGAAAGGCTGGATGCAACGCATCCAGCTAGAATTGCAAACAGCCGCGCCGGAGGCGCCACCGCTGCCCCCTGGGGCGTAAGATGGGAATCCAGGTAAGATGGTGCTGTTTGCCAATGGTGAAAGGCAGGATGCTATGCATCCTGCCTTGGTTGAGGGGCACGGCAGCGACTGCGTAAGGCGCAGTCAGCGCTCCATGACGTGGAAGGGTTCACCATGGTCAGATTGTTGGTTACCCACCCCGCGCAGGAATTTCCAGAGCTTGAACATGCCGCTCCCCTCATCCGAGCCACTCTCGCGATGGATAAAATACGGAGAACCAGGAGCGCGGATGTGCTGTGCCAGCTTCGGGAAAATTTCGCATGCTGCCAGCTTGGCCGCGTCACCGTGGGAATCCGCCTCAACCGCAAATTGGTCCCCTCCGTTACGGCGCGGATCGATCAGGTATGTTGCCATTGTGCTATCTCCTTTGACGCCGGATCGGCGCCTCACTCGCAGAACAAAGTTATGCATGATGATTCAGGTGCCGCGCACAAGGGAGCAGCGCGCGGCGCAATCCACAAGTCATAATTTTACGCTTAAACGCTATCCCCTTGCTCCTGGTACTGGTAAAAGGTTTCGCCACGCGCCAGGCTTGCCAGCTGCCAATTTCCCGGCTCATCCTTCATCAGCTGCTCAGCCTCTTGCGGCAGGTATGGCTGCCACCCGCGCCGGCCTGTCGGGCTGGTCCAATGCAGATCCACACCAAACGCATGGTAGTGAAGGCCAACGCCGTACACCGGAACCTGTTCACCAATCTTTTGCAGGTCCGCTTGTACGCGGAGCAGCTGTTGCTCGGCCTCGGCGCAATCCATCGCCAGCCCCAGCAGCGCCTCCTCTACCCGCACCAGGATATCGACTTTTGCTTCGGCAACGCTTAGCGCTAGGCGCTGCTCGAAAGACAACTCAGGAAGGACCACCGCAGCGTGGGCGCGCTCGGCGCAGCCACGCTGGCAAGACGACACGTCATAGCCATGACCGCACAGCCCCTTCCGGTTCCACTCAAGGCGGATGCCGTAGAGCGCGTCGGCGGACCAGCCGGATTCCTCCAAGCCAACGCACTGATCAAACGTCAAACCGAGCGTGTCATCCGGAGAGTGCTCCCCCTCCGGTTCAGATTCCGGTGCGAAGCCGGGTTCACCCTCCCCAAATTCGCCCCCCAGTTCAAAGCACCCGCACGGGCATGTGTTTTCCTCCAGGCCATGCATGCAAAAGTCTTTCGCCAAATCATCGTCCTCCTCGGCGTCCAACGGATCCGGCATTGCATACATGCCAGCGTCGATAGCGAAGGCACGGACGAAGGCTTTATCTGTTGCGGACAGGCCCGTTGCAGCGGCATCAATCATGTTCGACATGCGGAGGATATATAACTCAGGCAGGGATCCACTGCCTGCTGCGACCCGCTCGGACATGCCCGGAATAGCGTCGATAACTTCTTGTGCGGTCGTGTACATGGTCTTCTCTCCTATTACTGCGCGCTTACTTCTTGGATGGCGTCGCGGATCAGTTCCTCAAAGCTGAACCCCCACCCGGACGGGAACACGTTGCGCAGCTCGCCGCGCAAGTAGTTTTCTGGCTGGGGCGCTTCGGCGCGGGAAACCTGGGCCAGCTTGCCGGCAAAGAGGCTGTCGATTGCCTGATTGATCAGACCCAGCGAGACGGAGCGATGCGGGATGATGTGACGCGCCTCACCAAAGACCACACCGAAGGGCTTCGATGCGTGCTCGTACAGGTCTTCACTGCTGTTGAAGTGGCCATCCCGATGGCGCGACAGTAGCGCGGCGACCAGATCCTGGTCGGGGCCGTCCTCCCATGCCACCGCGACGGTGCCATAAGCGGTTTTGCGCACGCTGAACTTGACCTCCGGCCATATGCGCTTCAACTCCTTGCGGATGTTGGCCGCCGCCAGCTTGCCGCAGCTTTGGTGTTCACCTTGCTCCACTTGCTCCAGGTGCTGGAACTCGGGCGCGGTCTTCAGGCGGGCGACCTCAGCATCGAACGCGGCTTTCGCTTCCTGGCGTTTGGCTTGCTCGGACGCCTTGGCGGACGTAGCCCAGGCCAGACGCATGGCGATTTGTTGCGGCTTCTCCAGCGGCTCGCCCAGGATCCGCCAGGGACGCCGGCGCAGGGTGCTTTCGGCCACCTGGAGGACGATGCGCCCGGCGTCGAACACGATGTCAAAGCCCGCGCCGGTAGTGCACAGCTGGCCACCGTCCAACATCAGGATGTTTTCTACAGCAGGCTCGCCGTGGACTTCAAAAATCGTACCCGCGCCATTGTTCATGGACCACACACGCGAACCAATCGTAAGAAGCTCAGTATTGAGTACCGTCATGTCGCTTTCCTCGCCTTTCCACCTCTCCGCCTGTGAGCGGAGCCTGCCGATTCAAAAATATCTGCCCGCTTCAGCGGGCTCCACAAGTCGGCCTGTTTGGCCGGGGCGGGCATCCTTGCCCTCTCCGCCCGCGTTCCGTATGCCTGTGCCGTGAGTGCGAAAGAGCACTACCGGCCGGCAATGCAAATCGGCGCCTGCGCCCCCGCTTGCGGGTTGATTTGCATTGCCGGCTGGTTGTGCTGCACTCACATAAAGGCACTGGCATGCGGAACCGGACCGAGCGGAGAGGGATTCCCACCCCGGATCAAACTGGCTAGGCGAAGCCCCGCTTGCGGCAGGTTTGAATCGGCGGGCGCAGCTCGCTGGCGGAAACAGGCGCCGCAGGCGCGGCATTAGCCCCTGGGGGCTGAGGGGGGAGGCTTTACCTTGGCAACGAACCAGCGCTGGCCAGCCGCTTGAGCGTGTGCGGTGCGCCATCGACCGCGCGGGACGCGCGGTGATCATCACCAGGATCCACGGGAAGTCACACAGCAGAATCCCGTCTGGCAAAGACCGGTGCTGGATCCTTACGAGTCCCCACCTCCCTCGAGGCGGAACGGCCGGCGCCGCAGGCGCTGGCCGCTCTGCTGCCGGCATCGCCGGCGATGTAGATCCGGTGCCGCCGCCGGCGGCCTCATTTTCCGCCGCTCTGTGGCGGGACCAGGGCAATCCCGCCCCTGGACGGGCGGGCCTTGCCGGCCGCCGCCAGCGGCCACGGTCTTAGCCTTTGAGCTTGCGCATTTCCTCGCTTAGCACCCAGAGAGCCCGGTTCAATTTCACGTTCTGGTCAATGCCGGTGACAGGGCGAGTCCGCATCGCCTTGCCGGTGGCGGTGCGCCCGCGCAGATCGCCCTTGATGATGTTTTCCTGCACGCGGTTAAAGGTGGTCCACAGATCGTCTTTAAGGTCGTCGCGCCGGCGCGCGCGCAAAATCTGGTCTTCGGTAATCGGCGCCGGGATCAGCGGGTCGTCGTAGCGCAGCGCGGGCAAAGGCCTGTTGTTCGCCCGGGTTCAGGGTCAGCAGCTGCATCGCATCGCGCTGCTCGTCGGCCTTCTCGAACGATTTCAGCACCGAGAACGCGCCTTCGATCACGCGGCCGACGACATCACCCTTATGCGGCACGCGGATATCGTTCAAGGTTTCGCCGCAGACCATGCCGTTGCTGCAAACAAAGCGATAGACGCCGGACATCATTTGATAGGAGCTGCTGCCGTCATGGGAGTTGAGCAGGATGATTTCATTGGCCTCTTTGCCGTTGATCTGGCTTGCATGGCGAAGCCGGAGCATATGCTTCGTGTGCTCGCGTTTGTCGCTGTTGCGGACCTTGGTTTGACATGCCATGAAGGGCTGGAAGCCTTCTTTTCGCAAGCCGGCCAGCACGTCGGCGGTGGGGATGTAGGTGTAACGCTCGGAACGGCTTTCGTGAGCCGTCTCCGCAAAAATCGACGGCGCGACCTCGCGGATCTGGTCATCGGTCAGCGGGGCATCGGTGCGGATGGTGTGAGCATTACTGCCAAAACGGCTTGCGAGTCGCATACAAATTCCTTTTCTGGGGTTCCGGTTTTTCCCGCTCCTGGGAGAGCGGAGCCTGCCGGATCAATCATTCATCCGCGTAGCGGATTCCACCTTCGGGCCAGGCCTGCTGGAAGAGAGCCTTACCCTCCTCCTGTAGAGCTGCGTATGCCTGTGCCGTGAGTGCGCTCAAGCGCAGCCGGCCGCGGGTGACAAGTCGGCCGCAGGCCCCCGGCACGGGTTGACTTGCAGCTGCGGTTGGTTGTGCTGCACTCACCGAAAGGCACAGGGCATCGCAGCGGCTCCAGCGGGGAGGCTCCGCGGCCAGCAGCCCGGGCCCGGCGAAGCCCGCTTGCGGCTGATTGAATCCGGCGGGCGCAGCTCGCCAGACCCGAATAGATGCGGCGCAGCCGCGGCCGCAGCCCCTGGGGGCTGAGGGGGGGGAGGTTTTCACCTGGTTGCCCATTGCCCACGTCGGCGGGCAGTTGGGGAAGACCTACCGCGCGGGACGCGCGGTGATCCTGGGACAGTTGCTGTTCGTGGCGCTGGCCAGCAGGCCCGCCAGCTGGCGCCGGCAACACATGCCCATGACGGGCCACCACCAGGAACAGTGGCGCTACCCTACCCCATCGCCCAGTTCACACCTGGTACAAGCCGTCAGCGAAATTTTCCGGTCAGGGGGCTGGGTGTCGTCGCGGGCCGGGCAGCGCCTGGCGCGCGGCGACACGCAGGGGGCATGGGGCCGCGTAGCGGCGGGCTGACCGGGAAACGCCGCCGGCGGCGGCGCCGCCGTCAGGCGGTGAGCGGTTTGCTGCCGCCCACGTCGCAAGGAACAGGCCGGCCAGCAGCGCCGGCCGGCGCGCGCCTAGTAGGACGCCATGTAGAGGATGGAGCGGCCCAGCTTGATTTCGTCTTCGGCCTTGGCGATGAACTGTTTCAGCTTGAGGTAATCATTGACGAATAAGCGGCCCGGCTCTCCGAAGTCGCCGGCGGCGAAGTCTTGAGCCAGCCGGCGCACGTCGCCGGCATCCAGCCGCACATTCACGCCGTCCGCTTCGGCATCGCCGCCTTTCTCCGCGCATAGCTCGCGCATCCATTGATCCAAGATGGAGAATTTGCGCCAGCTACACATGGCTTTGACAGCAGAGGGGTTGCCCTGCCCGTCGCGCTCGTCCACGTTGATATCAAACTGCTGACCAGCCGCATAAGCTTGGCTGACGGAAACCGCGTACATATCGAGGCCCATATTTTTTCCTTTGATTCGGGTAAAGCGTGACAGCCGCAGGCTGTCAGCTCCTGACGCTGGCGGCCGCGCCGCCGGCGTCAGACTTGGCCAGCCACCTGACAGCGGCTGGTACTGGTCGATGGCTACCACCACGAATCGTAGAAAACGGCGCGACCCTGCTTTATTTCCTCCCGCGCCAGCCCGAGAAATTCTTTCAGCTTCTCAACGTCATCATCGTAAAGCTCGCTCCCGCCAAAAAAGAAACCCGGCGTATGGGTCAAACTACCTGTCGTCATGTCGGTTTCGAGCTGATCCAAATCCTCCGCCATCAAGCGGACGCCCTCGCAATTGAAAACGGCCGTGCCGCCCTTCTGCTCATAAAGCCGTTCCATCCAACCATGAAGGTGGTTGAATTTTCGCCAGTACATCAGCGATTTTGGGGCGGCGCGTCCTTGATCCGCCTCCGTAGATTTCAGGTTGGTTTGGGTGTCTCCAGCGAATTCGGCGCTTACAGAAAATGCGTACATATCGAGGCCCATGGCGCTCTCCCGTTGACTCGGGGTAGCGCGAGGCTTCCGACTCGGCCGCCGTTCCGCTCTACCCGTAGCCTCGGTGCCTGGCCGCGATGCCGGTCAAGACGTCCGTGGAATACCGGAGCCGCACGCGGCGAGGATATGCCGCGAAAGCGTCTTGAAGGCGCTGGCTGGGCACAATCCTTGGCCTGGCCGGCGCCGTCCGGCGTAGAGCGGACACGGCATGATGGCTACGGGTAGAGCGGGCCAGCCGCTGGCTGGCCTGCTTAGAATTTGTTCCCGGGGCGGCTCGCTGGCGGCAGCGCCGCCGCCAGCGCCGGGTGTGGTCAATAAGCCTGATTCGCAATTAAGTCGTCTAAATCCGCATCGCGCAGCATGGTTGCAACCCACTCCCAGTACCCTTCAATCGTGGAACCTTGCCCGACACTCGCTTGCCATTGGCTGGTAGTGATACACGGGTGTCCGAACTCAGAACCCACATACTTGTTAGCCAGCTCACGAGAGCTTAGTTTTTTGTCCTGCTCGGCTTGCTCCTCCGAATACGGCGCAAAGGTCCTCAGCCCCTCCACGACCTCGCCATCCTCGGCGAAGTGAACCCAGCCCCTTCGAAAGCCTTGCGCCTCTAGCAATTCGAGGATGGCTTTCAGTTCTGGGAAGCCCCCATAAGCCAAGTTGTATCCCAGGTAAACAAAATAGCCGTTGTGGCATTGGGCCGAAATCAACGCATCATCGCGGTCCCCCGCCGTGGCATCGAGATAATGCTGGGTAATGATGGCCAAATGCGAAATGGACAGAATCGGCACGATGTGAGTTTTAATCATGTCGTTCCCCCTCACGCCGCCACCGCCAAGCCCTGGCGGACCTGCGCCAGCCGGCGCACGCCGGCGGCGTGGTATTCGGGAAGCAATTCAATCCCGATGTACCGCCGGCCCGCCTCCGCGGCCGCGACGCACGTTGACCCGGAGCCGGCGAAGGGGTCTAGCACGATATCGCCCGGTTTGGTGAAGGATTCAATCAGCGGCCGCAGGCAGGGAACGGGCTTTTCAGTCGGGTGGTGGCGGTTGCCGGTGTACTGCCACGGCATCACATCGCGCAGCGGCTGGGCCGGCTCTGCCGGCCGCCCTTTTGCCAGCAGGTAGGCGGACTCGTGGGCGTAACCGAAATAGCCGCTCTTACTGGCATACGATTTTGAAAACACGATGTGGCCGACTACGCGGAAGCCGGCGGCCTTCCACGCGGCGAAGAAAGCATCGACTTTGGTCCAGCCGTAGAACGACAACATGAAGCTGTCCGGCTTGAGCACGCGATGCATTTCCTTCACCGCCGGCGCTAGCCAGTCGTCGCGCACGTCGTTCGCGATCGAGCGGCCGGAGCGGTCGCGGAAATTCACCAGATAGGGCGGGTCCGTCAAAATGAAATCGACTGCGCCAGCAGGATAGGTCGGCAAAACAGATAGGCAATCGCCCAGGACAAAGCGGCTCATAATGGCTCCGAGGTCATCGGACAGTGCGACGTCGCCGTTGTGGCCGTACCGCACTACCCGACGCCTCGATGGCGCGAGACGCCGCAGGTCAAGGTGAGCGTGGAATACCGGAGCCGCGCGCGGCGAGGATATGCCGCGAAAGCGCCTTGAAGGCGGCGGCCGGGCACACTACTAGGCCCGGCCGTCGCCGGCCTGCCGAGGCGGCACGAAGCCACGATGGCTTCGGGTAGCGCCCGGACAGGGAGGGAGAGAAGCATTCTCGCCCTCCTCCTTTTGCCCGCGCCGGCGGGCATGGTTTTTGGGAGAGGTGCGCGCGGCGGATGCCGCGTTTCGCAGAGGCCGGCGACGCCGGCGGCCGAGGGGGTGAGCTGCTCGACCAGGTGGCCAGGCAGGAAGGTGCGCATGATTTCCCGGGCAGGGGGCAGCGGGCTGGCCGCCGGCGGCGGCCGGCACGTTGCGGGTGTGGGGTCCGCGTAGCGGGGCTGCCCGGGAAACGACGTCCACCTGGTGGACGTCGCCGCCGGCACGGCGGTTGCGCGCCGGGCGTCGTGGTCAGCTGACGATCTCCCAGGTGCGGCTGACGACACCGATGAACGTGGCCGGGCCGGGGAAGTCCTCTATCTCTGTTTTAACCCACTTCTCCAGCTCGTCTTCGCTCAAGCCGTCCGGGGCGTCCAGCTCGTACTCTTCTTCGCTGACTTCGTTCACGCGGACTTTCATTGCAGACCGCCTTCCAGCTTGGCCACCACCAGGGTGCTGCGCGCTTG
This sequence comes from Chromobacterium sp. FG22, assembly GCF_057809415.1. NCBI lineage: Bacteria > Pseudomonadati > Pseudomonadota > Betaproteobacteria > Neisseriales > Chromobacteriaceae > Chromobacterium > Chromobacterium sp. FG22. Next base: position 49,320 of record NZ_JBMDJX010000029.1, on the reverse strand, counting down.
GCCGAGCGGTAGCGAGATCTCGAGGTCCTCGAGCGCGTCCATCTGCAAATGGTAGGGCAAGGCTTCCACCCGTGGTCCCTCGGCGTCGAACTCCAGCCAGCGCACATGCCGACCGGCGATATCGATAGCCCAGCTGCGCAGCAGCTGCAGCTCCGGCCACTCGACAAACTGGTCCTCGTCCTGGGGATCGATCTGGATCAGGTAGCCATTGTCGTACTGCGCGGCGATGATGTTGCGGCCCCAGTCGCCGGCGTGGTTCTCCAGCTCGTCGCGCAGGGTCTGGGAAAGGTGGTTCAAGCTAAGCGTCGGGACAAAGCTGAAATCGTGCATGGTAGGTCCTCGGTAGTAACGCGGGGCGCAAGCCCCGCTATGAATTTGTCAGTCGCCGAACGGGATGTCCGTGAACGGCAGCAGCTCGTGCAGTTTTTCGTCGAACTTCTCCGCCGCAGCGGGCTTCGCGGCGATGCTGTCCTGGTAGTACTTTCGCAGCAGGTCGTTCAGCAGGTTGTCGACGTGGGTGTCGCACAGCGGCGCGTCGTAGCAGACCCGCTTGGGCAAGAGGAAGCTGGCCAGCTGCGCGCCGATCTCTTTGGAAACCTCCGAATCGAACTCGCCGTGGGGGTGCAGGCCCTCCAGCTCAGCAAACGCGGCGATCTTGAGTCTGGCGTTGTGCACGCGTTCCGCGACGATGCCCAGGCCGTAACACAGCTCGTAATGGCTCTGCCGCCACTGCTCCAGCAGCTGCTCGAACTCGTTCCCTGCTGCCGCGCGCATGCCCTCATACAGACAGATGGCCGTGGCCATCATGCTGCGGCGGGAGTGCTCCTCGGGGGCCGCAGCGGCGATGATGCCGGCGATGGTGGTCGGCTCCTTGGGTTCAGGGGCTATCGGCTGGAATGCGCCACCAGGGGCACGTCTCAGAGATACCGCGTTGTTGTAGTCGACTTTGCCGTTGGGTAGTAACGGATCAACCATGACGTCATCCAAGACCTCATCGTCATCCTCTTGTGAAACAAGCTCCAGAACTGGCCAGATTTCGTGTGCAAGCTGGGCGGAAGCTTCGGCGCTATCGGCTTCGACATGGAATGTCCGAATTACTACGTGGTATTGGTGGACGGCGAATGTAGGCATGTTTTGAATCTCAATCTATGGGGAGAGGCAGGGGCCAAGCCCCTGCCAAGCGGCGATCAGTTCGCGATGTTCATCACTTGGGGCAACCAGCCCTTGCCGGCCAGCAAGCCTTCGGCATACTCAGCGGCCTCGGCCTTTTTCATCCCGCCGATGGGCAGCGCGGCCTCCGGCGACACTGCCTCCGCCACTACGTCCTGGATGCGCTGCTTGTTGACGTGGGAAAAGTAGCTGCTGGCCGTCGGCTGCCACCACTTCTTCATGTCCAGGTTGGTGACCTTAGCCACCGCGTCGAGGCCTGTGCGTTCCTCCTCGGTGCCGGCCATGCCGTCGACGCTGGCCGCCGTCAGGAAGGCCAGCAGGTCGATCAGTTCGGACTGTTTCCAGTCGAGCAGCCAGTCGATGGATTTTTCGTAGCCTTGCGGGAACTTGGCTTTCCATTTGGCGCGGGCTTCCTCGCGGGCGATGTAGGCCGGGGTGGCCTTGATTTCCTCGTTGTCCTGGGCCAGCTTGTGCTTGGTGGTGTGCAGATTGATCTTGGTGGCCAGCGTCTGGCTGTGGGAGCCGAACTCGTCGCACAGCAATCGGTGGGCCAGTACCGCCAGGGCAATCGCGGGCTGGGCGATCAGTTCGGCCTGCACGGCGATGGTCATATCGGCGGTCAGCTTGTTGACCAGTCTTTCGGAATGGACCGCCTTGTCTTTGGGCGTCCGCACTTCGTAGCCGCTGCCGTTCTGGATCGTTACGCCCTCTTTCTTCGCTGCGCGGATTTCCTCGCCGCGCATTAGGCCGGTGCGCTGCTGAATCTGGCCTTGCGCATCCACAAACACCACCGCTCCGCATGTCGAGCGATCCAGTTCTTTGCGCTCTGCGTCAATCGCATTCAGCTTGCTTTCCAGGGCTTCGCACTCGTCGCCCAGTACCTGCCAGCGCGCCTCGTACTCCTCCTCCGGCATGTCTTCGTCGGCTTCCTGCTCCAGCTTGTTGATGTCCGCGTTGACCTCGTCGAGCCGGGCCTGCATGCGCTCATACTCCTGCTGCTGCTCTGCCGGCAGTTCGCGCAACGTTCCTGGATGTACGCCGAACTTGTGCTCATCATCGAAGCCGTTGGGGCGAACCTCTACCCACTTCCACCCTGCCGCCTGGAGCGTGTCGACCTCGGCCTGCAGCTTGGCATCGGCCAGCTGCTGGAGCAGCTGAAGGTCGCAGATGTAGACGTCGTCCGGTCCACCGAAAATGTCCTCGCGAGTCGCGCCGCCGGCGTTGCGGTATGCCTCCAGGCCGACCAGCTTAGCTTTCCGATTGCTGTTGGCCTTGGTTTCCTGTTGAGTGATCAGGGCGCGCAGCTGGCTGGGATTGCGGTTCCAGCTGCCGGATTCAAACCAGATTTTTTCCTGGAGCGCGTGATCTTCGGTCAGCGCCAGCACCTGCATTTGCTCCAGCGTCAGCTCGTCTTCGCGCAACAGTTCGAACAGCTTGGGCGACATGTTGGCCAGCTTCAGATGGCGCTGAACGGTCAACGGGGTAACGCGGAACTGCAGCGCGATAGAGGCGATGCTATCGCCCTTGTCGGCCAGCAGTTTGAACGCCCGGATCTGGTAGTAGACATGCATGTTCTCGCGGTCGCGGTTTTCAGACAGCGAGATGTAGAGCGCCTGTTCTTCCGTGACCAGCCGTACCGCGATGGGGAAATCCTGGCTGATGCGGCCATTCTCGAACAGCCAGTCCAGTGCGGCGTGACGGCGGCGGCCGGCGACAACTTCGTAAGTCAGCTGGTTCTTTTTCGAGCCTTTACGTTGAATCACTGCCAGGTTCTGGATCAGGCCACCGGCCAGAACAATCTCCTCGCCCAGTTCCGGGATGTTGGCCAGCTTCGCGCCGGCGCGGACATTCAGCGGGCTTTCCACCAGCTGGCCATAGGGCACCTGGATGAACTCGGCGTTGGCCACCAGCTTTGCAGCCGCCTCAGCGATTTCAGTTTTGGGTTGCTCAACAGTTTTCGTAGTCATGGTCTTTGCCTTTCGGGGGTTTTCCAGTCTCTCAAGAGGTGAGTGGAGCCTGCCGGTTCTAAAAATCATCCGCGAAGCGGATTCAACAAGTGCTTGGCCGGGGCCGGGGGATGGTGTTTGCCATCTCTCTGTCGGAGTTGCGTATGCCTGTGCCGTGAGTGCGAAAGAGCACCGCCGGCCGGCAATGCAAATCGGCGCTTGCGCCCCCGCTTGCGGGTTGATTTGCATTGCCGGCTGGTTGTGCTGCACTCACATAAAGGCACGGGCATGCGCAATTCCGAGACCGAGAGAGAGATGGCATTCCCCCGGCGCTGGACGAGTTGGCGAAGCCCCGCTTGCGGATGATTTGAACCGGCGGGCGCAGCTCGCCTCGGAAACGGGCGGCGCAGCCGCGGCCGCAGCCCCTCACGGGGCCGTGGGGGTGGGGTTCAGAGCTTGAGGAAGATCAGGCGAGGATCCGCAGGACGCGGCGTCTGGGCGAGCCCACGACCGCCAGGAACTGGCGGTGATCTGACAAGAGCTTCTTGAAGTGCATGCGCGCGCTGACCAGCTCCACGCGCAGCCTGGGTGCCGTTGGCGCCAGCCGTACCTGGTACGCGCCATCAGGCCTTCCTTTTTCCTACTGCTGGCCGCCGGCGCGCGCAACACGCTACCGGTGGCAATCGGCGCCGCGGCGGCCTGGATCCACGCTGTTACGCCACCAAAATGTCAAACCCGCCGGGCGGCGGGTCGTTTGACGCAGTTCTAGGTAGACCGTGTGTTAAGCTAGAGTGGAAGATTGACGCGCTTCTTGAAGAATTTGCCTAATACGCGCAGCCCCAACTTCCTGGCACCAGGCTTTAAGCTCTGGCTGCAAAGCGATGGCATGTGGGACCAGCCCACTTGCGCCATCTTCAGCCTTGCGTCCAGCTCCCTTTCGCGCGCCGCCGCGGCCAACAGGCATAGGTTTTTCCCACTCTGCATCAGTCAATTTTCTACTCCTCGGCCAAGTACCATGCGGCATGCCAAGCAAGTCGATCAAGCCAGGGAGGAATGACCGTTTCGGCGACCTCATAGCGAACAGCGACCCATGGCGCCGACGGAGGCAGTAGATCCGGCAACGCCTCGCCCTGGTAAAGCTCTCGCCACAGCTGAGGCGAGGTGCGGCTGTGCAGGCAAACACCAATCACCGCGATGGCCACGCCTTCATCACGGATCGTGAACACAGCCCGCTTTCCCCCGATCTCCCCGGACGCGGTATATCCTGTGCCGCGCCGTACCGTCGCGGTTCGACCGCTGGAGAGCGGCTCCAGCAAATTTTCGTATGCGCTCCCGAGCTCAACCGGCTCGATGTCGTCGAACGTGATTTCTTGGTAGTACGCATCGTTGAGCGCCAGAAAATTCAGGTGTTTCATTGCAGCAATCCCGCTATTTGCGCGCGCATCTGCTGAGCATCGCCCAGCATGAGCACATCATAAGTTCTGATATCCCCGCCAGCCACGCTTGCTAGCTTGCGCATGAACGCAATGGCTTGGGTGTCCGATTCAGGGCCAATGTATAGAACATCAATGACCCCTCTAAACTTCTTCGCAGCCTCTAGAGCCCGGGCCCGATCATCTGGGACGCCATCACAGATCACCAACGTCACGCCTGGGTCGAGGGCCGCCACGCGCTCGAGGGCCGTATGCAATGCGGTATTCGCCTCGGTAGAGTCGGGTATGCCCTCGACCTCCCTTGTTTCCGCGCTGAACACGAATAAGCGCGCGTCCCTGCCCGCCCTGGCAAGGCGTACTGCGCTGCGCATGATGTCGATCTTGCGCTGCCCACCCCATGCGATCGAGTCCATGCTGACACTGATATCAGCCAATATCACCGTTTCACCTTGGCGCCGGTTAATTTTTTCCTGATGCAAGGCTACTTTGCCGGTCGATACAGGCAGCGACGCTGCGGCCTTTTTGATCAACAGCTGCAAAGGATTGGTTACCGCCTTACTCATAGCTCGATGCCTTTTACCGTGATGGAGGGGATGTTCATGGCGCGTAGCGCGGCGACGGAAGATTTAGCCCAGCAAAGCAATTCCTTTTTCTTAGCTTCGAGCTTCCAGCTGGTGCGAATCGATTGTTTTTCCACGTCGTAGTGGACCAGATTCACGCTCCCATACCCTTCTACGTTGACCCCCGGATTCAAATACAATTGCGGCTTGCCGCTCGGGAACGATGTCAGGACCAGCGTCACGTCAGATAGAGGCCGCTCAACAATTTGAGCCGCCTCTCTAAGAATGGACGCGGCGCGATTTTGCTTCTCTTCGCGCTCACGCGCCCTATGTTTTTCGTCCTCAAGACGCTTGTGTAATTGCGCCTCTCTAGCCAGGGCCTCCCTCTTCGCTTGCATCCCTCCGCGCGCGGCAGCTTCAATCCGCTCTTTCTCGGTCACCAGCGCCTCTTTGAAAGCGGCAGCAAGGGCCGGACTGCGCCGTAGAGCCTCTTGCGCTAGACCAGCTGCAAGTTCAACGATCTGGTCGTCTGACAGGTCTGAAAAATCAAGATCACTCATAATCCAGCTCCCCGTTCCGGATGCAGAGACTGCCCAGGGCGCGTAGCAGCTCATGATGCAACTCGGTAAAGTGCCCGCCTACGAGCTCGCCCTTCTGGTTGTAGATGCTGACATGGCTATCGGGGCCGCATCCGCGCCGGTTCACCTCCTCCAAACGCTTGGACACCGGAACAAGGATCCCTCCCTGGTACTCCTCGTCATAAGGGTTGTAGCCTTGGTGACAGCGTGCGAAGGCATTGATACGGGCCAGCCGTTCCGTGTGCCCCCAGCCTATCAAGCTGGGATAGGTCTTGGATGGCACCTGGATCATGCAGATAAGTGCTTGCATATCAGGCCTCTGCTTCATCAATTTCTTGATCAGTCATGTGCCAAGCCGCTTTGACGATGTTACGAGGCGAGCCGTACTTTTCAAGCAAGGCAGCAGCTAAGGCTTGCCGCTGTTTATCGGTGACGTGGCGATGGCAACGACGGCCTAGGGCTTGACGCTGGTCTTCAATTTCCGCTACGGAAGCTGCAATGCTGGCCAGTTTTTCACTGCCGATTTCAATGGCTAGGGAGATAAGAAGCGGGCGAACTTCATACGTGCTGGCCAATCGGCCGACAGTTTTGAGTGGGTGGTGATTCCACTTTTCAGCTTGCTGGATCTTATATGCAGCGATGTCTTTGTGAAGGCTATCAGCTTTCATTTCACTTCTCCTGCCCCTGTGACCCGAGGCGCAGTTTGAACAGACGATTGAGGTTATCAAATCCCCTGATTTGAATAATAAATCAATCAAAGTGGCGCATCAACAATAATTTCCCATGTCATAAATGAGTAAGACCTGGCAAATGCCAGGCCTACTGAGAACTACTTACTGGAGAAAAACTTCATCCGTTCACGCTCCATCTCCTCCTGGAACGCCTTGAGCCGCTCAGGTGGGGCGCACACTGTAGCTCGCTCCCAGCCAGGAGGGTACATTGCATGCTTCAGGTAGAGGCGTTCAAAGTCTTTGCAGATCTGGGATACCCGCGCGCGCGACAAACCATGCAGCTTGTCCATCCCTGCTGTAGGGGACCCCAATACAAAGACGGCATGCGCTACCGCAGTAGATTTCTCACCCCAGCGCGCACTCTCCAACACCTTCTGAAACACTTCATATGTAATTCGAAACTCTTGCATGGAATTCTCGCGGGCCACGTCAAACGTGGCCTCCTACACGTTACTCTGCGATCGGCACCAGCTGCCCGATCCCATCAACAGCATTCTTAAGGCCCGCCTGCGCGACCCGGAGTCCTGCCAGGGTTTTTTCGCTAGGGGCCTGACCCTGCAGCCACAGGGAGAGCTTTTCGAGCTGCTCTGCCATGGCCTGCAGCTGTTGGGCGGCGGCGTTCAGGGACTCACATTGCGCATGGCTGGCGAATTCTCGCATGCGAGAATTTTCGTCGGTCCCATCGGGGCTTGTTGTAGCTGGTGCGGTTGAGGAGGTCTCCACCGGTTCTTTCGATTCTCGCATGCGAGAATTCTCGGCGAGTGCGTCAGCCTCTTGCTTCTGGCTTGGGCCAGCCTTCGCCTGGCTCGCCACCTCCTTACGCTTTTCGCGCACAGCTTTACGCAGATTCATACTCGGGTCCGCTTTTGCCTCTTCGATAAACTCGGCAGCAGCTTGGGGGTTGGCTTTTTCCAGACGCTGGATCTCCAACACCGTGGAGATGTCTGCCGTAACACCTTCGGTCACAGCCATGCTGGCCTGGCCACCGGCCTCCATCGTGTCCAAAAAGCGGAGTCGTTCATATACCCAATTGAGTGACTTTTTGCAGTGTAAGGCCAGCTTTTCCGGGGTATTCAGCTCTGGATCCTGCATATCCTCGCGCAAGGATCTCGCCTCATCGAGCAAGGTAAGGCCCGCCTGATGGATGTTCTCGGCACGTTGAACACTGCGCGCCTGGGCATCAGTCAAGTTGCGAATAACGCAGGCGAGGTCAAGCCCCTTGCGATCGGCCGCCCGCAAACGGCGCTCGCCAGCGACCATGTAATACTCCTCACCGGTGTTTGGAATTGGTCGCACGATGCAGGGCTCGACTTGCCCCTCTGCTTCCATGCTGTTGCCAAGTTCCTCCAACGAGGCTTCTGAAAAACCGGGGTTGTCTTCACCACGGATCTGCTTCAGGCAGGTGATCTGCTTTACCTTAAGCATGACGATCTGCTCGCCAGGTTTCATCGCGGCAATTGAAGGTTTCTTGCGGAAATCCGACAACTTGGTATCGCTGCTCTTAATCTGGCTTCCAAAGGCTCCTGCCATGTCTGTCCCCTTACTCGGTTTCCACTTCAGCCAACCGCGCCAAAACGGCATCGCAGGCTGCCAGCTGTTCACGCGCGGCCACGCGCTGGGCGCCATTTGTCGCCTGATGCCACACTGGCCGCTTGTAGGCCAGGCTGGTGGACGCGGTGTTACGCGCCATCACGACTGTGTCGAACATCTGCTCACCGCATTTAGCTTTGAGGAACTCCAGTCCCTCCAGTTGATCGCGCGAATTGCTGTTAATGTTGCAGGGTAGCCACCCCAGGTGGTGCAGTTTCGGGTTGTAGCGTTCCTGTACATTAAGAAAGGCCGTCTCAAACTTGGTCAACCGTGCCATGGTGAACGGACCCATGTTAATAGGCGACACGACCGCGTGGGAGGCGGCCATCGCGGCCAGCATGCGGCCTTGCAAGTTTGGCGGGGTGTCTATCACTATCAGGCCAAACCCAACACGCAGGCGCTGCAAACTTTGCTGCAGCATACCGGCGACGTGATCAATGCCCAGCTCATCCACGTCCAGAATCGCTTCGTCCGCCTCGATCAGGTATAGGTTCTCGCCAACTTGACGCAACTCGCGGCCGTCCAGATCTCCACTGACCAGATGTGAGGCCTTGATATAGTTGCGACCACTGTCGTCCTCCGGAAAGAGAACCGTCAGATCACCTTCATCAAAATCAATCAATATGGTCTTGATGTCGGATTCTGCCGCCCGGCAAGCCGTACTGTACGTCTGGGTACTTTTGGTGACGCCACCTTTCTGGAAGGCGAACGCCACAATCGTAGCCAGAAGGTTTTTGAAAGAATTCACAGCCATGTTTATTTCCTTGCGTGAGGGTACAGGGGACCGCGCTTAACTATTAACACTATTGTATCATGTAAATAGTGTGTTAATAGTTAAATTTGTCGCCCTGTGGTGTTTTTGCACATCGGGGTTATGCACAAATGCCGTGGATAATAGCCACTCAAACCCTATGAAATCCTGAAATATATTGAATATTCATCAGCTTATGCTGCTGACCAAATAACGGGCAATCATAGCCGGCGGCGCAGATGCGTGCGGCCCTGGTAATAATCGGCATTTCCGTTCAGTTCACGCTCGAGCAGCTCCTGGAAGAACAGAGGGGCGTGCTTCTGCAGATACTTTTCCAACCGCTTCTGACGGACAGCGCCCTTGCGCTCTGGTGGCCAGCGCTTGATTTCACCCTGGAAGAAGTCCAGGCAGATTGCATAGCCGCTGCCCGGCCGCCACAAGGCACGGAGTGGCGCCGGGCACTGCTCGCCCGCGGGAACGTCCTGGCTGCCTAGTTCTTCATCTCCTGGGCATGGCTGATGTCGAAGTCCCCAGCGCACGCTATAACGCCACATATTCACGTTGAGAGCCATGATCCTTCTTCCTCAAAACAGGTTTTGCTGCAGCATCGGCGCCGTAGGGTCGGTGAGGCCAGCCAGGGCCCCCTGCACGAATGGCAATTTGGCTAGAGTTTCGATCTGTAGCTGGGTCCGCTCGGGGAGCACGATCATTGGCTTTAGTTCGGTTTTGGCGAGTGACTGAAGTACATCTATGGCCGCCTCTCTCGTAGTTTTGGCAAATTGCTGCGAACCGTGGTGGGAGCGGTAGCCAAGCGGCGCCAGGAACGGTGCTTTGGTGCTAATAGCGTGGAACTGGAATGTGAATGCACTCCACGTCGATCCAAGCCCACTGCTATTGACTAGAACAGGAACGCCCTCAATCACGACCACAAATCGGCCGCGCTGCCCCCAGACCGGCTCATCCCCGTCTTTCGCGGCGATAGCCGTTTCGTACTGCTCGATTCTGGGGCTCTTACCAGGCTCACTGCCGATCAAAGCCTGGCCACAAATCTCGGCCAACAGCTCCAGGTAACGAAGCCGCTCGCGAATCGACTCACCTCGATCGGCATTGACAATGGCGGCATGAAACCTCGCGATAGACTGCTGGCCAGCATCCAATTGGGATTGTGTAAATGTCGTCATGATTACTCCTGCACAGATGTACCGTCATTCCTGTTTGCTGCCAGGAAGACGGAGTAGGGAAGGTCCTCATCGCGCCGCGGCAAGAAACGCATGCTGGATACGGCCTGGATTCACCTCCTGCAGACCTGCGGCATAGACAAAACGATCTGCGCCGTCGATCTCCCTGCAGCAGTCATCATCCTCCATCAGGTCGAGGTCCTCCTCCGTGACCAGTATCTGTCCAGGTAGGGCGGTAGTGACGCTGTCCACGCGGCCATAGCGGCACGAGACCCAAACGTCGGCAGAGGGGAGGGCATGCGGGCCCAGAATTTCAATAATATCGCCACACTGTGGTGAGACGCCGGCGGCAACCGCTGTAGCAGCTTGCTCCTGGGAGGGCTTGTCTACGGCGTAAACAATGCCAGACACTTCGCCACATGCATGCCGGCGAACAATGATCCAGGCCTGCAGCGCCGGACTAGGTAAGGTGAAGAACATAGCTCTCTCCGGTTTAGGCTTAGCTGCGGAACATCACAAACTCGACGTCCACCATCAGCATCTTGCCGCCAGACAGATGCGTTACCCCCATCGTGCCGACTTCAATACCCGGGCGGATACGTTCTTTTTTTCCGTAGCCCGTATATCGAGTGCAGATCTGGCCAGTGAGGAGGAGCTGACCTTCAGAATGCAAGCCCAGAAACTCACGGATCTTGACCACCTCATTGCCACAAACCACCAGACCAAGGCCTTTAACCTTTTTGTCGAATAAATTACCCTCATATACGACATCAATGTACATATACGACTTACTACCACCGGACTTTATAACATCGGAAAAAACAGCAGGTTTCGCGATGGTCAATTCACCAGAGAGACTCAATTCCATGATGGACTCCTGCACAGAGTTATTTGCATAACACCCGGTTGCTGCCAGGTGATTTAATCGAATCCGCCTTAATTCAGGCTATGATTCATTATTCTCTTTATTTACCCGAAAGTCAAATCAAGTCAAATAATATTTGACTAAAATACAACGTGATTTGGACAAAAAAAAAGCGCATGAATGCGCATATCTTTTTTATTTAGTAGAGAACGATTACTGTGAGTGAACCCCAGCACCTTGTTTATAGGCTCGTTCCCCTACCCAATAATTAATGGACCACTCCTTGCACTACCCAGAGAGCTTGGCCCGCTCACGGCGTTCGATCTGCCGGACTTCTTCCATCACATCCTTTGGCAAGCACACTTCTTCCTTTACCCAACCGCGCGGCACATCTTCAATATAATCCAACACTATCTTGCAATTTGCACTGACCAGTTGCTTTGACTTCCCAGTTTCCCGCGCTACCTCTGCCTGGGATTTCCCTTCTACCAATACAGCACGCGCCACCTCTATGGTTCCAAGCGATAGACGCTTCAAGCTAGGCATCAAGGCCTCGAACTCCTCAGGAGTGAGACGCTGGATATTTTTCGCCATTAGGCTCTCCAAATGGGGCGGAAGACCCGCCCCGTTAAATTTACAATCCTTTCCAGCTCAGCTGGATTCCCGATAAACCACGCCAAATTTGACCGTCGGTCTTGCCGATTAATTCTGCGAGTTGCTGACTATGCTTGTCCTTCGCGAATTTCTGGATGCGCTTACCAAACTCAACAAAGGTGAGGCGAGACCCCCATTTGACGAGCTTGCCAAATCGTTCAACTGCGAGAAAGATCAAAGAACTGTTGGATTGGTGTTTAACATGCATGACAATACTCCTGCACAGAGATTTATTGATTGGATTCATGGCGTTTGCTGACACCGTTGAGAACCCAGCGCATCCTCTAAATTACAGAGGATGAAAATATTATCCCCTCATAAACCCTTCAAGTCAACTACAGTCAAATATGTTTTGACGTAAAAGCCGCAAGGTATTTGTTTGCAATTGCGGTTCAGCCTACGTAGAATCGACCTTGGAAGCTCTAAAATCTCTTGCACAGAGTCCTACGAGTTCTCCCGCCCATGATCTTGCTGGGTCATGGGCACCCCTCCCCATTTTCGCGAAAGCACTCCCCTCCCTAACTGCAGACCGGCCGCCCGCAGGGCATTCAAAATAATGGGCGGAGCCCATTCCTCCCGGCGCCACGGAACGGTTACGCGGCCCGCGTAGGGCGGAGAAGGGGAGCGCAGATAGCGCGGGGAAGAGGAACTCTTCCCCTCTCCATATATTGACATGTACCCACACTGACATTCGCGTCACAGGTATGCGTTAAAATTCTCGCATGCGAGAATTCCTCGCCGTCATCCACTCTGTTCCTCCATTGCTAGAGCCAGGCCGGCGTGCCGCTTTTGACGTCAAAAAAATTAAATTTGATGATCGAGAATGCCGAAGGCCACGCTGTACATCGACGCGGTGGGTATGTGGACAACCCTGCGCGGGTTTCAGAGGGTGGATAAGTAGGTGGGTAACTGGTGGGCGAGAGGAGAGGAACGAGCCGTCCCTCGTCCACGGATTATCCACCTACTTATCCATGCTCTGGATGCAGGTTTGCCCACATATCCACGGCCCATAGGGATACTGACATCGTCCCAAATAAACCGGTTTTATACCCTCCGGGCCCTAACAGTAGGCGGAGGCATGAGCGCAACAAGCGCCTGCAGCTATAAAAATCCTCGCCCAGCATGCCCCTTGAACCGATTGGCACGGCGGATGTAGCGGAGCACTGTCCTAGGATCTTTCTGCCCAGTGACTTCCATAATGCGCGCCACATCCTCGCCGTACTCGGCCGCGGTGGTGATGAAGCCGCTGCGCAGGCTGTGCCCGCCGATAGCCCCTTTATCTTTTCCCAACACCGTCTTGGCTAACTGTTGCACTCGACGGCAGATCCAGTCTGCCGACAACGCGGCCGGCTGCAACGCACCGGAGCGATGCACCACGCGGTAAATTGGTCCCTCTTTAATACCAGAGGCGTTGAGCCAGGCCTGTAGGTGACTGACCGGCGTCAAACGGGAGCCGTTGTAGATTGGCTTTTCGAAACCACGCCCATGCTGGTCATTTTTCGACTTCGGTAACAAGGCGACAAGGTGGCCATCCGCTTGGAACGTCAACCGCTCAAGTGTGAGAGCGGCCAACTCGCCAGCACGAAAAGCACCGGCGAACCCGACTGCGATCAGCGCACGATCACGCAACCCACCAAGGGTGTCCGGGCACGCGCGCAGCAGCAGCGCAATCTCTAGGTCGGACAGCGGCTCCTTCTGGTTCTTTGGCAGCTGACCGTGTCTGCGTAGGATGCCGGCCAGGGTATCCCGCACCAGCGCATGCTCGGTCGGTGAGGGTAGGCTCTGCAGTCGGTGCGCGTAGCGGATAGCAGCGAGGCGACGATTCAGCGTCACCGTGGCAAGTCCGGATTGGGCCTGGTGAGCCAAGAACAGAGCGATGCTATCAGGCGTCGCAGGGGTGCTCGCCAATGAATAGGCTGAGCACCAGTCTGTAAAAATCCTGAAATCACTACGATAGGCGCGTCGTGTACCGTCGGCCAGTGTGGCGCCCAAGTAGGCATTTGCGGCTTCCAGCGTTGCTTGTAAGGCAATGGGAATGCCATGGTAGTCGGCGAGTTGGCCACAATCGGTATCATCGTGACCATGGTTGAGATGATCGTCGTCAAGGTGCACTGCAGTCGGCCTCTACAAGTAACTCTGTTGAATTGTTGCACAGCAACTGGAGGTTTCCCATTGCGAACCAAGAGCTATGCTCAATCTAGGTGTCTATGCATCAACTGATCAAGCGTGATGTTGATCGCATGTGTACCGTGTTGCATAAGCCGCGAAACAGGGATAGATTGCTAGACGCTGCCGGGAGGCAGCTTAGCAATAGTAGAGCTTGATTTTGCATTTCATTTACTGCCGGACAGGCAGCTTAGTAAATAGAAGCCTCGTAAGACGACGCTGGTTTTCACTGCCGGACAGGCAGATAGTCATACGTGGCAACCTTTCATTGGGCTTGGCTACCTAAGGTGTTTCCCGAGGAAGCCCGCCAGGACTGGCTTGCAGGCTGGTTCAGGCATTTTTTTCGTGCTATTGTATCTGAATAGTTCCATTTTCATGCTAATTCAGGCTATGGCAAAAGCAATTATCGTTGAAGACCACCAGTTCAAACACGCGGTTACGGTGGCCAGCATTACCGGTCGCAACCAGAAGCGGGACGTGGCGCTGCTGCATGTACTGTTTGGGACGGCCCTCACTCCGACCGAGATAGCTCTACTCCGCGTGGACGACTATTTGAACCAGGACGGCACCGCAAAGCGAGACTGGCGTGTTCGGCCAGACATCGCCTACAACCGGCGCGAGCGCCCGCTGTTTTGGGTCAACAAGAAGGTGCTGGCAAGCATTGATGCTTACTTGGAGCTGCGCCGCAAAAACGGGCTTGGGGCGATGGCGAGCGACGCATTCCGTGGCTTACAACCGGAGAGTGCCTTATTCGTAACAGAGGACGGGCGCAGCATGGCGATGACAAAGAGGGTAGTAAACGGCAAGCCGTCCTATGCTTGCGACGTGATGACCAGTCTCTACCGCAAGCTGTTCGCCCAGGCCGGCATCGAGGGCGCTAGCGCAACGAGCGGGCGGCGCACGTTCGCCACCAAGCTATATCGCCGGCACCAGAGTGGCGAGGCTGGCGGCGGCGATCTTAGGCACATCCAGGAGCTGCTGGGCCATACCAGCATCAAAGCGGTGCGCAAGCTGGTGGAGTGCGATCCGATGAATCTAGGGGCGATCGTCGCCAGGGTGATCTGATGAAATCTCCGTGGCATTACTTGGCTTGGCAACCGCCAGCGCTTGATGCTCACACCGAACGAAACGCTGCGGCCATCACACGCCGTAGAGGCTGGCTGTGGGCGCTGTTGCTGTTCTGGGGTATTGCTGACGGGCCAGCGGTGAAGTTCGGCAAGGTGAGAATTTTCATCAGCTACAACTATGCCGGCCTGATTGCGGGGCTGCTGGCGGGGTTTGGCCCAAAGCTGGGGCTTGGCGCGGGCTGGATCGCCGTGATCGCGGCTATTGGCTTTGGCTGGCTCGTGACGGTAGTGTGGGGCACCGCAAGATACGTTGGGTGGCTGGTTTCCATTCTGAGTCGCTGGCCGCCAACAGGGAGAGCATGAGGGAATGACGAACGATCAGTTCGAGGTAGTTGCCGAGATAATCCGTGCTAAGTCCGGCCCTTTGAAGGAGGCGGCGCGGGATGTGCTGGTGAGAGGCATGGGGCCGTTTGAGGCAGCGCGGGCGCACGACGTGGATACCCCACAGCAGGTGAGCAATGCTGTCCGGCGCATTCGCGTAACCGACGAGAAAATCCGCCGTGTGTACTTGCCGCAACAAGCCGATGCAAGTTGAATTTTCTACTTGCATATAAACGCCTAGGCGTTTATATTTAGACCATCAACAACGCTGTGAAAAATTGGAGAACCAAAATGACTGAAAATCAAATTGATGTTGAATCGACTGCTGAGGCTATCGCCGATATGGCTGTGCGTATGCGCCAAGCGGCGCAGGAGCTTGATGATATAGCGGAGCGCACCCGTAAGAACGGCAACTTCCACGCCGTCGATCAGGCCGTCAGCTGTGTTGCCAACCTGATGCCCAACCTGCAACTCAACCGCCTTATCATCCGACCCTTGCGCCAATTCGGTGCGGTCTGATCGGCCACGGAAAACAAGCGATGGCTCCCCCAGTGCACAAATGCAAGCGAATCGTCCAAGGCGACTACGAATACCGGGGGTTTCTGGTCTACCTCAATCCGGACATGCAGCCTGGCTACGTCGGCCGCTGGCATGTTGGGCTTGGCCAGCAGGTTCACTCGGAAGCCACGCAAGCTGACTGCCTGCGCTGGATCGACAACCACCTTGCCGGTGCCAGCAACCGCACGGCGGCTTGACTCGGAAAATTGCTAAAGGATCGTTTCGCGAGCGGCAGCGTGGTAGGCACGCAGGGGAAGGCGACTTTCCCGGCACACTTTCATCCAGAGGATAGGACCATCCGAACAGGGAAGCGCGGGTTCGATTCCCGCTTGCGCACAAAATGGAGTCGCTTCCACGCTGCGCAATCGTCTAGCGGTTAGGACACCCGATAAGGAGAACGCAGGTTCGAATCCTGCAAGTGTGCAGGCTGGTATTCAACCCAGCCCGCTTTTGAAACGACCCTTCAAATTGAATCAGACCTCGAAACTGACTATGCCTTTTTTCTTGCTCGCCCTCTGTCTCCTCGGCTTCGGCTGGGGAGGGTATGAGGCCATCATGTGGTTTGAACGGTCCTTGCTGACCTACCAATCATCTGCCTGGTATGCATGGCCGTGGCACTGGCCCGGAGCGTACCTTGCGAATGAGTTCTTCACTGGAGGGATTTTCCCATCGACAACCGAACTCCCCTGGGTAATCCGCGGGCCATCACTGCTATTGAGGGCAGTTATCGGATTGACGATCAATCTATTGATTGCCCTAGTGCCCATTTTTATGCTCGGCCTGCTTGCTCGGCTTTCGACCTGGGTGAAGTCTGACGCCTCCAAGGAGGCCCACTAACCCCACGGAAACCACCGCGCCCAGGTGGCGCCCGTATCCGGCCGGTAGCCGGACAGGAGAAATGACTCGTGCCCAAAATTGTTCAGATCAAGCTCTCGCTGCTGAAGTATTACGAACCGTTGCGGGGGGATACTCATACTAATAAATACACCCGAGCAATCGCTGATGACATCAAGAAAAATGGGGTCAAAAAGCCTCTAATCGTGAGGCCGGTTGGTGACATGTACGAGGTTGTCTGTGGCTTGGCTCGCTGGAAAGGTGCGTTGATCGCTAACCTGCCCACTGTCCCTGCCGAGGTGCGACAACTTACTGATAAAGAGGCCGAGAAACTGGCCTTTATGGACAATCAGCAGCAGAAAAAGTGAGTTCGTTCCTCGGCGCGCTGGAGAACGCCCTTGCATCGGCAGAACCCATGTTCATGACCGAATAGCGGAAACGCCTTGTCCATGCCGGTCCCTGCCGGCATCAGCAAGACGATTCACAAGTGCCATAGGGGCAGAAAGGTTCACATGAAGATCAGGATCGAAGTGTCGCCGGCTGAATTGGAGGAAATGGGCTGCGACTCCATTGCGGAATTCGAGCAGGAAATTCGTTACCAGTTGGATAACGGTGTCGTCACGGACGATGGCGGTAATGGCACCGACTGGATGGTCGATTACGAGCTGGAAGTCGTTCCGGCCTGACCCACGGAAAAGACGCGCCGGCCGCTGCTGGCTTCAAAATAGGAGAAATTTCATGATCTGGAATGTCCTGACTTGGCTTGTATTGGGTTTTGCCATCCTTGCCTACTACTCAGCCCTGCCAGTTGCTGCACTGCTGCTTGGGATACTGACTGCCCTGATGCTGTGGACTGATTTCAAGGCAACCGCTGCCGAAGCCAAGCAAGCCCGGCCTAATGGACTTTTGGCTCAAGCAACACATCCTGGCAGTGGTGTGTCGAAGATGATTATGTTTGTTGTCGGCGCGCTAATTTTCATCGGCGCGAAGATCATCCAGCATTACTTCCACTGACATCGGAAAGTAGCCATGAAAGTATTTCAGTTGCAGTTGACGGATGACCTGTTTCAGCAGGTACAAGGGCACATGGAAACCGGTTTGAAGCGACCAGTTTCAGAAGAAGAAGTGAGTTCTCTCCTCGCCCGCAACGTTGACCTGTTGGGCAGTATTGTCCACTACAACGAGGTGGATACTGAGGATCGATATCGTATATGGGATCTGTGCAAATCGAACGATTAAGTGTTCACGGAAAATTTCCTATGACCACCGAAACGATCAAATCCGGCTCGCGGGTCCGCATCCAAGCAGGGGCCGCTGTAACGACGACTGGCCCACGTCGCAAATACACGACCGCACGAGCGCAAATCGTCACGGTTCAGTCAGTGTATGAGGACCGGCAGGAGGTTCGTTGGGCTGGCTCTGGCGGCTACTGGTGCAACGTGGCGCTTGCCTCCGTCCAGCAGATCAGCGAATAGCGGAAAATTGTGTCATGGAGCCTAAGCGTATTCACCTGGCAAACGAAAGCGGAAGCCGTTCGAGGTGTCGCTATTCATCCAGGCCCAGCCGGCGCGTGGTGATCGTGCAGCTGGCGGCTTTCCTTGAGCTGCCGCACGAGCGGCGATGCGTTGAATGCCAGAAGAAAGCGGACGTTTTGAAGGCGCAGGAATAACTCGGAAAAGAAAATGGCTGACGTAACCCGGCTGCTTGACAGAAAAGCAACCATTGCACAGATGAGGGAGCGCCGCCGTATAGTGGAGTGGTTGCGGAAGGTTGCAGATCACATCGACCGGGGCGAAGCAGAAACCGATCCATTTTGCGCTGTACTCACATTAATAGGCCGCAAGCAAAGTGAAGTTTTGGCGCTTGGGATGGCTGAGGAAAACGAGATTGCGGAGGCGGCAACAACGCTGTTTCGGCACGCCATCAGTCCTAGCGGCGAGCAGAACCACAGTATCTACCCTAGGAATTTTGTTCAGTTCCTCCGCGATTGGCAGTCAGCCGAAATGCTGATAAACGCCATGAAAAACAAATAGGACGAAAAATTATGAATCACACCAAAACGCAACATGGTTTCGCGTCGATAGCCTTCCGTGATCGCAACGACGCACCATGCCGCCTTCAGAAAAGCAGTCTGGTCACCGAAGACGCCTTGTGGCTTGGCGTTGATGACGCCGAACCCAAGATCATGGCGTGCAACGCGGCGGCACACGGAGTGGAAACTACCGAGACTACGGGTTGGGTGCCGTACCCGCTACCCGATGCCGTTCTGCTGACGACGGGAATGCACCTCACCCGTGAACAAGTCGCACAACTGCTACCGATCCTGCAACACTTTGTTGATACCGGCGAATTGTCTGAAACTGGCCACCCCCTCTAAAAACAGGAGCCTCGCATGTTCCCCAACTACGACGATTTGTCCGAGCTGTACCGCCGGCATCAGGATGGCCAGCATCTGCCGGACGCGGATTTGCAGCGCTTGGCGGACTACGCACATGGCGCGTGGCATGCTGCGCGTGATCGGGTTGAGCTGATAGACGACGGTCGGGTGGTGGAAGATTGGGAAGGCCAGCGCAACGAAAAAAACGTCGAGCGGATCGAGTGGGAAAGCATTTACACCGAGCTGACCGGCTCGAAGCCTCACTAGCCATCGGAAAATTACTATGCAACACACCATAAGCGACAGATTAGCAGAACAGATTGCCCACATGGTTCGCAACGATGAAGATTGGATTCCCGATGCTGATGGCGTTAATCCGGAAATCCATGTCGTCATCAATTATTTCGACAATGGTGTATGGCTTTGCGCACATAACGGCGAGTGCTTCATTCATAAATTCGAACGTACTCAACGACTGGCGTAGCTGATCGGAAATTATGGAATCCCAACAAATGGATGTGTCTCATAGCACTATAGCCGCGCGTTTGCGTGATGAGCGTAAGCGGTTGGGAATGACGCAAGAGACATTTGCCGAGGTTTCAGGAGCAAAGCGGCGAACGCTCGTAGATTGGGAAAAGGGAGTTTCGTCACCTACGGCCACTCAATTATCCGCCTTGGGTTCCATCAACGTGGATTTGCTATATGTTCTGACGGGCCATCATCTCGAACAGGGGATTTGCGAGAGTGAGCAAGAGGCTACTTTGGTACGTATGTTTCGAAACCTTTCCGCAAGTCAAAAGGAAGTTGTATTGCTGTTAATCACTGAACTGGCCGCAAAGAATTAAACCAATGGAAAAGCCTGCTGGCCGCTGCCGGGCGAGTCTCGGTAGCAACGAGCAGACTCTACAGAGTTTCGCATGCGAAACATTGCAGTCAGTTGGTCCCCCACTGCCGGCTGGAAGCCGAAAGAAAGGTTTAGAGATGAAGCTAACGGACGAGCAAATCACTGCCGCTCTGGATCGCGCAGTAGATGCCAACCTGCACATAGAAGATAAGAGCGAGCGCGCAACGGCGATACGCCGGCAGGCTGTTGTAGAGGGCGCGTCACTTGTCACGGCAGAGCTTGAGCAGCTTCGAGCGCTAGCTGATGAATTGATTTCATTCCAGGCCGAATATGCTGAAAAAGCGTTCGAGCCGGGCGGCATGCCGGGCAATGAATACTACCGGCCAAAGCTGGTCAAAATCGTCAACCAGGCCCGCGCAGCCCGCGGCCAGTAAGACCCCGGAAAATTATTCAGCACGAACTATCCGGAAATTCCGGATGGTTTCATAGATACCGGAAAACAGGCCGCCCCGGTAGGGGTAGTAGGACAGGAACCCGATAGCCAGATACTCCGACAACGGCGGTGAGCGCGAGCAAGACCCGGTAAACCTTGAGAGAGTATGGATGGTCGGCAGGTTGTCAAACCCTACCGCCCCTACCAAGGCGGCCAGAACGGAAATGGAATATAAAGTGGATTCATTTTTGCTATATGGTTTTCTGGTAACCCTTTGTTTAATGGTCGCTTTCTACACGCATCTGAAGGTGAATGAAGCTCAGCGCACTGAACTTACTTCGTCGCAAATTTCTTTTTTGCGTGAAGCGGCAGAAGGGAACGCCACTGCAGAACAACTGATTTCAATACACATCGGGGAGAAGCTGTCCCCGCGTGAGTATGCGAATTTGCGAGCAAGGGTTGATTCGATTGTCTCCAGTGCTCAAAAACACGGCCATGTTTCCATTCCTGATTGATTCCAACGGAAAATGTGAGGCGATATGAGAACACTGAAGGTTCTGCTCAAAAAATACTGGTTGCTGGGTGTGTACCTGGGCATGTTTGTAGTTATCAATGCCGAAGTGCCTGCGGCCCTGAAACTTTGGTAATTACCACGGAAAAGACGCGCCGGTCGCTGCCGGCATAACCGCCCCAGAAGGGCAACAATGCGGCTCTGCCGCGCAGAAAGAGAATTATGAACCAACATCAGCAAACCACCACAATGCAACCTGACGTGATCTGGAATCATCGCCCTGGGAATCCTGGATACTACGTCAGCGCAGATGGCCTGTATCAAACGCGAGTAGATGACAATGGCGCATTTCTGATCTGCAAGATGGAAGCTGAGGAAACGGAGGATGGCGAGGGATTTGAAATTGTTGCCGGGCCTGCCGCAACGCTTGAAGAACTTGGTGTGCCTGAAGAGCTGGTCGCGGAGGGGGACAAAATGATGATCGCGGATATTGCTGCACGGGCAAAACGTGGTGAGAAGGTGTCGCTCATTTTGGGCGGTGACTTGGGCGTTACCGACTGACCGGAAAATTGCGCTTAGCGCCCGTGGCTGGTTAGCTTTGGTGTTCCGTTTAATAACAACTTTAAGGAAGGACTTATGGCAGCCATCGTTCCTGAGCTGGTCAATATGGCCACCGATCCAGCCGTTTCTACAGCCGACCTATTGCTCAAGGCGCTGGTGGTCGCTCGCCGGCTAGCCGTGCCCGACCTTGTTGATTGGATCGACGGCGAGTTAAATGGCTACAACAAGGGAAAAGACATCCCCGACTACCGGCTGTTGCGTGGTCAGTTGAAAGCCCTCAACCCCATCAACGGCCCTATCCCATTAATGATGCCGACCGCTGAGTCAGCAGAGCACCTGACGTTGACTAGGGTTCGCCAATCTGTTCCTGAGCTGGTTCAATTGTCCCAAAGCAAACAGGGGTTGTTTTCCTTTTTTTCCGCTGACCTGGAGCACCGTCTGATGCAGGGCATGGAGGTGCCTATGCGTCCGGCAATTAGTCTCTCCACAGTCCAAATTCACGGCATTGTTGAGAAGGTTCGCAGTCGCATCTTGGAATGGGCGTTGGATCTCGAAGAGCGTGGCGTACTCGGTGAAGGGATGACTTTCACTCCCCAGGAGAAGCAAATGGTTCAGCAGCACTACCACTTTGGCGACGTGACTGGGTCGCAAATTCAGATTGGATCGAATAGCTCCAATCAGATGCAAACCAAGACGGCCGACCTGGATGCCCTTAAAGCCTTGATCGATGTTTTGCATGGGACCCTTGATCGAGGCGAGGTCGCTGGTGAGCCTGGCGATGAACTGCGGTCCGAACTGGCGACTTTGCAGGCTCAGGCGGTATCGCCCAAGCCAAAGTGGCACGTAATCAAAGCCACAGCGAACAGCATTAAATCGGTTTTGGAGAATGCGGCAGGCGGCATCGTTGCGGCCCAAACACTTCCTTACTTGGCTCCCTTCTTGAGCTGATACCAGGTAGTCCCCTCGGAAATCACCGCGCCCAGGTGGCGCCCGCACCGGTCGGCAACCGTAGGAAGAACGAAACAATGCAAAGCGAACTGCAATACAAAACTGATACGGCCAGTGTAGGCGAAGCCCTTGCGTCCTTGCTGGAGAATCTGAAAGGCGTCAAAGCCGGCGATCTGCAGGCAATCAATGACGCCGTATGGCATACCTGCGCGCAGTTCGATGTAGACCAAGACGCGCTGGAAAACGCTCTGGCGTCGGCAGAACCCGTGTTCATTGCCGAATAGCGGAAAATATGCGGCAGTCGTCGCCCGCGCTGGCCGGTAGCCAGGGAAGATTTAAGAAAGAATTCCATGCCAAGAATTTGGGCAATTCGTGAGAGCGCACAAATTGCTGATGATCAGCCAGTTTTGGTTTTCTGGAAAAGGAGCATCAGTGCTGATGACGGCGATGGTTGGGAGTGGCTGGAAGGCCATGACTGCGGCGGCTTTGCGATCCATCAATTTGAGGGCTTCGTGAAGGTCATTCACCCGACCACCAAAGAGGCAACAGCCACGCTGAATGCCATCGCAAACGAAGATTTTTGTGCTGCATTCGAACCGGCCGGACTTGATTACGGGGTGGAGCCTAAGCATCAGCAGGCATACGCTCTGTTTCTCAAATCCCTTGGCGTAGAGTCAGGCGATCCCTCCCTACTACAGCAGGCGGTCTATCCTCTTGCATCCATGGCGGAGACCCTTCAGACATTCGGTATTGCAGAAGTAATACCGAACGAAGCCAGCATTTTGGTGCTTGGCTGGAATTGTGACTGATTCGCGGAAAAGGAAGATGAGAGATGGCTGATGTGTTGCCAATTCAACGGGATCACGTCTATCAAAACGCAGCTGGAGAGCAACGGCTTGTGGTTTCTGTTGGCCAGGATGGACTAAATGCGGTCGCAATCTGGCGAACAGCAGATCCGTATCTTGCAAGTGGAGCCAAAGCTCAAGGCAGCGCAACAGTAACAAGTTTCCAAAAATGGGCTGTAGCGATGCGAAAAGCCAATGAAGCGGATTGGGCTGCATTCCAGCAGGTGGAGCGTAGTAGAGAATGGGCAAAACGGGATGCGCGGGCCGTGAGCAGAATTAAGCGCTCCTTGGCGCGCCCAGACAAGTAAGTAACGGGACGGAAAATATCGCGGCCAGGTAGCTGCCTGCGCAGGCCGTCCGCCGCCATGAACAACAACAAGGATGACGAAATGGACAAGAACCAAGATGCACTTCAGCTGCTCGGCGAACTGCTAGTGCAAATTCGAGGGATTGCTGGGGATGCTGCAAGACAAGGCCATGTCAGCGCTTTAGGCGGTGGAAAGTTCAACCCAGAATCTGCATGCAAAGCCATCTATGCTCTGGCCGATGCAGCGCATAACTTGCCGGAGGTGCTGGCGATGCCAGCACAAAAGGGCTTCTTGTTTAACGGCACGATTGAGCAGATTTCAGCGGCCAGCAAACAGGTATTTGGCGAGCGCTCGACGTTGGATTCTTTCCTGCCCGCCAAGGTATCAAACTGACCGGAAAAGCCTGCTGGCCGCTGCCGAGCGAGTCTCGGTAGCAACGAGCAGACTCAACAGAGTTTCGCATGCGAAACATTGCAGCCAGTTGGTCGCCCACTACCGGCTGGAAGCCGAGAGAAAGGTTTAGAGATGAAGCTAACTGACGAGCAAATCACTGCCGCTCTGGATCGCGCAGTAGATGCCAGCCTGCACATAGAAGATAAAAGCGAGCGCGCAACGGCGATACGCCGGCAGGCTGTTGTAGAGGGCGCGGCACTTGTCACGGCAGAGCTTGAGCTGCTTCGGGCGCTAGCTGATGAATTGATTTTATTCCAGGCCGAATATGCTGAAAAAGCGTTCGAGCCGGGCGGCATGCCGGGCAATGAATACTACCGGCCAAAGCTGGTCAAAATCGTCAACCAGGCCCGCGCAGCCCGCGGCCAGTAAGACCCCGGAAAATGACTATGCCCTTTTTCTTGCTCGCCCTCTGTCTCCTCGGCTTCAGCTGGGGAGGATATGAGGCAATCATGTGGTTTGAATGGTCATCGCTGACCTACCAACCATCTGCCTGGCATGCATGGCCGTGGCACTGGCCCGGAGCGTACCTTGCGCATGAGTTCTTCACTGGAGGAATTTTCCCATCGACAACCGAACTCCCCTGGGTAATCCGCGGGCCATCACTACTGTTGAGGGCAGTTATGGGATTGACGATCAATCTATTGATTGCCCTAGTGCCCATTTTTATGCTCGGCCTGCTTGCTCGGCTTTCTACCTGGGTGAAGTCTGACGCATCCAAGGAGGCCCACTAACCCCAGGGAACATAGAAAATGAAAATATCAACAAGCAAGCTTGTTATTGGCAAATATAGTCTACACAAGCATACGGCAGAAGCTATCTATGCACTGGCGGTTGAGCTTGATGCCGATGGCCAGAAAACGCCGATACTGATTCGACCAGTTGAAGAGGGTGAGTTCGAAGTTATACGCGGTAACCGTTTGGCTTTCGCTGCACGAAGACTAGGCTGGGATGAGATCGAGGCAAATATCATTCCATGTGACTCAAAAACTGCATTTCATCTGGCACTTGAATCAAATATGGACCGGATTGAAATTGACCCACTAAGTGATGACTGAATAGTCGGAAAACAGGCCGCCCCGGTAGGGGTAGTAGGACAGGAACCCGATAGCCAGATACTCCGACAACGGCGGTGAGCGCGAGCAAGACCCGGTAAACCTTGAGAGAGTATGGATGGTCGGCAGGTTGTCAAACCCTACCGCCCCTACCAAGGCGGCCAGAACGGAAATGCCTGCTAGCCGCTGCCGGGCGAGAACCGGCAACCACAAGCAGACTTCAACCAGAGTTTCGCGTGCGAAACCTCGCGGTCAAGGCCGCCCGCGCCGGCCGGTTGTCGGAAAGGATACCTGCCGCAATGGGAACAAACATTACATCGTTCATTGAACGGAAGATAGAGGAGCAGGGGCGGTGGCTGCTGGTAACGGAACCTGTCTTCATCGATGTAGACGGGAGCATGACAACGACTCCATTTCCGAGCCGTCACCACCTGCTGTCAACGTTTCTGCGCGGGATAAATACCCTGCGCGGTCTTCCGGTTGATATCAGCGAAGAGCTACTGGATGAAAATGCTGAGTCATGCGATAGGTCAGGCCATGCCATACCCCGAGAAGATCAGATCCAATCCATTATTTATGATGAGAGGCATTCTGCTTCGTGGCTACTTGTAAGCGAGATTCTCGAAACCGAATATTCGCACCTTCTACAAGAAGCATTGGGTAAAACCTATTTCAAAAATATGGCCACTCTTAAGTCACTAGGTGAACCGAGTAACGTTAGAGTCGTGTTCTGGCTGGAAAACTAGAGGCACGATCACGGAAAATAATTATGAGCCACAGCGTAACACTCTACTGCCACGAAACGATGCAGATGGTCCATGTAGCCGAGGTGTCATCGAGTTGGTTTCGTGGCGCAGATAATTCAGCAGTTGTCGGGGCATTCTGTTTGGCGCATGCCGGTAAAGAATTGCGTTCGACGGTGAAACAACCCGGTGAGTTCGAGAACTGCTTGGACTGGCATGAGTGGACGGCTGAAAACTGCCAGGCCAACTACACGGCGCTCATGGGCAAACCCCTTGAACACTTTGCAATCTGACCTCGGAAAAAGACGTGCGGGGAGCTTGACCAGTGGGGGACGTTCAACGATACTGAAACCAGCGACGGTTTATATATAAGCATCGTGTGGGTCACCCTACACTGGCTAAGAGGGGCACTTCTTACTTAAGGGGTGTCCTTTTTGCTATCTAGACGCAAGTTCTCCTTTCATGTTTTTTCTGCATGTCCTCTAAATTCTAGCCTCCGGCATGGCGTGATTTGGAATATTAAGTCAGACGATATCATTCGTTTCTCTCACTCAACGCCATAACCCAGCCGCTTTAAAACTTGCCCCACCCATAGATCATCCGCCGGCATCAAGTTCTTCTTGAACAGGTATCTCCGGCCGGCATCCGCCAGCACGCCCAGGCGGATCGCCGTTTCTATCCTGAAGACAAAAAGCTCAACGTTGACGGGTGCCAACGGCGCAAAATGCGCCAGCTGGGCCATCAGTGCGGCCCGAATTTCTTCCTGACTCGGAGGGGTTTGGCTGCGCGGCCGCGGCACGATCACCTCCGGCCTGGCCAGCCTGAGCGGAGCGAATGGAACAGGCGCGGGCCTGGAGATCACCTGGGGCTCTACCCGGGAGGAGGGCGCCGGCCGCGGCGTGCGGTAGATCCAGCTCTTGTAAGCTTCGGCCCGCAGCCACTGTTGGACATCGCCCTTGCGGATCTGCTTCTGTTGCCGATGCTGGATTTCGCGGACGAAGGTCGTCAAGTTGAGCGCGATCGCAGGTACCCGCTGCGCCTGCCACTGCGCGCGGGTGGCGGCGCCGGCGGCGAGATCCCACTCCACCAGCAGCTGCAGCGCACGCTGACGGTACCAAACCTGGATGGCTGCGCCACCTGGTACCGTCGCCGGCGGCAGCGTCACCGCCTCGAGGGATAGCACGCGAGCTTGCGGACCAGGCAGACCCAACTGGCAATCCGGCGCCTGTAACACCTCAACAATGGCCAGCAGCAAGGCCTGGCCCATGGCTTCGGCGCAGGAGGCACGCGAGTGGTGAGCAAAGTGATGGATGTTGATCGGGCCTTGGCGCGCCACCAGGGGGCCGCGACAGCCCGGACACACGCAGCCGCAGGCGAGGCCCTGGGCGACTTCGCTGACTTCCACTAGGACTTCGCCCTTCAGTCCAAAAGGGATCAGGCTCATGACTTGTGCCTGGCCAGTCGCCGGCGCCTGGCCACGGCCAGGCTCAGGACTTGAATTGCCACCACAACATCCCCGCCACCATCAGCGCCAGGAACACCACGCCGCGGCTCGGCGCATGCAATCGCCACAGCTGGCTCACGGCCCAGCGCAACGGCTGGCGGCATGCGCGCCGCAGCTGATCGTTCGCCTGCTCCAGCGCGCGAACCCTCCCGTCCCGCTCGAACGTGAGGCGCTCATTTTCTCGCCGCTGCGTTTCTAGCACGTCCCGGATATCGCGCTCCCGGATGTTTTCTTGCCAAGACAAAACAGGGAGCAGCTCGCGCACCTTCATCGGCCGCGACCGGCCTTCCTGGTACCCTGCATCCTGGTAGTCGAACACGATGCCGAACCGTTCGTAGAAACGATTACGGCGGGCGCGGTTTGCTTCATACGCCTGGGCGTTCTCCAATTGGATCGGATGCACGTCGGCTTCGGGCCAGCGCTGCACCCAAGCCACCAGCTCATTCATCAGATAGGTGCCGACTCGCTGCCCCCGCAGCGACTCTGGATCCAGGAACACCGTTCCTGGCGCGCCATTACGACCGGTCAAGGATACGATCTCGCCGCCGTCGAACTCTCGTCGGTAACTGGCCTGGAAATGGCCGCTCGCCAAAGGCTGCAGACCTCCGCTTGACCAGAGCACCTGGTAAAACAGCTGCAGCCGGGCTTCGAAGGTATGACCCTCTTTCTCATCCGGCACCACGGTTTCCTCACGCTCCACCAGCAGCTGCGCAACCGGCGCTCCCTCAGGATGCCGCTTGTCGCGCACGTCCAGCAGATAAAGGCGAGCGTTCCCACGCTTGCCTGAAAACCAGTTCCCTTCCAGTGACGGTAATGCCATCTCTTTCCACCTCTGCCGCAATAAAATGCCAACATTCTATCAAGGACAGCGAGACGGCGGGCGCACCACCCGCACGCTCATCCGTCGATCGCCAGCGGCATGCGCCGCAACAACGGCGCGGATAGCTGGTGATAGCCGTTTTCCAGCCGCGGCGCATGGCCATGCAGCCACTCGGTGGCCAACGGCTGGCGCAGGGCGTCGGCCAGCTGCCGCAGCTGCGCCACGTCGTCGCACTGGATCGCCAGCTGGTGGCTGATCGGCAAGCGTCCGGCCGGCAACCAGATCGGGGCGACGCGCGCCAGGATCCGCGGCAGCACCAACATCGGCCGCGACAAATCCCAGCGATGGAAGGACTCGGGCGGCTGCCAGGCGCCGGCCTGGCGGCCACGGGCCGACATCGCCGGCAGTGTGCGCTGCAAGTGCTGGCAGATCGACGGCGCCGGCAGCACCCCGGGGACCGTCCGGATGGCCCAGCGCCGCGGCGGCTGCACCGCTTCGCCGGCGAGGTCCTCCGGCGCCAACACCGGCACCAGGTGATCCGCCGGCAGCGTCGCCGCGGCGCCGGCGTCGACCAGGAACACGCCATCGGTCCCCAACCAGGGCGCCAGGCGAACCGAGGCCCGCTCGCCCAGCGTTGGCCGGTCGCGATAGCGCGCGGCATCGACGCCAGGATAGATCGGGGCGGCGCTCAGCGGCTGGCACCCCGGCTCGCCGGCGCCGGCCAGCAGCAAGGCCACCGGATGCACCCGCGGCGGCGTGCCGGCAACGCGGGTTTTCGCGCGAAAGAAGGTGCTGCGCGCGTCCAGGCGCTGTAGGTGGGCGATGGCCACGTAGCGCCCCATCTCGGCGCGCAACGCGGCGCCCTGGGCGGCGGCGAGCCAGCGATCGGCGGTCACCAGGCCGATGCGGCCGCCGGGCTTCAGGCAGCGCACGCAACGATCGAGGAAAGCGTGCAACAGATCCGCGCGGGCATGGCCCGGGACGACTGTGTCGTATTGCCGCTGCAGCAGCGACGGCACCCGAAGCCGGCGCAGGTAGGGCGGGTTTCCGGCAATGAAATTGACGCTTGGCGAGTCAGGCCCCGCGGTGAGGAAGTCAGCGCACACCACCATGCGCTCGGCCAGCCGCCGCGCATCGCCGGCACTGCGGCCGGCCAGGATCAAGCGCGTTTCGACCCGCTGCCGCGCCTCCGCGGCCGCCGGCGGGTAAAACTCCCAGCCGGTCAGCCGCAGCAAGGCCTCGTCGCTGGCCGCCGGCGCCATCGCCAGCACACGCTCGAGCGCCCGCACCAGGAACATGCCGTTGCCGCAGCTCGGATCCAGCAGGCTGCCGCCGTTGGCCGGCCACTGCAGCAGTTCCAGCAGCTGGTCGACAACGGGCTCCGCGGTGTACAGCGCCGTCGCGGCGTGCACGGCTTCAATCGCTTCGCGCTCCGGGTCGCCATCCAAGGCCAAGGGGTATTGCCTATCGACGTTCATCCGCGATCTCCGGTAACCAGGGCGTCCAGCAAGTCCGGCGGGCGCCGCCGGCGCGTGGTCAGCGGCAGGCCATGGCGCGCAAAAAACGCCTTGCGCGCCGACAGCCAGGCTTTGTACGGATAGTGCGTCCGCTCGCCAAAGGGATACGCGGCATCGATGGCGCGGGCGATCTGCGCCTTATCGTTGACGCCGGCCTGCAAATGCTCGACGCGCACCTGGTCCATCACCGCCAGCGCGCTGTCTCTCCAGCTCAAGCTCATGATTGTCTCCCTGGCTCACGGCTGCGACGCGCCGCCGGCGCCGACCAGATCGGCATATGCGTCAAAGGCCGGTTTGATCTTGCTGCGGATCTTGCGGACCACCGGGTTCAACTGCTGCGGCGCCACTCCGTGACGGGCGGCCGCTTCGTTCTGCGGCAGGCCGCGCACGAAATGGTCCTGCAGCGCCGCGCGGATGCCAGGCGAGCTGACCCGAGTTTGGGTCAGCATCAGGTCCAGGGAGGCTTCGGTAATCGGGTAGGGACGGGGCATGGGGGCTTTCTGATAAGATGGGCGGACTACTGGTCCTCAGTAGGTGGCGCGCGGTGTCGGAACCGTGCGCCACACCTGGTTACGCCATGCTGGCGGTCAAGCGCTGCTCCAGCTCCTCCAGCTCACTGGTCAGCGGCAGGCCTGCCGCCTTCAGCAGCTGCGCCGCGGTCGACTTCACGCCGTCGCTGGTCTTCTGCATTTTGCCCAGCACCACGCAACGTCCCTCCCACAGCTTCGACGATTTTTGCGGATCCAGCGTGGCCAAGCCGGCCATCGGCGTCCAGTTCACTTGTTCCGCCGTGCCGGCGCGGTTCAGCAGCTGACGGCCAAACAACGCCAGGGCCTCCAGCCACACTGCATGGCCAATCACCCATTCCTCACGCACCTGGCTGGCGGCCACGCGGTTGTCCATCATCGCGTCCCATTGCGGGATGTGCTGGGCGCACTGCTGGAAGAAGGCATTCAGCACCTCGGCCCAATCGGCCTGCATGGCCGGCTCCAGTTCCGCGATGTTCTTCTCGCTGACGCCGGTCAGCAAGGTGATGAATTTGCGGACCACCACCAGGCTCCACAGCTTGTGCGACTTTGCGCCCGGGCTGGCGTTCTCGAAGTCGATGCGCGATTTGAGCTTGGGCAGATGATCCAGCAGCTTCAGCACGAAGGCGTTGAAAGGGTTGCGATGATCGTACAGCGCGTTGATTGCGCTCGACGGTTTGACCTGCTTGGCGTTGATGTCGGCGAACATCTGCTGACTGCGCGCCAGGCCCTGGTCAAAGTACAGCGTCACCGCGATGGTCTCTTGGGCGAAAGCCGGCCGCTGCGCCAGCGCGAGCTCGATGCCTTTACGCCGGTGCTGACCGTCGTTAATCAACATCGTCGCGCTGATCGGAATCGACAGCATGCCGACGCGGTCGCTGGCGCCGGGCAGCGCCACCGGCTCGAAAGCCATCTCCGCGGACACACTGGCCGTCAGCGCCGGCAGCACGTAGTCGATAGGGTTGGCCACCATATCGAACTTGAACAGCTTGGCGAGCACGCCGTAGGGCACTTGGGCGACGTAGTAGGCGCGGCCGGCCTGGATGCCTCGCACCGCGGGAAAGGTATAGGTGATTTCGTCGCGCTGCAGCTCCAGCTTCCGTACATCGTGCAAAGCCGCATTGCGCCGCGCGCGGTCTTCGGCCTCTTGCACCTCCTTGCGCTCGTCCTCCTCCAACGACTCGCGGGCGCGCACCTCGTATAGGGCGCGCAGCTCGTCCAGCGAGATTTTCAGCAGGGCCAGTTCGCCGGTGACACGGCGTTGATTGAAATCGACACCGGTGCTTTCCGGCCGCAGGATATCTTTCATCAGCTCGAGCTTGCGCCGGTCGAGCTCTTGCCGCTCCCAGGCCTCGACCAGATCCATACGCAGATCACCCTTCTTCAGCGGCTCAGCGCTTTCGATCACCGCGGCCCGACGGCCATAATCGGCCCCGGATTTGCGGTTTATCTCGTGAGCCTTCTGCCACGCGCTGAAGTCGTCATCGTGGTAAATGCCAATGATGGTGCCGGCCAAGTGAAACTTGCGGCCGATGGTCACGCCGCACAAGGCGATCACATAGTGTTTGTTGACTTGCTGCATGCTGGTCCCCGTCAAGAATGGCCGGCGACCCCACAAGGTCGGAAAGGGCGCCGCCGGCGTTGAACATGAATCAATAGTATTCTACTTATCCCCATCAATCAATAGATAACTATGTATCTGATAGAGAGGCTTTTCCGAAGAGCGCGGTCAGACTGCTAGAATATGCCCTTGTTCTCAACGGCCGGGTGCGCCCGGCACCTAAGGAGTGCTATGCGCGATCGATACAACCTCGGTGTGGAGGGGTTTTTGGGTATGCTTGCCTTCATTGCAGCATTGCTGATCTACCTTGCGCCGCTTCCAGGCATGCTGGCGAAGGGATTGGCCCTCTTTGCGATCGCATACGGCGCGGTCGTTGGATTCCTGAATATTTGTTGCATTGGGATGGGCCGTTCCGTAATTGGGAGCCTCGGGCCCTTCGGTATCGCCATCGCTGGCGTCATTTTTCTCATTAAATAATCGTCGACAGGCCGGGCGCCATCGCGCTAGGCCTCACCCTTTTTCTCTCTGGCAAGACCCCATGACAACGCTTGATATCGAAAAACTCAAGGAAAACGCACTGACCTCGATCCGCCTCGGCGTCGAGGATTTCATACGTAGCCAGCCCCCCCAGGAAGGAGAGAAACGCGAGCAAGAGATTGCCCGCGCGCTGTCCGCCAGTCGGAACCTGTTCGCCGGCGTATTGCTGCTGCTGAAATACAAAATCGCTTCCCTGGCGGATGATGCTGAGGGGGCATACAAACTGATCCATAACCCACCCGCTGACTTTCTTCCCCGTCCCAATGGGGACGGCGGTCTTCGCTGGGAGCCAGTCGGGCGATTCAGGCCGGCCACGATCGATGTCAAAGGCATTAGGCTGCGTTTCGAACATCTTGGCATCAAGACCGACTGGACGCTCCTGGAGCGGATCCAAAAAAACCGCAACTTCCTGGAGCACTTGCACCCGACCAACCCGCTTGGCGAAATCGCCAGCATGCTGGCCGACCTGTTCCCTCTGCTGCAAGAGTTCATCACCAATGAACTGGAAGAAGATCCCGCCGAGCTGCTGGAAGAATCCTGGCTCGTCATGCTGAAGCATCACAAGGTTCACGCGGCCATCCGCAAGGAATGTGAGCAGCAGTGGAGCCAAGCCGGCGTGCCGCCTCGCATGCGGCGCTGGCTGGATCGCTGCTACTGCCCCGCGTGTTTTTCCGACTTGCTGCAGCCCCACTCGGAAGACATGGAGGCAGGCCTCAGGGTTGAGTCCCATGACTTCCGCTACAAGTGCCATGGATGCGGTCAGATCGACTTGATCAGGCCTCAGATGATCTGGGAAATGCTGCAGGAGCTGGATGGCTCAGACCAATTCAGCGGCCAGCCATCGGACTTTGAAGAATGTGACAGCTGCCATCACCATACCTTCCTGACTCGTGACGGTTGCTGTCAGTGGTGTGAGCACGAATTGGAGAATAAGCTCTGTCGCCGCTGTGATGCCCCTCTAAGCCAAGAGGATCTGAGAAATGGTAGCTATTGCGGCTACTGCAACAACCTGCGCAGTAAAATCATGGCGGAATAG
Organism: Chromobacterium sp. FG22; assembly: GCF_057809415.1. Lineage (NCBI taxonomy): Bacteria > Pseudomonadati > Pseudomonadota > Betaproteobacteria > Neisseriales > Chromobacteriaceae > Chromobacterium > Chromobacterium sp. FG22. The sequence continues at coordinate 16,281 of NZ_JBMDJX010000029.1, read as the reverse complement.
AATCCCACCCTCACGGCGACATGCCGGCGACGCCTGGATCCTGGCGCACGCCAGGCCTGCGCCCTCTGAAACCCTTTCCCCCACAAAAGTGACGCAAGATGGATAGCACAATGCCCGACCTGGTGAAGGACCTCCAGAAACCGCTGCTGGCTACTCTGCAGCATTTGGATGCCTCGGTGTCCGCCCTCAGTCTGCTGCAACTGGTAAACGAGTTTTACTCCCCGGATGAGCGCCGCGAGATGTATGCCAAATACCAAGCTCTGCTCGATGCCGACGCCGAGTGCTATAGGAAAATGATAGAACGCCAACAAGCGGAGAAGGCGCTGCCGGCGGCCGCGGGCGATGAGGAGGCAAAAGCCCTGCGCGAAGAGAAAATGCAGGCAATTGATGACAAGCAGAAGTCCAGCCAGCACACCTCGGTGTTCCGTCGAGAACATCCGCTGATTGTGAGGGTGTTGGAAGCGAAGGCACGCCTGAGCAAAGGGCCTCACGAATAAGTCTGGACGTACCGGCTGCCAGCGCGCCGATTGGTTCCTGCCAGGCCTCGGAGCGCGCTACGGCTCAGAATTGCATGAGCCGATCCGCCAACCACGCGCCGATTCTCCAGCCGGACGCCCCTGCAAGCACAAAGAGCGTGTAGCCGATACCTATCGTGGTCACCGACCACACGCCATAACGGCGTAAAAAGTTTTCCATGTAGATCTCCTGGTGAGTCGATTTGCTGATGCCGCTGGCCGGCGGCATGGGCAAAGCGACGCGATAATACCGAGCGACTACTTGAGTTCTACGCAATCGTCTTTCGCGCTATACCGGTGGCTAGGAAAGCGTTCGCGCCAGGCTGCTACTTCTTTTGCGAGCTGGTCCTGCTGCTCTTGCACCGCGAGCAGCCAGTCCGCGTCATCGGGATTGACCTCGCGGATACGGTGGCCACTGATGATGCGAGCCATCTTCAACGTATCGGACATTTCTGATCTCCAGCGTTACGGCGGCCGCCCGGGACGGGCACCACCAGGATGGGTTTATGTGGCCACTATTCGTAATCACCGCGGATCAGCTTCCGCCCTTGCTCAAACCAATGCCTGGCCTCCGGGTAGTTGCCCTTGTCCATGGCGCCAAAGACATGGCCCAGCCCCTGAACGACTTGGAACTTGGTGAGTTTCCCCATGCTGAAGTCGTCCAGCACGCCGTTCAAGAAAGCATCCAAATTGTCATGATCCTGCTGTGTCAGCACTGGCGACATGCGTGCCTTTTCCGCTTCGATCTCCTCGCGGGAGCGTTGATCGAAGCTCGCTTCACGTTGAACTCCAGTCATGCTTTTTTCCTCGTGTGGTTCTGGCCGGCTTTCGCTGCGGCTTGGCCCGCTTTGTATGCGGCCCGGGCCTTGGATCCTGGTAGGCCCGCGGCGGGCCCCGCTTGGCCGACCGGCAGGGTAGGGTGGTCATAACCGAGATAGAAGGCGGCGCCCAGTCCGGTCAACCGGCTGACGGGCGGATTCGCCTTCAAGGCCTGGTATACAGCCTGCTGATCCTGGTTCATTGTCCGGCTCCCGTTACGGCCTATGGTTTGTGGACGCCTTCCTCATCATCGAACTTGTCCAGGGTGGTGACGGCTTCGTTCGCGACGCTCGCCATCTTGACCAGGCGTTTCCAGCACTCCTGATCCTCCGTCTTGCATTGGGGGAAGGTTGTGAGAGCATTTTTGGACTTGTTCTTATTGCGCCATTCAAGCTTCACCCAGTACAGGCCGACGGCGTTCTGCGCCTGGGTTTTTTGCAGAATGGCAAACTCGCGCCAGCACTTGGTGTTGTTGCCGCAAGTCCTTTCCCCCGCAGCTTGCATCTGCTGTGCAGTAGGGAAAGACCGAGAGTCGGCGGCAGCCGCCGCGCCGCTGGCCAGCGCCAGCAAAGTGACCACGGCCAGTACGTGCTTGCTGAAATCCATAATGTTTCCTTAACGGCTTCCGGCCGTCAGCGGGCAGCCTTGCAGCCGCGATAGGTGTCAGAAGTTGGCTTGCTGATACCGGCCCGTCACGCCGGCACGGGTGGCACCTGGCCACGATAATTTTCGAGTTACAGCCACCTTAGAGGGATGGGGACTTGAACGTTGTCGGTGCTGCGGTCAATAACCTGAAGAAGATTTGCCGACTCTTGTGCTGACACACCGGGTTTGCGAACGAGCAGAGCGGCGCACTCTTTGAAAGTGAGCGGCCCAGCCGGCGGTTTTCCTTCTTCACGCGGCTTAGGTTTCTCATTCTCACAAGCTTGCATGTAGCCTTCAACGAGACTCATCCGAGCAACAGAAGTACTTCCCCAGCTCTGCACAGCCTCGACCCGCGCCGCATTGTATTCTTTCCGAATATTCCACCCCTGCCATGCGGTCAAAACCACGAATGCGCTGATGCCATAGATGATCCACCGGATAGGGCGGATGCGAGCGACGTTTGACTGCTTCATTTTGTTACCTTTCTATCCCGGCAGCCGTCCGGTGCGGGCGCACTTGGCGCGTGGTTTCGCATGCGAAACTCATCTATTGAGCCAGCTCGTAGATGTCGGACTCGCCGTTAACGGCTTACCTGGCCAGCTGGCTTCAGATTGGCAAAGCGTTCATCGCAGACGAAGTCAACACTGCTTTGACACGGGATGAAAGCGCTGGGCTTTCCGGGCTTTTTCAACCAGCAAACCGCAACGCCTTGCAGCCCGCCGTCGTACTCCTGGTACCCTTCGAGCATCACCGCCTTGATCTCGACGGACGGCGATTGCTCAAATCCCTGGTAGATCAGCTTCATGCCTTTTTGCAATTTCATGTACCGCTCCGGTGTCTTTGTGGCTTCCGCGTGGCTGCGACGGTGGCCTTGAGTGTGGGGGCTTGCATGCGGCAACATCAGGGCGCTAGCTCTCCCCCAAGGCCTCCCGTCGCATGCCCTATCAGCGTCGACCTACCCCCACACTCAAGTCCACTGCCTTTCAATCTGCAGGCATATGCTCTTCGTTCTCAGGGACCAGTGCTGGATCACCATCAGTCAGGTTGGGGATCACAAACACATAACAACCATCCTTCTCTTCCGACCTTTTCAGCTCCTTCAAAAAGAGGGGGTAGGCTTCACGCAACATGGAATTCTCACGAAGAATATATGGCTCCAGCTCCGGCCAAGGACCGTTAATCACATCCGTGATGTATTCCCAGATTAAAGAGGCGTAATTCTCCTTGAGGAGCGTTTTCTCTGCCTCAGGCCATCTGCCTTGAATAATATTTCGAGCATACATAAAGGCATACTCACCCTCGTTCAGCACGATGGGTTCGAGTGGCAAAACACGACGGCCCACTGCCGAGCAAATCTCAAAAGCAATTTCCGATGCAGAGGATTCATATTCCTCATCTTCGGCCAGTTCAATCTGATAGCCCTCATCAGCCAAAGACTCAACAGCCAATGCTACGGCGCTGAAAAATCCACGGTCCCCTCTTTTCCATTTGAAAATGGATTCATTTTCGAACGGGATATAGCGCTGTGCTGCAGCGTCCCACTGATTCAGCCCATAATCATTAGTGGCGTCATAATCGAGCTGCAATTTTATCTGCATGGCAAATTCCTTAGTGGCCTGCGCTGTTTCTACAATTACACCCAAGAGGAGCTCCCCTCAGGTATCCGCCAACTTCTGCGGCGCCGGCAGATCACGATAGGATCGGTGATGTTCGATACACTGGTCCTGGCTCTCAAAAACCAGCTCGCGGCCGGACAGCTCAAGCGGAATCTGCAGCCGATTGGCCATGCGCACGAAAGCGTTCGCTTCGCCCTTGATCAGCATGTGTCCGGCGCACTGCCGATCCAGTTTTTTGTGGCAGACGAAGGACTCAGCGGCGAGCAGTTCGCGCACCCGATCGGCGCCCAGCCAGCCTTTCTGCGCGTCCTTGCGATACGGGCAGTCGCGGCAAGGCTTTTTGATATGCGGTAGGTTTGACACGCCTCTCTCCCTCGAGCTCATTGCTCAAACGACTTACGATCGGAGAGACGCCGGGCAATCGAAAACAACACCGCGCGCTCCATTCCCGGATCCGCTACATGCTGGAAGTCCTCCCATCCATGCTGGGTGTATCCCGCCGCGGGCCACATATTGCCCAGCGGCCGCAGCACTTCTTCGATGGTTTTTCCCTGCCCGTACAGCAGTCCCCATTTGGGCGGCAACTCGTCGACCTGGATCAAGCCCTGGGGGCAGAGGTAGAACCGATACATCCCCAGTCCAGCGCCGTCAGCAAGTCGTTCCGGCTTCTTGGCGTCCGCCAAAAAATCTGCCCGGCTGACTTTGGCTTCGATGATCGCGGAGCACGCGGAGCGGAAACCGATGACGTCGGGCTGCTCCCGACAGCCGGTCGCTTGGATTTCCGTGGCCACCACGGAGAAGCCTTGTTTTTTAAGCCACTTCGCGCCCATGCGGACCAAGCTATCGTGTTCTGGACTGGCCATGGCGCTAGTGGCTGGCTTTGACGATTTTGAAACGGGCGCCGCCCGGCTCGCCGCCGTCATTGATCCGGTGGGCGACAGCCTCAATATGCGGATGCAGGCCACGGAACAGCATCGGCAGTTCCTTGTCGGTCCAGCCGCGCGCCCCTTCATCGCCCAGCAGCGCTTTCACTTCTTGATCCAGCGTAGCCAGCACCGCTTGGGTCAAGCGGCGCTGCAGTTCTTCGAAGGCCATCGTCTTGTTCGCCATGCTTTACCCTTTGCTTAAGTGGAGTACACACCCAAATTATATCCCCACTCAAATAGGGATGCAATTTTTTATTCCGAACGCATGACCGTTCCCCCGCCGCAGTAAGCCTGCACAATTCGCGCGTGGCGCTTGCGGATCCGGCTCATCGCGTTGCGGATGGTTTTCTCCGCCAGCCCGGCTTGCTGGGCCGCGGCCGCAACGGTCTGCCCCTGGACCAGCACCAGCCTGGCCGCCGCCGAGGCCTCGCCGGATCGGCTGGCCAGGCAGCAGTCAAACTGCGCATCGGTCATCTGTGGACCTGGTCTTCTCGCTTCCATCCCCATCCTTACTCAGGCCAACTCGCTCGCCTGATCAATCCGCTTCAGCTGCTGACGGATATCGGCGCTGACGATCAAATCGTCCAGCAACGCTTGGAGAGACTGGGCCGACGCCCGGCCTAGCATATCGCGCAGCGCCGTCAGCCAGAGTTCCGCGCGCTCCAGCTCATCGAGATCCAACTGAACCATGTCGCCGCTGTCCAGCGCCGCCACCAGCGGCGAGATCAGCGTATCCAATCCATCCGGATCCGGCGCCAGCAACTTGCGCAAGCGTGCCGCGCTGGCAATCTTGCTCATCATGCGCAGGTTGACCACCTGCACCTGGTCGACCGTCCCCTGTCGAATTGCCGCCACGGCATCCAGCCCGGGCGCGACCATCTTGATCGAAATATCGAAGGAGGGCGGTCGATGGACCCGCTTTTTCTTCATGCTCGTGTTTCCTTGCTGGCGGCCGGCGATCCGGCCGCGGTTTGTGACGGCGCTAACGCTTTTCATTCCAATCCGGATCCGGCTGCATCGGCATCACTCCTCTCGCGTAAGCATCACAATCCACCCAGGCTTGAGCACTGGTGGAGCGATAGGGCTGGCGATGTTGCCAATCCGATTGGGATTCCGGCGTCAATAAACTGATCCAACCATACTGGTTCTCTCCTACATCGCACTTCAGCGCAACCGAAAAACCACTGCGCTGGAGCTCCGCAACCCGCATGGGATCAAGGCGAGATGACATAGCTTTAGACTCCTGATAATCATCCGGCATCCATTATCGATCTGCGCGATTGGACCAGTCAATTTACAGTAATTGCGGCAGCTAATTATAATTCGCACTGCCATTTAATGATTAATTGCAGGTTGGGAGACCCGACTTTGGAAACCATCGATCACCCCACGCTGACGAACCTGGCTGCCGCCGGCAGCGTGCACAGCGCACAGGCCATCGGCCAAGCCGGCGGCTGGTCCATCGTGGTGCAATACGGCAGCAGTCGGCGCGCGCTGGCGGCCTCACGCAGCAAACAGGTGCGCCTGTTCAAGAAGTTGGAGACCCTGGTCGCCTACCTCGCCAGCCTTGGCATCACCCAGTTCGAGGTCGACTCGACGGCGTTCGACCCGAACAGCCCGCAACGCACCCAGCGCCCGGACCGCAGCGCCGCCCTGCATCGCGCCCACCAGGCCGTTGCTTACGATGTGTATGTCCGCAATGCGGTGCAGGCCGCGCTGGAGGATCCCGCGCCGGGCATCCCGCATGAGCAGGCCCAAGCCCAGTTTGCCGCCAAACGGGCGGAACTAGAGGCCCGCGCCGCCAAGGGGAAAAAGTGCTGACCTGGACACCGCTGGCGTTGGCCGATCGCGAAACCCTCCTAGCCGACAGCGCCCAGGGGAATGTGCCGGCCGCGGAGCGAGATGCACACATTGAAGCCTGCGCAGAGCAATTGATCCGCCAAGCGTGGCCGGGCCACCCTGGCCGTGTCGCGGGCACCCGTGAACTTTTGAGCGAGCCGTGCCTGCTGGTCTACCAGTTGGGCGCCGATGAAAACGTGACGGTGTTGCGCGTGCTGCTGACCGAGCCCGCCTGGTCAAAAGGGGAGAGGAACGATGTGTAAGCCACACTTGCTATCCGCGTTGGTCGGAGGATTGCTCGCCTTGCCGGCCATGGCCGCGGACTGCCTCGTGCTGGGCGACAGCCTGGCGGTGGGCATCAGCCGCGGGCTGCCGGGCTGCGTGGCGCAAGCCAAAGTCGGCCGCACGACGCGCCAAAGCATTGCCGTGGCCCCCGGCCAGCCCTATCAAGTTGTTGTCGTCAGCACCGGCAGCAACGACAAGGACCGGGTATCGCTCGAGGAGCTGCGGCAGCTTCGCCACCGCCTGCAAGCGCGGACGGTGGTCTGGGTTATTCCTTCTGCCCAATTTCGTGCCGCGGCTTACGTACAGTTTGTGGCGCGAGAGTTTGGCGACCTGATTCAGCCGGTGGACAGCGTGCTGGGCCCGGACAACGTCCATCCCACCCGCACCGGCTACCGGCGGCTGTCCGCCGGCCTGGCGCAGTATTTTCAGCTGCCCTGGCAGGCCTACTGAAGTGATACGCTTGAACGATTCAAAGTTAATCACTATTATTAACTTTGAATCAACGAAACAGAGGAGCCCAATATGCCCAAGACCGTGACCGTGACCGTGACCGAGACCGGGACTCGCGTGCTGACCGCACATGTCCCCATTCCACTCGCAGAGAAAGTGGATCAAGTGGCCAGCCGCATCGAGCGTTCCCGCGGCTGGATCATGAAGCAGGCGCTGTCCGCCTGGATCGCCCAAGAAGATGAGCGCGATCGGCTGACCAAGGAAGCATTAGCGGACGTCGACGCCGGCTGCGTCATTGATCACCAGGCCGTGCAAGCGTGGGCGGAAAGCTTGAGCTCGGATCAGCCGCTGCCGGTACCGCGCTGATGAAGGTGAAGTGGACCCCCAAGGCACTGTCCGATTTGACGCGCTTGCATGAGTTCCTGGCTCCGGTGAACCGCAACGCGGCAGCGAAAACCATCCAGGCGCTGGCTCAAGCCCCATCCAAATTTCAGGACAATCCGCGCATCGGCGAACAGCTTTTCCAATTCGCACCGCGCGAAGTGCGTCGGCTTCTGGTTGGGGACTATGAAGTGCGCTACGAGGTCAAGGCCCCCATCATCTATGTGCTGCGGCTGTGGCACACCCGAGAAGATCGGTAGCACATCCGATGGCTGGGCTCCTCCGCTGGAGGACCGGGTGACGGCTAAGTTGGAAGCGGCTGGCAAAAGTTTGCCCGCGCGTAATGACAAGGATTTGTTGCCGCGAGCATATAAAATTATTGGATCGCGGTCAGGTGCCGGCAGCGACGAATAAACTCAACCGAGTTTCGCATGCGAAACCACGCGCGCCACCAGGCGCCCGCGCCAGCCGGTTGCTGGATTCAACAATGGCGGGAATCAAAATGAGTATTGGCTCTACATTGGCAGTGGAAGACGCAGAAGATCAGTACCGCGAGGACAGCGCGCATTTTATTGCACAGCATGCAGCTGCTCTTATCGCGTCTGGTGATATGGGACGTAAGGAGGCCATCAAGGCGGCCACGGATTTCCTGCGTAGGGGAAACGAGGCCCAGGGTGATATCACGATGACGGAGTTCATTGAAAACCAGCTGCCCACCCCGAGCAAGCCGGTGCCGGCCAGCCAAGTTGCGGCCATTAAGAACGATTTGATGGACGAAGCTCGGGACGCAGCAGATACCCTCTGAGTAATGATGCGGCCTTCGGGCTGCATCTCGCGAACGGCGTTTATCACCAGGTGATGGACGCTCTTCCCCCTAATCACCCACCACGCCGTTGGCGTAATACAACTTCCCGCCGCTACGCGTTTCCAATACATAGCCATACCGGATTTTCTGAAACGATCCGCTGCGGCCGACACCGTCGAAATTGTCTGCAACACACAGATACTGCCGACCGCCTTCTTTCAACCAAGTCCAGGACGCCAGCTCAACGCGGATCTCCTCCGGCTGGGCGGCTTTGTTCCCCGGCAGGATGGTTGCCTTGGCTACCGGGTAAAGCCTCCCGCGGTAGAGGAGGGCCGCGCCTCGCTTCGAGGTGGCGACCCCCACTTTGGCGCCATTGAATAGGACGTACTCGGCGGCGTAGCCGGGGCGGAACGCGTCTTCCTGGTTGATCTCGTGAGTCGGAATGTCCGTTACGGTAACGCCCGGCTGGGCCTGGTTCTCCAGACAGCTCTTCACAACGGCGCCAGAGGGTAGGGCGAAGGCCATCGCTGGGGCGAGGGCAAAAAGCACGCTGAGCCATCTCATTTGTATTCCTTTGCCCTAGTGAATTTCAGGTAGTCGGGGGCCTGTTGCCAGAAGATCGTGCCGCCGTAGGCCGCGGTGGATTCATAGACATGATCATAGCGATACAGCTCCTCTTTGTGCTCCAGGACCTTCCCGTTGACCTTCTTTTTCGTGATTTTGTACTTGATCACGAGCTTGCTGGACTCGTTGAGATCGTAGATGTTGTGAGCCGCATCGGTAAAGCGGATGCCTTGCCTGACCTTGAAATGCTTCTTGTAGTTGGACTTGATGTCTGCGCCGTCCCAGAACCAGGCGCCGTTCGATTTATCCGGCCCGTTCGCGAGCGCGTTCTCGGCCGCGGCGATGGCCGTATTCATGCCCGTATCGGCACGCACGTCCGCATCCGACGCCTTCTTGAATTTTTGATAGCGCTTGTTGCCGTCGCCAACCACAAACGAGAATGAGGGCTCGCCGGCGGCAAACGCCGCCATGGTGGCGTAGCCCCTGGCGTCGCGCTGTCGCTTTAGCACGCTGGCCAGGGCGTAAATCTCGTCGGCATCATCTGCCGTGGACGCCTCGCCATACGCCATGGCGGCAAGGAGGCGGGTTTCCGCCGCGATAGCTTTCGGCGCTTTTGCCGTCACTGTCGTCATGATGACACCGCCTCTCTGATGGCGGAGTCGCGCTCCAACCACATCACATACTCTGATTCGCCACCGGGGATCACCGTCGATTTCCCGCCCGCAAAGGTTCCTTTATGCGCCAGCCGATCTTCGCCCTGGTACAGGTCGTAGCGATAGCCGTCGACGGGGTTGCCGGCCTCGTCTTCCAGGCTGTACCAGTGCTCAATCACTTCTTCGTCGACGCCTCCGCCGGCGGCCAGGGCGGCGGTCGGCACGCCGGCCAGCGCCGATTGGACGCTGTGCGCGCCAGGCTCGTCCCCGACCGTGGCTTGCCCTTGGGTGGCAATCAACACGGCGCCGCAGGAGGTCTGCATGCCCTCGACGGCAACGTTCTTGCCCATAAAGGTGTAATTCTTAGCGCCGGCGACGATGGTGAAAGTGGTTTTGCACTTAGGGCAAAATCCCTGGTGGCCGATGCCGGCCGCGCGCTTGCCGAACACGGTCAGCGTGGGGAAGGCCTCCAGCACGGTGCCACCATGCGACGTTGGGTCCCCCTCGCGAATAATGGGCTTGCCCATGTCAGACGCCGGACCCAGAGGCCGAAACATAGGCCGGATCCAGCAGGCCCTCAATGGGCGGCTCATCGGCATACTGCGTGATGGTGGCATCATCATGGTGCGGGCCGGCGATGCGATCGCCATTGTTGAGCTCGCTGCCGACGAGGGCGAAGGAGCGGTTATCCACCACGCCGGCGACGCCGGCGCCACTGATGATGATGGCCTCGGTGCCGTCGGCGTAACGCACGGTGTCGCCCACCAGCGCGATGCGGTGAGCGCCCAACACGATGGGCGACGTCGCCAGGACCTGGCCACCCCGCTCGGTGACGGAGGCCCCCGTCGCCACGGGATAGACGGCCTGGATCGGTCTAGCGGCGGTTTTGGCCAGCCAGTCGGCCACCAGGCGTTGCCCTTCCTCAGTCGTGTGCTGCATGCCCTTCCCTTCAGTTGAATTGGGGAAAAATGCCATTTTATTGGCATGGGCATTGGGTTAGATATTCACTGTTTGGTTCCTTGACCAAAAGGTCAGGAGCTCCCCTATTCCGCTCGCCTCGTGCAGGAGCTCTGCACCTCCTTGACGCCCTGGCTCCCCGGTCGCACAATCGGTCGCGGTGCCCCTGGTGCGCCTGCCGCTCACACTGGCCAAGCCGATCAACCAGAACCTGTATTCCCCATCCTTCATCGAGTGTTTCCTGCGCCCGGTGAACGAGTGAGCCGTTCCACCTCCGTGGCGCTTAGGAGACAACGATGTCCTTTTCGGCTACAGACTTCATGGTGTCGGCCGACGCCCTCGGCGTTGCTGGCGCCGAGACATTTTTGGTTTGCCCTGACATGCTGGGCAAGCAACTCATGGCCGCGGCCAAGCGCCATGCACGATTCCTGGAGGCCGAGTTTCCATTGATCGGTCACCGCAAGATGCTCGAAATTGTGGCCAAGGCTGCCGGCTTCCCTAACTGGCACGCATTTCAGACCTTGCTGGATAGAATCGCGGCCGAATACGCGCCCCCGGAGCGAGGCAGCCGCAAACAGGCGCCAGCCACATACTTTCAGCCGTTTGTCCCGGCGCTTCCGCTACTGATTTCCCTCTCGCCGGACATCCCTCCCACTCCCCAGGAACGCGCGGGACTCACCGACCTGGCGACCCGGCTCAGCCGTGAGCTTGGCGGACAGCACCAGGTGGAGTCCGCGCTTGCCAAGCTAAATGGCGCCGACACATGGCGAGATCTGCTGGCGCGCAAGCCGGAAGGCTCGCCTACACCGCTTTACCAGTTTCATGTCTATGACGACGGCGATGGCCGGTTTGTCTGCTCGGCCGCATGCGCAAGCCTGGTAGAAGAACTGGACGACAGGTGGCAGCGCTACGATGAGCGCCCAAAGGCAGATCAAGCCCGAGCGCAATCCCACGTTGCAAGCATTCTGAAAAAGCGCCCTGACTTTTTGGAGGGGTGGCTCGCGCAAGCCACGATGCAAGAATTGGAGAGGCATGACGAAACGGCAGGCCTCGCCTTCAGGCAAGGGGTGGATCGAGCGCTAGCGTTGATCCCCACAGGGTTCAAAGGCAAGATCTCCTGGGGATACTTGGACAACCGTGCATACCATCGCCTGCTCTACAACTACATGCGCTGGCATATTCGGCAAGGGGATATTGCCGCAGCCCTTAAGCTTGCTCGCCGCCAACTTCGTCAAAACCCCAACGATAACCTTGGGGTCCGGTTCGATCTCCCCCTGTTCCTCGCTATCGCCCAAAAGCGTAGTGCCGCGCTCAGGGCCATGGCCAAGATTCAAAAAAAGGGAGAACGCGGGGATGGCCACATTCTGTTAATCCTGGCGCTTTGCTCGTTTCTGCTTGGAGACAGCAAGGCTGGTCAGGTCTACTTCTTACGGGCGTTGTTCGATCTACCGGCGCTTCGCCCGCTCCTCCTAACCCAGCAGCTGCCAGACGATTTTTGGCAAGGTCGCCGCTGGCACCGCGGGTACATCCCTGATATCGAAACGCTCTGGTTTCACTACGAGGCAGCGCGCATCTGGCGCCAGGACATCGATTTTGATTGGGAATTCCAGGTCCTGCTTGAGGATCCTGAAGTGATCCATGCCGAGCGCGAAGTGCATGCCCGCTACGAGAAGAGCCTCTATGAGGGAGCGGCCCTGGCCAACACAACGGCCGAGCTTCTGGTCGAGCGAAACGGCTACACGTGGGACGCCAAGGCATGCCGAAGGTATATTCTAACGGCAGCAAAAACCTTCTAACCCTTCGAAGGAAGCCATTAGAAGATTCCGCGGTTCGTTAGGATATTGGCGGCCCACCGCTCGGTGAGCCGCCACAACCCGCTTAAGTCAACAGCGCCATAAGGGTGGCGTACATCATGATGGTGCCGCCGGCGCGCTTCAAGCACGGCGAGTAAGCGTCCACCCCCAGGGCCAGCAACAGCAGGCCCACCAAGTACATCGAAAATGCCGTCATAGCAACTCCTTGGAATGTTGTGCATGCCATCGGTGATGGCGCACAGCGGCGTGTAAGACGCCGATGGGAGGTATAGCGCCGCGGGCCTGGATAACACGGGCGTACACGAAAAATAGTTGGCCACGGCCGCCGGCGTAGCCGCGGCGCGCTGTCGATGTGATTGGTTACCCGCCCGCGGCCAACGCCCCATCTCGCCTTCCTGCAGACCGGTTTCCCTGGCGTTGCCGGTGGCCAGCAAGGGATTCGCCCCCCCTTCGCGAGCCGGGTCGCGCTCTCGATTATTGGAAGCCAGACTCGTCCTCGCGTCGTAGAATGGGCGCGCCGTAGCCATCCGATCGGCATTCCCCCCTCTTAACGCGCAGGAGTATAAGCAATGCAAGACCTTGTAGCGCAGGCCCAGGCGGCCGCGAACGAAAAGCAGCTCACCATGTATGTCTTCCGTGCTTTCGGCCCCAATGGCCATGAAGTCGGCTGGTTCAACGCGAGCGGCCGCCGCAACAGCCCGAAGGATGAGCTGGTCTGCACCGTGGAGCCCGAGGCCGGCCAGTCTCCCTCCTGACGACCCGTCGTCCGGCGCCGGCGCCCGCCGGTGCCGCCGGTATTCCCCTCCTCTGCCCTCTTTGAGGGTCGGCCAAGACCTTACCGACGTCAAAATCGCCGTTTTTCACGCAGCGCCCCTTCCTTCACTTTGTTCCCCTTCCTGAAAAAGTACGTTTTCAAGTTTCGCCGGCGCTGAGTGCGCGCGGCTGACGGCCTTCGACGTGCCCGGCCCGGGCGTCGACCCGGTCGCGCGGCGGCGCCTGCCCGCGGCCGGCCGGCAGGACGCGCGGCCGCCCAGGTGCGGGTGGCGGTGGGCGCCGGCGGCGTGGTGGCGGGCTGGGTCCGGAGAATTGCCATTCTCCGGACCCAGGAAAATCAATTTATTTGATTGGTTGGTTGATTTGTTGGCTATTTATTTGTTGGTTTATTTGTTTGTTGGTTTATTTGTTGGTCAAATATTGGCAACCAACAAATACTATGCTACGCTGATGACATACCAACTTATTGAGGTGCGTCCATGCCCATCCCATCCGAACTCGTCAAAGCCTTCGCCGACAACGTCCAGGGCCGCGCCGGCCGCAAGGCCACCATCTCCGACGAGGACATCCTCGCCGCCGGCGACGAGATGCTGCGCATGGGCCGCGCCATCACGCCATGGGGTCTGCACAAGATCGTTGGCGGCGGCAATCCCAAACGGTTGATGGAGGTCTGGCAGCAGCACCACGGCGACGTCGCGGCGCCGGCGGCCGCCAACCCCAGCAGCTGGCCAGCCGACGTCCAGGACCAGGCGGAAAAGTTTCTGCAGCAACAGACCGATCAGACGACCAAACTGATTGGCGCGCTGTACCAGAAGGTTGAGCAGGCGCTGGAACGCCGCCACAGCGACGTGGCGCGCCAATTGCGCGACGAGCTGGCCGACATCGAGGAGAGCGCCACCGCCCTCGCCCAGGACAACGAGACGCTGCAGAGCGAACGCGACGATCTGGAGCGCGAGCTGGCCAACCTGCGCGACGAATTCAGCCAGGCCGCCGGCCGCCAGGAACAGACCGACGCCGACCTCACCGCGATCCGCGCCGAAGCCAGCCAGCTGCAGGCCACCGTCGACGGCCTGCGCGATGAACTGGGCCGCGCCCGCCAACAATTGGCGGATCTGCCGGCGCTGCAAGCCCAGTTGCAGGCCGCGGAGCGCGCACGGCAAGCCGCTGAGCAGAGCCAGGCCTCCACGGCAACGGAACTCAACATGCTGCGCGAGCAGCGTCAGGAAGAACGCGAACGGGCCACGCAGGCCCTGGAGCGGGTCGAGCAGTTGCAACAACGGCTGGAACAGGAACAGGCCCAACGCCAGGCAGCGCAACAGGATCTGGCGCAGGCACGCAGCGAGCTGACCAGCGCCGGCGTCGCCGCGGCCAAGGCCGAGCAGTTGCAAGCCAAAATGGAAGCCGAGCTGGTGGACTTACGCGCCGGCGCGCGCCAAGACGCCGCCGAGGTGGCCAAATTGCAGGCCGGCCTGCAAAGTGCCCAGGAGCAGCTGAAAGACGCCAAGACCAACCTGGATCGCCAACAACAAGAAAATCAGCGTCTGATTGGTTTGCTGGCTCCAGCAGGCGCGAAAACGACTACGGTGAGGGAACCTGCAGCAGCGAAGCCGACGCCCAGCGCCAGCAAATCTACAAAGTGAGACACGCATGCCAATCGAAGAGTGGGAAAAGAAAGACAACTACTATTTGCAAGGTCCAGGCAGCTGGACCATTTGCAAGATCAGCAGCTGCGGCGAAATCAGTTACGAACTCTGGAACACTACTGGGCGCTATCAGAGTGAGATTGTTGCAAGGACTACAAGTGCAGAACAGGCAGTGGCCAAATTTGATTCGATGATGGGCGAGTCGTTGTCGATTTAAAGCTTGTGCCGTTAACGGGCCATTTAGAGCTGTTTCAAAGGGGGGCTAGTGTTTATGTGGCCTCCCATACCAAGTGAACGTTTTGTGTAGCTATGCTCTTGAGCTTGTCAGGAACGGCAAGATTCGTGAGCACTCCCCTCCCCTCCCTTCCTGTAGACATTTACGTAAGTCAATCTAGGTATATTTTGCAGACGCCCACAGGCGCCCGGCTGGCCGGGCAGGCTGGCTCGAAGAGTCGGTCTGCCCGTGCCTTTGTCCGGGTCAAGGTTCTGGCCTTTTAGGCCAGAACCTTAGATCTGCTTATGGATTGTAATTATGTAGGCCCGCGTGGCCGTAGGCCACATCTACGCGGGCGGTTGCGTCGTTGACGACGCTCCTTTAATTGTTATTCTCATTTTAAGTTGGTAGTGGGGAGTAGCATACCCGCCGTGGCCGGTACGGCCACACCGATGGCGGGTGGTTGCGCCGTAGGCGCACATTCTTGGCCGGGTGGGGGCCGCTTTAGCGGCCGGGTTTGAGCCGGCCCGAGCGGCTTTGCCGCGAGTCATGAGGCGGCGCGGGCGTTTGCGCCCGCTGATTTCGTAAAAGAGTAATAGACTTGTAAAAAACCGCGCGCGCGTAGTAAAACTTCCGCAAACCCCCTTGGTTACTGGCTTTCAGGGGGAATAGGCATCCGCGTTGTCCGGTAGGTGGCATCCGTGTTGTCCGGTCAAAATCATCCGCGTTGTCCGGTATTTTCATCCGCGTTGTCCGGCTGCCCCTTACTTTTTGTGGATAACTACAGAAACCATCCCCGATCTCCGGTGCAACGCATCCCTGATATCCGGTGGGGCATAACGAATGCAATGAGTGGAGTTCTGACTCGAAAATATGGAATTGTCCTCATGACGCCCTAGGAGATTGGCTTATAGAGTGTTTTTGTTTGAGAGCGACATCCACGATGTCCGGTTTTTTCATCCGCGTTGTCCGGTTTAGCGCATCCACGATCTCCGGTCATGGAAGGCCAGTAATTCGAATTTGAGGACCTAGAGAAGAGGGCCAACCAGGGTGCAAAAGTGCCACAACCAAAAGATATCTTCTTGCAGTTGGTGAACGCCTGAAGACGCCGGCCAGGTGCTGCACACACGAGATACGCACCGTCGCCGGCGGCCGCCGGCATTGCTGCCTGGCCAGAGCGGTGGTGGAGACCTGGAGCTCGAGGGCATCGTCGGCGCCCAGGCCTGTGCGAGCCCCACCTGGTGCCTCCTGCGCGCGGCCGGCGCCGCAAGCCGATGATGTGTTTCTGCTGCTGATGGAAGTTAAGGGGCGCAGGCCTGTCCGCGGCCAGGTGCTGCACACACGAGATCCGTACCGTCGCCGGCGGCCGCCGGCATTGCTG
>NZ_JBMDJX010000028.1:0-60073 GCF_057809415.1 Chromobacterium sp. FG22 | reverse complement strand
CTCGTCGCCAGCGCCGCGACGCCGCGCCGGAGCGCCGAGGCGGCGCTGCCGGCGGACGCGCTGTCCGCCGCGCTCAACACCCTGGCGCCGTTGCCGGCCAAGCCGGCCGCGGCCGGCGAGGTTCAGGCCGGCCGCGAAACGCCGGCGCCGGCGCAAGCCGCCGCGCCCTTATTGGCCGCCATCGCGCCGCAGCCGCAGGACAAGGCCGGCGCGCCGCTGCCGGAATGGGCGCCGATCAAGCTGCCCGCGGAACAAGCAGCCAAATGGGGCGACAAGCTCAGCGCCGCGCTGGGCGAGCGCCTGCAAGTGCAAAGCAGCCACGGCATGGACCGCGCGCTGATCCGTCTGGACCCGCCGTCGCTGGGCTCGCTGGAAATCTCCATCCGCCACGAAGCCGGCGCGCTGCAAGTGCAACTGACCGCCTCGCACGGCGAAGTGGTGCGCCAGTTGCAAGCCATCGGCGACGCGCTGCGCCAGGACCTGTCCAACCGCCAATACACCCAGGTGGCGGTGGAGGTGCGCGAAGGCGCGCCGGGGCAGGGCGGCCAGCAGCGTCAGGAACGCCAGGGGCAACAGCAGCCGCAACGCGCGCCGGGACGGGCGCTGGCGGAAGCGGGGCAGGGTGATGGACAAGGCTTCTGGCTGGGCCAGGGCTGAGCAGCGGAAGCACAAGAATGAATCGAAACATCGTAGTGATTTTGATCGTGGCCATCGTGACGGCGCTGGCCGCAGGCGGCGGCGCCTGGTGGTGGCTGAGTTCGCGCGCGCCGCAGGCCGCGGAAGCGCCCAAGCCGGCGGCGGCGCTGGACGCGCGCTTCGTCAGCATGGACAAGGTGATCGTGATGCTGCGCGGCGGGGAATCCGCCACCCGCTTCATGGCGGTGGACCTGGTGTTCCGCAGCAATGAAAAGCAGGAGGCCGAGGTCAAGTCCCAGCTGCCCTTCCTGAAGAGCATCGCCGTGCGCGCGCTGTCGGAGCTGCCGGCGGACAAGGCGCTGACGATGAGCATAGACGACTATCAGCGCTTGCTGGCCAAGGCCTATGCCGGCGGTTTTCTGCGCGAGCGACGCGATGCGCCGTTCAGCGAGGTGATGGTCAGCAAATTGATCATCGAGTAAGCCGCCATGTACGCCAGTTACGCCGAAGCCCCGGCCAGCGCCGGCGGCGAAGCCGAGGCGCTGCGTCAGTACGCCCATCTGGTCAAGCGGGTGGCGCGTCAGCTGTCGTCTCAGGCCGGCGGCGTGTTCGACCGCGAAGACATGGAGCAGGTGGGGCTGATGGCCTTGCTGGAAAGCCTGCGCCGCTACGGCGAGCCGGACGACAAGTTCGCCGGCTTCGCCATTTTGCGCATTCGCGGCGCCATCCTGGACGAATTGCGCCGGCTGGACTGGCGGCCGCGCTCGGTGCGCCAGGAAGCCCACCGCGTGCGCGACGGCCTGCGCCTGCTCAGCCGCAAGCTGGGGCGCGAACCCAGCGAAGCCGAGGCGATGCAGCTGCTGGGCCTCAGCGCCGAGGCCTATCAGGAGGCGCTGCTGGCCGACAACGCGGAAGCGCTGTCCAGCTTCGACGAACTGATGGCCCAGGGCCTGGAGCCGGCGGCGGAAGACAATCCGGAACAGCGGCTGGCGCTGAAAAGCGCCTTGACCGTGGCCTTGCAGGCGCTGAACCCGCGCGAACAGCAAGTGATCCAGCTGTATTACGAATTTGAACTGAGTCTCAAGGAGATCGCGGCGGTGCTGGCGCTGACCGAAGCGCGCGTCTGCCAGATCAACAAGAGCGCTCTCAAAAAAATGCAGGCCTGCCTACAAGCGGCCTGAGCCCGAGGAAAGAAAACATGCAGCAATTATTCGGCATTCTGATCGTGCTGGTTTGTGTCTTTGGCGGCTTCATGCTGCATGGCGGCATCCTGTCCGTGATCTGGCAGCCGGTGGAGCTGCTGATCATCTGCGGCGCCGCCGTCGGCGCCATCGTGCTGGGCAACCCGCAGCACGTGCTGACGGAAATGGGCGGCCAGATCAAGCGCGTCGGCATGCGCAAGAAGTACGACGCGGAATTCCAGCGCCAACTGCTGCTGCTGATGTACGAACTGCTGATCACCGCCAGCCAGGGTCTGAAAGCCTTGGACGAGCACGTGGAGGCGCCGCGCCAGAGCGCGCTGTTCAACCGTTACCCGCTGGTATTGGAAGAGCCCAAGCTGCTGGCCTTCATCGTGGATAACTTCCGCCTGATGGCGATGGGCAAGATCAGCGCTCACGAACTGGAGGGCGTGCTGGACCAGGAACTGGACGCCATTCACGAGGAGTTGAACCAGCCGTCCAAGTCGCTGCACAAGATCGCCGAGGCGATGCCGGGCTTCGGCATCCTGGCCGCGGTGCTCGGCATCGTGATGGCGATGAACAGCGTCAGCCAGGGCGCCACCGCCGGCGAGATCAGCGAGAAAGTGGCCGCCGCCATGGTGGGCACCTTCATCGGCATCTTCTTCTGCTACGGCGTGCTGGACCCGCTGTCCAATATGATGCACCAGCTGGTCAAGCAGGAGCTGTCCAACTACGAATCGGTGAAAGTGGTGTTGACCACCCATGTGTCCGGCAAGCCGCCGCTGCTGGCCATCGACGCCGGCCGCCGCCTGGTGCAGCTGAACACCAAGCCCAGCTTCTCCCAGCTGGAAACCTGGATCAACGCGCTGGAAGGCGTGAACTGAGCGGATGGCCGGCATGGCGAATAAACCCAATCGCGAGCATGAAGCCGCGGTGATCAAGAAGGTGTCGCGCCGTCAGGATTCCGAAGGACACGGCGGCGCGTGGAAAGTGGCGTTCGCCGACTTCGTGCTGGCGCTGATGTGCTTGTTCCTGGTGCTATGGGTGCTGGCCGCGCGCGACCAGGAAAACCTGCAGCAATTGCTGACCGCCGGCGGCGGCAGCCCGCTGAAGGCCGGCGGCTCGCGCAGCATCGAGCATACCGGCACCCCGCCGGGCAGCCTGATCCCGCGCGACCCGATTCCGGGCCAGCCCACCACCACCACCAAGGCCGACTCCCTGCTGCAGGAGAGCAACAAGGTGGCCAAGAAAACCTTCGACGGACAGGGCCAGCGCAGCCTGGACAGCGTGGCGGATCTGGAAAAGCTGGCCGGCCTGCTGGCCAAGATGAGCCGCGACGCCGGCCTGGCCAGCAATCTGCAGACCGTGGTCACGCCTTACGGCTTGCGGGTGATGCTGCACGACACCGACAACCAGGGCATGTTCGAGCGCGGCAGCGCCATCGTCGAGCCGCGCTTCAAGCGGCTGTTGCACGATATGGGCGAGATGTTCGGCCATATCGACAATCAATTGCTGATTGTCGGACACACGGACGCCGCGCAATACCGGACCGCCGGCTTCGGTTCGTTTTCGAACTGGGGCCTGTCCAGCAACCGCGCGATGGCGGCGCGGCTGCATCTGCTGGAAGGCGGCATGAACGCCGCCGGCATTTTGCAAGTGGTGGGCATGGCGGACCGGGCACCGCTGGACGCCGAGCACCCGCTGGCCGCCTACAACCGCCGCATCGAGCTCTTGGTGATGACCAGCAAGCAGGCGCAGGCGGTGGTGGCCATGTTCGGACCGCCGGGACAGAGCGGCAATCGCGAGACCAGTGTTGTAAGTTCGCCACTACAGAAATCCGATCTGGATAGCGCGCTGCAAGATGGCCTAACTCCCCGCTGAACTTTTATTTTTTTGGGTTCAAAACAAAAGCCTGATTCGTTTCAGGCTTTTTTTATGTGTGTTTTTTCACACTTTTGTTAACCGCTAATATTATAATCCGCACCTGATTAATAAAAATCCGAGCGAAAGACTCGGATGATGTTGACAAAAAAAGACGCCAAAAGGCGGCAAACATCTGCGGGAAAGTCGATTCAATCGCAAGACTATCGGGGACGACGTGGTCATGAATGAAAACCACAATATCAAAGCCTTGTTAAGAGGCACACATCTGTTCGGACATCTGGACAACGACAAACTGGACAAAGCGCTGGAACTGGCCGAAAGCCGCCGCCTGAACAAGGGCGAGGTGCTGTACAACGAGGGCGATAGCGCCAACGAGGTCTATCTGCTGGCCAGCGGTTGCATGCAAGTCTTTGTTTCGGATGGACTCAGCAAGAAATACATTCTGCAAATCTGCGCTTCCGGGGAGCTGATCGGTATGGTCGGCTTCATCGACAGCGGCGAGCGCAGCTCCAATTGCGCGGCGGACGAGGACAGCCACCTGCTGGTGTTCAGCCGCGACAGCCTGATGCAGTTGTTCGATACCGAAGACGGCCTGCCGCACAGCCCGGAGGCCCGCACCCGCATCATGTGCCATCTGGTGCAAGTGGTGCGCCGCATGTCCACCAAGGCCAAGAACCTGGCGCTGATGGACGTGTACGGCCGCGTGCGCATCCTGATCAATCAAATGCTGGAAGAGCAGGACGGCGAGGAAATGGTGCTGAAAAAGCAGCTGACCCAGCAGGAAATCGCCGACCAGATCGGCTCCTCCCGCGAGATGGTGGCGCGCATCCTGAAGGAGCTGGTGTTCGGCCGCTATATCCGTCTGGAAAACCGGCGCATTGTCGTTCTGAAAATGTTACCGGTAAATTTTTAAGTTTTTTTTCAGACTGTCGCCTTGAAAGGGTAAGGGCGGGCCGCAGGGCCCGCTCCGAGCGGCCGCGCCGCTCGCACAGCCTAACCAGACGGATTCCAAACTATGCAAATCAATTCGACCTCGTCGCAACGCCGCGAACTGGCGGTCGGCGGCCAGAGCGCCGCCGCGGAAACGCCGGCCCGCGCGCCCGCCGCCGTCGCCGCGCCCGCCGCGAGCCAGGACATGGCGCCGGCGGTGGCGGAACTGCGCGCGCTGCCGGACATCGACATGAAGCGGGTGGAAGAAGTGCGCGCCGCCTTGGCGCGCGGCGAAGTGCGCTTCGACGCCGCCCGCCTGGCCGATCTGGTGGAGCAATACCACCGGAGCCGCTGAATGAATCGCGAGCAAGCCTTCAAACAACTGCTGGCCACCGTGCAGCAGGATCTGCAAGGCTACGGCCGCTTGGAGCAACTGCTGGAACAGCAGTTCGCCGCCGCGCTGGCGCATCAGGCCGACGAGCTGCGGCAGCTGGGGGCCGACATCGTCGCCCAATGCGACGCCTTGCAGGCCAGCCGCGACCAGCGCCTGCAACTGGCCGGCCAATTGCTGGGCCGCGGCCGCGCCGCCTCGATGGACGCGGTGCTCAAGCTTTTGCCCGCCGCCGCGGAACAAGCCTGCCGCCAGCGCTGGAACGCGCTGGTGGAGCAGATCCGTTTGTGCCAGACCCTGAACCTGCGCAACGGCCAGCTGCTGCAACAGCAGCAAGACCTGATGAACCGCGTGCTGAATGGAGACAGCGATGTTTACTGTGCGCAATGACATCGGCGCCGGGCCGGACTTCGGCGCCGACGCCATCGCCTTGCCGTTGATCGGCCAGGGCGGCGGGGACGGCGAGCGTTTCGCCGACCAATGGAGCGGTCAGCTGCGCAGCGAAGTGCGCGACTTCATCGAAAACGGTTCGGAGAGCTGGTCCAGCCTGTCGCCGGAAGGCGCTTGGGCGCGTCAGCGCGTCCAGGACGCCACCCTGGGCGGCAGCATGCCCTACGGCGCGGACCAGCAAGCCTTTCTCGACAGCATCGCGCCCTACGCGCAACAGGCCGCCGCCAAACTGGGCGTGGCGCCGGAACTGGTGGCCGCTCACGCAGCGCTGGAGTCCGGCTGGGGCCAGCGTCCGCTGACCCGCGCCGACGGCGGCAGCAACCACAATCTGTTCGGCATCAAGGCCGGCAAGGGCTGGCAGGGCGAAGTCAGCCGCGCCTTGACCACCGAGCATGTGGACGGCCGCGACGTGAAGCGGACGGAAAGCTTCCGCGCTTACTCCGGCCTGCAAGACGCCTTCGCCGATTACGCGCAGCTGCTGGCCGGCAATCCGCGTTATCGCGGCGCGCTGGGCGTGGGCGGCAATGCCCAGGCCTTCGCTCAGGCGCTGGCGCAGGGCGGCTACGCCACCGATCCGGGCTATGCGGACAAGCTGCAAAAGGTGGCGGCGGGCATTCAGGCTCGCAGACAGCCTTGAACGCGGACTCACGCGACACAAGCCCTGAAGGCGCTGTCCGCTTCAGGGGTTTTTATATCCGCCGCGCGCGGCCGCCGGCGCGGCGAATAAGCGTCATTGACGATATTTAATACCAATTCAATGCCAGTTTGAATTTCGGCATTTACTCCAAACGATTGTTTGAATTAACGCGATTAGGGCGGGCGGATTAAACCCCCTATTATCGAAGCGGTTTAGACTAGAGTATTTATGTCTAAATAAAAAAATCAAAACCAGTAATATTTAAAACCGCCAGACCCAGTTTGCCGGAGCGGCCTGTGAACCGGTGCTTAGCGCCGAAAGACGCCGCTCACGGCGGGCGCGGCGACGCCGGATTCAACAGCGGTTTGGGGTCTTGGAGCCCAGGCCTTGCGGCCGCGGAGGCGGCTCAGAGGGCCGAAGCGGCGCTCGCCGCGCCGTCAGGAAGCGCGGCAGGCATTGAACAGGTTCTATGGTATCGCCGCAGCGCAGCAGATCGTAAACAGCTTCTAAGGGGAGGGCGGGCCTTTCAGCTCCACGACATTACCCTCCGGGTCCTGCAAGTACAAGGAGGGGCCGTCGCCCTCGGCGCCGTAGCGCTGGGCGGTTTCCCCGGCGCTGAGGCCGTGGCTTGCGAGGTGGGCGCGTATCGCCTCCTCGTCGAAAGGCTCGACGCGGAAACAGAAGTGATCCAGATTGCGGCCTTCCGCGGCCGGCGCGCGGCCGCCGGCCCGGCCCAGCGGGCCGTCCACCGGCACCAGGTCCAGCAGCGAATGCCCGGCGCGCAACTGCAACAGCCCCAAGTCCTCTCGCCGGCGCTCCACCGTGCAGCCCAGCACCTCGCGGTAAAAGCGCTCCATCTTGGCCAGGTCGCTGACCCGCAGCACGATATGGTCGATCTCCCGAATGGCAATCATGACGTTTCCTTAGTTGCATGGCATTTTGTTTTGTATTTGTCATGATGCGTCCGGCGCGCGGATTTGCAAGCCGATGCCGGAATTGTATTTCTTAATGCCAACGATAGCCTTCGAACACGTTCTTAGGCCTGTTTGGCGTCCGCCGGCCGCAAGCCCGGTCCGAAGGGCAGCAGCAAGAGCGCGCCGGCCAGGGTCAACAGCCCGGCCGCGGCGCAGAACCAGGCCACCGGTCTTGGCTCGCTGCTCAGGCCCAGCAACAGGGCGGCGGAAAAAATGCCCAGGTTCAGCAAGCTGGCGTGATAGGAATTGAGGGTGCCGCGATAGCGTTCGGACAGGGTGCTCAAGCGGGCGTGGTGCAAGGGCCCGGCGCAGCCGTAGCCGAAGGCCCACAGACAGCCGGCCAGCGCCAGTTGCCACAGCGCGCTCAGGGGCAGCAGGAAGGCTAGGATGCCCAGCGCCGCCGCCAGCGCCGCGGCCGGCAGGGCGGCCTCGCCCAGCCGCCTTTGCAACGGCGGACCGCAGAGATTGCCCGCGATGACCACCAGGCCCAAGCCGCCGGCCAGCAGGCCGCCGCCGGTGGAGCTGAGCGCCAGCTTGCGCGCGGCCACCTCGGCCACCACCGCGCCGAAGCCGGCGACCCAACCCAGCCACAGATAGCTGACGCATAGCCGGCGCCGCGCGCCGGGCGTGCGCCAGGCGCCGGCCAGGGTGGCCAGGAAGCCGCCGCCCGCCGTCAGGCGGCCGCCGTCGGCGCGGAACCAGCGCCGCACCGCGGCCCAGGCCAGCAGGCCGGCCGCCGCCAGCGCGTAATAACTGGCCTGCCAGCCGGCGGTGTCCGCCAGCCGTCCGGCCAGCGCCGGCGTCAGCACGAAGGCCAGCATCAGCCCGATGAAGACCTGGCCCAGTCTTTGGCCCAGCTGGGCGCGCGGGGCCAGGTCCGCCACCAGCGCCAGCGCATTGGGCTGGATCACCGCCGCGCACAGCCCGCTCAGCGCGGACAGCGCGACGGCCGCGTTCAGGCCGGGGGCGGAGGGCAGCAGCGCGCAGCACAGGGCGAAGCCGAGCAGGCCCAGTTGCAAGGGCGGCCTGCGGCCAAAGCGGTCGGACAGCGGGCCGGCCAGCAGCGCGAACACGCCGTAGCACAGGCCGTAAGCGGCGGGCAGATAGGCGATGGCGCTGGAGGGCACGCCGAAATGGCGGCCCATCATGGCCATCATCGGGCCGGCCGCCACTTCGGCCGATCCGATGATGAACATGCAGCAGAACAGGGCGGCCAGCTGGCGGCGGCTTATGCCGACCATGCGCGGCCGGAAGAATCAGAAGAAATGGATCTCAAGCCGGATATCCTCGATGTGTTGCCAATCTATGCCGTCCCGGCGGTAGGCGTCCGGATCGTAGACGCCGTCATCGTAAGCGTCGTCGGGGTCTATGGACAAGCCAGCGCAGATGTAGCGGCGCAGATAGTCGTGGTCGCTGGGCACGATGGCGGCCTTGCCGCCGCGCGAGACGTCGAGGATGTAGTTGATGTCGCCCACCTGATAGCGCTGAATCAGCGCCGCCGCCTGGCCGAAGCCGATGTCGGCCAGCAGATCGGCGGCAAAGCGGTTGGCGCCCACCTCGAAGGACACCCGGTCCTTGCGTTTCTGCTCCGTCATCGGCGGCGGCTGATCCAGGCCGCTGCCCTGGCCGGCGGTTTCGTAATAGTGCAGCGCCGTCTGCACCCCGCGCAGGTCGTAAATATAGTCATAACGCTCGATGTTCTTGCGCCTGGCCGCGCAGATGAAAAAATAATGCCCCAGGCTGTGCAGAATCATGAAGGCGCGGGAAGCCGGGGACACCCCGCGCGCAAAGCGGATGTCGCGTCCCTTGATGATGGTCTTGATATTGAAGGGATGCGCGTCGGTTTCGGAATACTCCAATTGATACAGCTGCCGCAGCTTGGCTTGCAACTGCTGCAGGTCCCGGGCGGACATCATGGCCAGCACTTTTTCGATCTGAGCGTCGATGTCTTCGACAACCGGGCTGTCCAATACGGCTTGGTCTAGGCTCATGGCGAGACTCCTTCCAAGTTAGGGTCAATCAAAGAGCGAGCCGGACCGCCGCTCGGCCCGTGGGCGCGGCGGCTTGTTGATATGGAGCGGGCATGAAGGCGGATGGCCGCCGCGGCGGCCGTCTTGAAACAGGCGACGGAATGCTTCTGCGGCGGCGGAGCGCTTGTCCTTCCGTATTATGGCCAAGCCCGGCGGAGAAGGCGCCGGCCTAAAGACTAGCTTTCACGCCAGGAGAGCGAGGCAAGGCGAAGACAGCTGAGAGCGCGGAATGTACAAGGGGATATGAGCGTTTCGAAGGGGGTTTCAACGCGGTATCGCTGACGCGCAGTAGGCTTTAGAACCGGTTCTAAGTGTTTTCCGGTTTTGCCGGCCCTTGGCCGCGGCGCTATATCGCTAAATAGCAGGCGGCCTACCCGCCGGTTCAACGGGAAAGGATGGAAGATGAAGGTTTCTGAATTCTTGCAGGATGGTTTCGGCAGCTTTTCCGCCACGCGGCTGGCTTTCCTGCTGTGGGCGCTGGGCGTGCTGCTGGTCTGGGCCTACACCTCGATCCAGAAAGGCTCGCCGTCCTTGCCGATAGACAATTCGGTGATCGTGGTGCTGGGCATTCTGATGACCGGCAAAGTGACGCAAAGCTTCAGCCCCGGCGATAGCCCGCAAATCCAGGCCGCCAACGCGCAGGCCCAGGCCCCCCAGCCTGCGCCCGCCGCACCGGCCGGCAGCCCGGCCTTGACCGCCTGATCCGCTTCTTCAGCCGTTTGCGCCTTGTCCCGCTCTTGTTCGCAAGACCTTGAGCGGGCCTAGATAGGCTTTCTATTGGCGAGCGATCTTCTAGAATGGAGTGCGGTCTCCCGCTGTACACAATAAAGCGCGGCCGGGTCCACTCGCTTGCAAGCGCGGGGGCCGGCCGCCTCATTCTGGTGCTCGTGATGAATGTGATAACCCCGCCGTCTATCGATCTGCAGGGTTTCAGCCTGCGTCCCATGGAAATGTTGGATATTCCGGACTGGTACGACTATCTGCGCCTGCCCGAGGTGGCGCAGCATCTGCGCTGGGAGCTGCAATCGGCGGCGGATCTGGCGCCGCTGGTGCAGGCCTATCGCTCCGACGAGCCGGGCGCGCCGTTGCGGCTGGCCATCGTGGACGACGAATCGGGGAATCTGGCCGGTTCGGTTGGTTTCGACGCCGTCTGGCCGGAGGATCGCAAGGCGGAGATCGATTTCGACCTGGCGCCGGCCTATTGGGGGCGCGGGCTGGGGCAGGCCGCCTGCAAGGCGGTCACGGTCTGGGCCTTTGTCGGTTGCGGCTTGTACCGGGTACAGGCGGTGGCGCGCGACGGCAACCGGCGCGCCGAGCAATTGCTGCGCGGCAGCGGTTTTCAATACGAGGGTTTGCTGCGCGGCTATCGCCAGGTGCGCGGCGAGCCGGGCAATTTCAAGATGTTCTCGCGGCTGGTCACCGATCCGGACGCTGAAGCTTGAGCGGCGCGCGAGCGCCCTGGTCACGCCGCCGCAAGGCGGCTTGTTTTTTTTGCGCGGCCCGGCATTTTGGCCACCGGGGGGCGGTAGGTGTTTTTACGGTTTGACATTGGCATTACCGGCTTTGTAAATAAAGAGTGGAAGAGGAGCGCTGACGGCAAGGACGATGACTCGAGCGGAAAGGTTGCTGCATGTTCAATATGGCGTTGAAACGCAAATTGCGGGATACGGTGGCGGAGCTGCATAAACAGCAGGGCGTGTTGCAGGCGATAGACCGCTCGATGGCGGTGATCGAGTTTTCGCCGGACGGCGTGGTGCGTTCCGCCAACGCCAATTTCGAAGAAGTGATGGGCTACCGCGCCAGCGAGGTGATAGGCCAGCATCACCGGCTGTTTTGTCCGGCCGACTACGTGAGCAGCGCCGAGTACGCCACCTTCTGGAGCCGGCTGAAGCAGGGGCATTTCGTCAGCGACCGCTTCAAGCGAGTGACCAAGGACGGCGAGATCGTGTGGCTGGAGGCCAGTTACAATCCGGTGCGCGACGAAGCCGGCCAGGTGACGGCGGTGGTCAAGTTCGCGCTGGATGTGACCAAGTCGGTGCAAGCCGAACTGGAGGCCCGCAACACCATGAAGGCGGTCAGCCGCTCCATGGCGGTGATCGAATTCTCTATCGACGGCATTGTGCTGCGCGCCAACGGCAACTTCCTGAGCACGGTGGGCTACACCGAGCAGGAAATCATCGGCCAGCATCACCGGATCTTCTGTTCTCCCGATTATGTGCACAGCCCGGCCTACGCCGAGCTGTGGCAGCGGCTGAACCAGGGCACCTTCATCGCCGGCAAGTTCGAGCGCCGCGACAAGCAGGGCCGGCCCATCTGGCTGGAGGCCAGCTACAACCCCATCGTCAACGACGAGGGCGAGGTCTACAAAGTGATCAAGTTCGCGCTGGACATCACCGAGGAAGAAGAAGCGGCGCAGCACGACCTGCATCTGGTGAAGGAGGCGCACCGCTTGTCCGCCGCGTCCGACGCGGCCTCGTCCGACGGCCTGGCGGTGATCAAGGACACCATAGGCGAGATGAGCCTGATCGCGGACAGCGCCGAGCGTTCGGTCAAGATCATCGAGGACCTGGACTCCAAAACCCTGCGCATCACCTCCATCGTCAACACCATTCACGAGATCGCCGATCAAACCAATCTCTTGGCGCTGAACGCGGCGATCGAGGCGGCGCGGGCCGGTGAACAGGGCCGCGGCTTCGCGGTGGTGGCGGACGAGGTGCGCAAGCTGGCCGAGCGCACCAACGCTTCCACCAAGGAAGTGGCCGGCATGATAGACGACATCCGCAACGGCACCTCGTCCGCCAGCGAGAGCATCCATGAGATGCAGGTCAAGGCGCGAATGGGCGAGGAGCACGCCGGCGTGGCCAGCACCTCCATCGACCAGATCCGCAGCAGCACCGCCCAGCTGAGCGAGGTGGTTAGCCATTTTTCGGCGGTGCAGGCGCAGAAAACGCCTTAAGAACCTATTCAATGTCTGCTGCGCGTCGTCGATGCGGCGTTGAAAACGGCTTCGAAGCGCTCATGTACTACGTGTACATTCCGCTTTCTCAGCTGTTTTCGCCTTGCCTCGTCTTAGCTCGCGAGGCTTTGAACAGCTTCTAAAAACCTGCTCGAAACCGCGCGCCGTATCCTGCGCCCATCCCCCGTCCGGAGGATGGGCGTTCGTCTTCAGGCCATGCCGCTTAATCCGCGCCGTCCGCGATGGACCACAGGAAGTCGGTTTGCAGATTGCCCTTGAACATGGGCGCATTGCGCGGGATGTAGAAATTGGTGGCGTAGCCTATCGGCTTGACCGTGCTGTCCATCTTCACCGAGGCGCCGGAGTGGCAGGTCATGCAATTGCTCTGTATGCCCAGGGTGCCCCTGAAGGTGGTCTTGGTCTTGGGGTTGTAAATGCCCACGTTCACCGGCGGCGGGGGCTGGAAGACGCTGCTGCCGAAGCTGGCCTCCAAGTAGGGGTTGTACACCGTGACCGGCGAGCCGACGCTCTTGCCGCCGTTCACCGGCTGGTTGGGCGCCACCATCTGGTAGCCGATGGACATCGCGTAATGCGCCGCCGGCCAGGGCAGTTGCGCCGGACGCGCCTGGGCCACGGCGACGGAGCTGGGCAGCGGCGGTTTGGCCGGGGCCGGCGTCCAGAAGAAGGTTTGCCAGGTCCATTCCGTCATCTCGCGCGAGGTGACGTGCATCGCCATCAGGATCAGGGTGTCGCCGGGTTCCACCGGCTGTTTCAACTGGTTTTGCGCCAGGCTGGAAAACAGGGCGGCGTTGGCGGCGGTGATCGGGATGCGGATGAAGTCGCCCAGGCCGAAGGTATTGGCGGCGCTGGGGCTGCTACAGGAAGCATCCACGCTCTGAGCCGCGGAGCGGCCCGGGTTCTTGGCGTCGATGTAGACGCAGCCGGGCCAGGCCTCCTCCGGAAAGCCGCCGCTTTGCATCGCCGGCGTCGGCTTGGGCGTGCCGGGCCAGGCCGGCATCACATACAAGGAGGTGCCCGGAATCATATTGGCCTTGTTGACCAGCTTGTATACCGGCTTGATGGTGACGGCGGTGCTTGGGAAGGCCGGAATCGACGCGTTGCCGGCCTGGTAGAGCTTGTTCAGCGCCGCCTTGGAAAACAGCTGGTTCTTGCTGGCGAAGGCGGCGGCGCTGGGATCGTAGCCTACCATTTCAAACGAGGAGGTGTCGCGCACGCCGCGGGCGGATTGGTCCTGGCTTTGGCTCAGCGCCGCCAGCCGCGCCTGCAGCTTTTCCATGAAGCCGGGAATGCGCATGAACTGGCGCGGCACGCGCAGCCGCATCTGGCGCGGAGCCGCCGCCAAGGCCGACGTCGCGTTGGCGGCCGCGTCCGCGGGCAGGGCGGCCACCTCGTTCGGCGTCAGCCAGGTCAGATAGACCGGCGCGTTGGCGAGCCCGTATTCGGTCTGGCCGCTGGGCATGGTCAGCGCGGCCCACATGCCCCAGCCGTGGCGGTGGATATTGCGGGCATGGGCGGCGCTGGGCTGATTGATCCACTGCATCAGCGTGGATTCCGGTTCCGGGAACTGGTAGCCGGGGATGCCGGGATTGGGCAGCGGCACCGGCTGCGCGGCGGCGTAGCCTGCCAGCAGCAGGCCGGCGAGCAGGGACAATTCATGGCGTTTCATCACGAGATCTCCAAACGGGGTCTTCAACTGGGCGGGGAGGCCGCGGGCCTCTGCCCTGGTCTTGGCGTCAATTGGGCATGCGCAAGCCGCATGCTGCCCAGTTATAGCCATACGGAATATCATGGTTAGCCGTTATTAAGGTCAGTGGAGCAGGCTGGAGGGCTTGAAAATAGCCGGTTTTCAATGCCAATGGTCTGTTTTGAAATCGTTATGATCCGGACTTGATCAAGGTCTATTAGCCGATGCTGTTAATCCCCTATAACAGCGAAAAACAATGGCTAATAGGGACAAGATCATGTGGGTTTTCTGGATACAATTCGCGCTGCTGCTGACGGCGATACTGATGGGCATACGCCGCGGCGGCGTGGCCCTGGGCATGATAGGCGGGCTGGGCGTGGCGGTGCTGTGCTTCGTGTTCCGCGTGGCGCCGGCGGAGCCGCCCATCACAGTGATGCTGATCATTCTGGCGGTGGTCACCGCCTCGGCCACGCTGCAAGTGGCCGGCGGCCTGGACTTCCTGGTGCAGCAGGCGGAGCGGCTGATGCGCCGCCATCCGCAGCAAATTACCTTCCTGGCGCCGCTGTCCACCTTCCTGCTCACCATGTGCGTGGGCACCGGCCATGCGGTGTATTCGCTGCTGCCGGTGATCGCCGACGTCTCTCTGAAAACCCGCATCCGCCCGGAACGGCCGATGGCCATGGCCAGCGTGGCCTCGCAAATGGGCATCACCGCCAGCCCGGCGGCGGCGGCGGTGACCTCGCTGCTGGCGATGACCGCCCACAGCGGCCAGCCGCTGACCCTGTGGCAAATCCTGATGGTGACCGCGCCGTCCGGCCTGCTGGGCGTGCTGGCCGCCGCCTGCTGGAGCCTGCGCCGCGGCGTGGAACTGGACCGCGATCCGGAATTCCTGGCCCGGATGCAAGACCCGGACTTCCGCGCCTCGGTGGAAAAATCCGTCACCACCCTGGACAAGACCCTGCCGGCGGCGGCGCGGCAATCGGTGGCGCTGTTCTTCTCCGGCATCCTCGTCATCGTGCTGCTGGCCTTGTTTCCGCAATGGCTGCCGGTCAGCCAGGGCAAGCCGGTGCCGATGACCACGGTGGTGCAGTTCGTGATGCTGGCCTTCGGCGCCTTCATCCTGTTCCGTTCCAACGCCAAGGCCGCGGTGATCGCCCGTTCCGAGGTGTTCACCGCCGGCATGATCGCCGTGGTGTCCATCTTCGGCATCGCCTGGATGAGCGACACCTTCGTCAAGGCCAACGAGCCGCTGCTGGTGGCCAATATCAAGGCCATGGTGGCCTACGCGCCGTGGACCTTCGCGCTGGCGATGTTCGCCGTGTCCGCCTTCGTCAAGAGCCAGGCCGCCACGCTCACCATCATGGTGCCCTTCGGCCTGGCGCTGGGCCTGAGCCCGCATCAGCTGCTGGCCATCATGCCCTCCTGCTACGCCTATTTCTTCTTCGCCTTTTATCCCAGCGACCTGGCGGCCATCAATATGGACCGCAGCGGCACCACCCGCATCGGCAAATACCTGCTCAACCACAGCTTCATGATGCCGGGGCTGATAGGGGTGGGGGTGTCCACGCTGGCGGCGTACGGATTGACGCATTTGTACTTCTAAGTGAGGAAAGCTTGTGGAAACTTACCAAGCAGACATCGTGATCGTGGGAGCGGGGGGCGCGGGCTTGCGCGCCGCCATCGCCGCCGCCCAGGCGGACCCGGCCTTGCGCATCGCGCTGGTGTCCAAGGTCTACCCGATGCGCAGCCACACCGTGGCGGCCGAGGGCGGCTCCGCCGGGGTCAAGCAGGCGCACGACAGCTTCGACGCCCATTTCAACGACACCGTGTCCGGCGGCGACTGGCTGTGCGAGCAGGACGTGGTGGAATACTTCGTTAGCCAGTGCCCGGAGGAAATGGTGCAACTGGAACGCTGGGGCTGCCCGTGGAGCCGCAAGGAGGACGGCAGCGTCAATGTGCGCGCCTTTGGCGGCATGAAGATTGAACGCACCTGGTTCGCCGCCGACAAGACCGGCTTCCACATGCTGCACACCCTGTTCCAGACCTCGATCCGCTTCCCGTCCATCCGTCGTTTCGACGAATACTTCTGCGCCGACCTGATCGTGGAAGATGGCGAGGCGCGCGGCGTGCTGGCGATAGATATCGCCAGCGGCGACAGCCTGCTGATCGAGGCCGGCGCGGTGGTGATGGCCACCGGCGGCGCCGGCCGGGTGTTCCGCGAAAACACCAACGGCGGCATCGTCACCGGCGACGGCATGGCGCTGGCCTACCGCCACGGTGTGCCGCTGCGCGATATGGAATTCGTGCAATACCACCCCACTTGCATGCCCGGCACCGGCCTGTTGTTCACCGAGGCCTGCCGCGGCGAAGGCGGCCTGCTGGTCAACAAGGACGGCTACCGCTATCTGCAGGACTACGGCCTGGGGCCGGCCGAGGACAAGCCGCGCAATAAATTCATGGAACTGGGCCCGCGCGACCGGCTGAGCCAGGCCTTCTGGTACGAGCAGCAGCAGGGCCGCACCGTGGAAGGCCCGTGGGGCTCCGCGGTGTACCTGGACCTGCGCCACCTGGGCCACGCCAAGCTGCGCGAACGGCTGCCGCAAATCTGCGAGCTGGCCGAGGAATTCCTGGGCATAGACCCGGCCAAGGCGCCGATTCCGGTGCGGCCGGCGGTGCACTACACCATGGGCGGCATCCTGGTGGATGGCCGCTGCGCCGCGCCCATGCCCGGCCTGTTCGCCGCCGGCGAATGCTCCAGCGTCGGCATACACGGCGCCAACCGCCTGGGCTCCAACTCGCTGGCGGAACTGTCGGTGTTCGGCAAAGTGGCCGGCGAAGAAGCCGCCCGCTGCGCGCGATCGCGCCGTCCGGCGCGGCGCGAGGCGCTGCAACAGCAGGCCGAGGCCGCCGAGGCGCGCCTGCACGCACTGCGCGCGCGCGAAGGCGGCGAACGCATCGCCGAACTGCGCCGCGAAATGGCGGAAACCATGGAGGCCGGCTGCGGCATCTACCGCTTGGAAGCCTCGATGCGCGCCACCTGCGACAAGCTGGCGGAGCTGAAGCAGCGCTTCCGCAATGTGCATGTGGAAGACAAATCCAGCGTCTGGAACAGCGACTGGCTGCTGGCCATCGAGCTGGGCTACCAGCTGGACGTGGCCGAGGCGATGGCGCATTCCGCGCTGCAACGCCGCGAATCGCGCGGCGCCCATCAGCGGCTGGACGGCTGCGAGCAGCGCGACGACGCCAACTTCCTCAAACACAGCCTCGCCGTCTACCAGGGCGCTGACGCGCCGCGCATAGATTACGGCGCGGTGAAGATCACCAAATCGCAGCCGGCGGTGCGCGCCTACGGCGCGGCCGGACTGGCGGCGGAAGCCGCGGCCAAGGAGGGCAAGGCATGAGCGAACAGACCAAGACCATAGCCGTGATGCGCTACCGTCCGGAGCAGGACAGCGAGCCGTGGCTGCAAAGCTTTGAAGTGCCGTACCGCGACGACATGTCGGTGCTGCAGGCGCTGCAATACATCCGCGATTATCTGGACGGCGGCCTGGCTTTCCGCTGGTCCTGTCGCCAGGCGATTTGCGGCAGCTGCGGCATGATGGTGGACGGCGTGCCCAAGCTGGCCTGCAAGACCTTCCTGCGCGATTACCCCGGCGCGGTGCGCATCGAGGCGCTGAATCACTTCCCGATAGAACGCGATCTGGTGGTGGTGCTGGACGACTTCATCGCCAAGCTGGAAAGCATCCAGCCCTATATCGTGCCCAAGGAAGACAAGCCCTTGTCCGAGGGCGAAACCCTGCAAACCCCGGCGCAGATGGACTGGTACGCCCAGTTCAGCAGCTGCATCAACTGCCTGCTGTGCTACGCCGCCTGCCCGCAGTACGGCCTGGACGACACGTTCCTGGGGCCCGGCGCCATCGCGCTGCTGCACCGCTACAACATGGACACGCGCGACAGCGCAGCGGCGGAGCGGATGGAGCTGCTGGCCGCGCAGGAAGGCGTGTTCAACTGCACCGCGGTGGGCTACTGCTCCGAGGTCTGCCCCAAAATGGTGGACCCGGCCAATGCGGTCAACCTCAACAAGACGGCGGTGGCCAGGGATTACTTCCTGCGCTTCGCCCGGCCCAAGGGGACGTGCAAATGAGCAAGCGCAAACCGTATGTCCGGCCAATGGAAGGCTGGTGGCGCAAGAACCCTTACTTCATCGAGTACATGGTGCACGAAGGCACGGCGCTCTTCGTCGCCGGCTACGCGCTGACCCTGCTGTGCGGGCTGTGGCGGCTGAGCCAGGGGGAGGCGGCCTGGAACGGCTTCATCGCCGCCTTGCAAAGCGCGCCGGCCTTGCTGCTGCACGCGGCGGCGCTGGCCATGATCGCCTACCACAGCTACACCTGGTTCAAGATCATGCCGCGCACGCTGCCGCCGCTGACGCTAGCCGGGCGGCGGGTGTCCGCGCTGGCCATCACCGCCGGCGGCCTGGCCGCCGCCGCGGTGTGCAGCGCCGCGCTCTTGATGCTGGTATGGGGAATGACGGCATGAAACCGGAACTGAAACGCTCTCACGCGCCCATTTTCTGGGGCTTGTTCGGCGCGGGCGGCATGCTGGCCGCCTTGTTCGGCCCCATGCTGGTGTTCATCACCGGCATCGCCGCGCCGCTGGGCTGGCTGCCGGACGGCGCCGCCGATTACGCCACGCTGCAGGCGCTGGCGCAAAGCCTGATCGGCAAGGCGCTGCTGTTCGGCTTGATCGCCCTGCTGCTGTGGCACGCGGCGCACCGCATCTACCACAGCCTGCACGATGTCGGCGTTCGCGGCGGGCCGCTGGCCAAGGCCTGCACCTATGGAGTGGCGGCGCTGGGCACGCTGGCGGCGGCGGGGCTGTTGCTGGCGGTGGGGTTCTAATAAGCTGTTCACGATCTATTTGATACGCAGGAAACCGCGTATTCGAGGCACCCAAACTCCCTTCAAGCCTGCCGTCGGGTGGCAGGCCCGAGGTCTTAAGCGGCTGCTTGTTCGAGCAGCGCGACGTTAGCGCGCTGCGAGTTCAGCCGCGCCTCGGGCCTGACGGGACCCGGCGGGAAGCCGTAGGCCAGGCTTGCAGGGCGGCCTTTAGGGTAAAGGGAGATTTGGCCGCGCAAATCTCCCTTTCCGTTTGCCGGGCGGAACCGGCCCTAAATCATCATCCGCGAAGCGGATTCGAGGTGTCTGGAAATTGGTCCAAACGGAAGGGGCGTGAGCTGTTTCTAGGCGCTCATTTCCTAATGAAACTTTGGATATGGGCGGCGGATCAGCGCCCCATGCTCACCACCCACAAAAGGGGAAGCAGCAGAAACAATAGAGTGAAGCCGAACTGGGCTCCGGCCGTGTGCCGGCGCAGCTTCCAGAACACCAAGCAAGTCAGCGCCAGCCAGCCTACGATGCCAAACAGCGCCAGATTGACCATGAAGGCGCCCATGCTGCCCATATCAGCCAGACAGCATTCGGACAAGAGCAAGAGGGCGGGCAGGAGCGAGGCGGCGCGGAGATAGGACATTTGAGTCGCTTATTGGGGGTGAAGCGCACATTTTGCATCAAGGCCGCGGCTTTGCCCACCGTTCAGCGCAGGCCTGCGTGGACGCGGCGCCCGCGCCGCTGGCAATGACCGGGACAATCGCGGGCGGCCCGCTAGTCCGCCGTCTCGCGCTCGCGCAAAAAATCGATGAAGGCCCGCACCTTGGCCGGCACATGGCGGGTGCGCGGGTAGAGCGCGTGGATGCCTTGCTGCGGGAAGCCGTGATCGGGCAGCAGCCGGCAAAGCCGGCCGGCTTGCAGATCGGCCTTGACCAGCCAGTCCGGCAGCAGGGCCACGCCTAGGCCGGCCAGCGCGTAGGCGCGCAGGATCGACGCGCTGTCCGAGCTCAGCCGCGGCTGGCCATGCTGGCGCCAGGCTTCTTGGCTGCCGTCCGGCGTGTCCACCAGCCAGGGCTGGGCGTGCTTGAGCCGGCTGTGTCCCAGCCAGGGCAGCCGGCTCAGCGCGGCCAGGTCGCGGACGTCCCCGTCCGGCCGCTGCGCCAGCAGGGCCGGCGCCGCCACCGGGAAAATATCGAACTGGGCCAGCGGCACCGCGTGCAGATCGGTTTCCGGCAGGCGGCCCAGGCGAATGGCGACGTCGAAGCGTTCGGCGATCAGATCGGCGTGCAGCGAGGAGGTGGACAACTGCAGTTGCAGCGCCGGGTGGCGCAGGGCGAAGCGCTCGATCGCCGGCGCTATCCTGGCCAGGCCGTATTCCAGCGTGGCGGTGACGCGCAGCGCGCCGCTGAGCTCGCCGTGTTCGGCGCGGGCGTCGTCTATCGCCAGCCGCGCCTGCTCCAGCATGTTGGCGCAGCGCTGGTAAAAACGCGCGCCGGCGTCCGTCAGCGCCAGGCTGCGGGTATTGCGGATCAACAGCGCGACGCCGATTTCCTGCTCTAGGCGCTTGATGTTGAAGCTGACCACCGCGCGGGTCTGCCCCAGCGCGGCGGCGGCGGCGGTGAAGGAGCCGGCGTCCGCCACGGCCTTGAAGGTTTCAAAACGATCCAGACTGACCACGGCACCGCCTGTTATTGTCAAAAATATTTTGACAGTTTAGCCGGCGGCGGCTGCTATTTCCAGCGCAGCCCCCTGTCTATACTCGGCCGCTTTACCGTGGAGAGCGCCGATGTCGCTTCGTTCGAAACTGACCCTGGTGTACCTGCTGGGCTTTGCGCTGGACCTTATCAATATGTTCATCGCCAGCGTCGCCTATCCGGACATCGGCCGCGGCCTGGGCGCGTCGCTGGCGCAGCTGGCCTGGGTGGGCAACGCCTATATGCTGGGCCTGACCCTGGTGATCCCGCTCAGCGCGTGGCTGGCCGGCGCTTACGGCGAGCGGCGGGTGCTGCTGGGATCGCTGGCGCTGTTTCTCGCCGGGGCCGCGTTGGCGGGCGCGGCCCCGTCCATCGAAGCCCTGATAGGCTGGCGCGCGCTGCAGGGCCTGGGCGGCGGCCTGCTGATCCCGGTGGGCCAGGCCATGGTATACCGGCATTATCCGCCGGCGCTCCGCGCCCGGCTCACCGCCCTGATCATGGGCGTGGCGCTGATCGTGCCGGCGCTGTCGCCGGCGCTGGGCGGGCTGATCGTGGACGCCTTGTCCTGGCGTTGGGTCTTGCTGGCCAGCGTGCCGCTGGCCCTGCTGACGCTATGGCTGGCGGCGCGCTGGCTGCCGGAAGACCGGACCCCGGCGCGGCGCGGCGCGCTGGACCTGTCCGGCCTGGCCTTGCTGGCCGTCGGGATGGCCTCGTTGCTGTTGGGCTTGACCTGGCTGGGCGAAAGCGGCCATCTGGCGTGGGGGCTCGCCGCGCTGTTATTGGCCGCCGCCGCGCTGGCCGGCTACGCGCGGGCGGCCGCAGGCAAGGCCGAGCCGGCGCTGAAGCTGACGCTGTTGCGCGGGCGCCTGCTGCGTACCGCCATGTTGGTGTATCTGTTCGTCCCCGGCGTGTTCATGGGCGTCAGCCTGGCGGCCATGCTCTATCTGCAAGAGGTGCTCAAGCTGAGCGCCGCCGCCGCCGGCGGCCTGATGCTGCCCTGGGCGCTGGCCTCCGCGCTGGCGATCAGCCTGACCCGCGGCCGCTTCAACCATGGCGGCCCCAAGCCCCTGCTGCTGCTGGGCATGCTGTTCCAGAGCGCCGGCATCGTTGCGCTGGCCCTGGGCGCCAGCGCGCCGGGGCCGCTGATCGCCGCTTACGCCCTGATGGGCTTCGGCGGCAGCCTGTGCAGCAGCGCGGCGCAGAGCGCGGCCTTCCTGGATATCGCCGAGGCCGAACTGCGGCAGGCCAGCGCGCTGTGGAACATCAACCGCCAGTTCAGTTTCGGCCTGGGCGTGGCCGTGATCAGCCTGCTGCTGAACGCGCTGACTCATTACAGCGGCGCGCTAGCGGCCACCGCCCAGGTCTACCAAGCCTGTTTCTTCATCGCCGCCGGCCTGACCCTGGCGCCGGCGGTTTTCGTGCTGCGCATCCACACCCCGACGGTGCTGGCCCTGCTGCGGCCCAGCCACTAACAGAGAGAAAGTCCGATGACCAAGCCCAATCCCTATTTCGACGAAGTGATCTCCGCGCATATCGCCATCCGGCAATGGTTCGCCGGCCCGGCGGACGCCGCCGCGCTGGAGGCCCTGATGGCGCGCTTCTCGCCGCGCTTCACCATGGTGGCGCCCAGCGGCGCGCAGCTGGATCTGGACGGGCTGCGGCAGCTGTTCGCCCGGACCGGCGGCGGCAAGCCGGGTTTGGAGATCGCCGTGGATCAACTGGCCTTGCTGGATGAACACGCCGGCGGCGCGACGGTGGCTTATCGCGAAGCGCAATACCTGGGCGGCCGGCCGAGCAGCCTGCGGCTGGCCACCGTGGTGTTTGAGCGCGACGCGGCCGGCGCGCCGCGCTGGCGGCATTTGCAGGAAACCTTCTGCCTTGAGTGAGTTCGCGCAGCGCGGCGCCGGCTTTCAGTCCGCGGCGACGGACTGAACAAAACCGTCAACCAATGCGGAGTCCTGCTGCTTGCGCCAGATGAAGTGGATGTCGCTGATCGCCAAATCCGGCAGCGCGAAGCCGCGGTAGCCGTCTTGCGGCCGGCACAGGCTTTCCGGCACACAGGAAAAGCCCGCGCCGGCGGCGACGCAGGCGAAGATGGCCGGATAGGATTCGATCTCCAGCACCGCGCGCGGCCGCACGCCGGAGGCTTGCAGCCATTGATCCACCAGCCGGCGGTAATGGCAGGCCGCGCCGAAGGTGTACAGCTCCAGCCCGGCCAAGGCCTCCGCCGTCGCCGCGGCGGTGTCCGGCGGCGCGATCAGCGTCAGCTTCTCCCGGAAAGCCAGCCGGCTGGTCAGCAGCGGATGCTCCACCGGTCCGTCGCTGAGAATCAGGTCCAGCTCACCGTCCTGCAGCTGGCGCTCCAGTTCCAGCGAATGGCCGGCGCGCAGATGCAGCTCCACCTCGGCGTGCTGGCGGCGGTAGCGGGCGATGCGGGCGGGCAGATGGGTGGCCAGAGCGCCGTCCAGCGCGCCCACTCTCAGCAGGCCGCGCGCGGGCGCGCCGTCGAACAGGCCGCGCACCTCCTCGGCCTGTTGCAGCAGGCCGCGGGCGTGGCGGTAGAGCAGATGGCCTTCCGGCGTGGTCAGCAGGCGACGGTTTTCGCGGCTGAACAGCTTGACGCCCAGTTCCGCCTCCAATTCCTGCAAGCGGGCGGTGAGATTGGACGGCACCCGGTGCAATTGCTCGGCGGCGGCGGCGATGCTGCCTTGCTCCACCACCGCGCAGAAGAAATTCAGTTGCGAGAGTTTCATGTTTCGCTTTTTGTGATTGATCCGTACATTATAAGTCGCTTTTTATGGGTAATGAGCGCGGCTAAGATGACCGCGATCTAAGAAGCTGTTCAAAGTCTGCTGCGCTTCAGCGATACGGCGTTGAAACCCGCTTTGGAATGCTCATGCACCACCGGTACATTCCGCTTTTTCGCTAGCTTTCGCCTTGTCTCGTTCAGGCTTCGAGAGACATTGAACAGGCTCTTCATCTCAACCATCAGGAAAAAGCGCATGAGAATTCTGCACACCATGTTGCGCGTGGCCGATCTGGACGCCGCGCTGGCCTTCTACACCCGGGCGCTGGGCATGCGCCTGCTGCGCCGCAACGACTTCCCGGACGGCCGCTTCACCCTGGCCTTTGTCGGCTATCGAGACGAAACCGAGGCCGCCGCCATCGAGCTCACCCATAACTGGGATCAGGGCGATTACCAGCTGGGCAACGGCTATGGCCATGTGGCGATAGAAGTGGACGACGCCGCCGCCGTCTGCGAGCAGGCGCGCGCGCTGGGCTACACCGTGGCGCGCGAAGCGGGGCCGATGAAGCACGGCCGCACCGTGATCGCTTTTTTGCAGGACCCAGACGGCTACAAGGTGGAACTGATCCAGAAGGGCACTCAGTACGACTGAGCGCGGAGAAGGGCGGGCCCGCGCTTGCCGGACCCGCCTGGTTTGAACCCCGTTTTTAGAGACGGAAGCGCGCGGTCACGCCCTGCAGGTTCTGCGCCAGCGCATTGAGCTGGCTGGAGGTGGTGGCCAGTTCTTCCACCGTGGCGCTGTTTTCCTCCGCCATCTGCGATACCCGCTCCATGCTCTGCGCCAGGTTCAGGCTGGCGGTGCGCTGCTCGCTCAGCGCGCTGGTGATGTTGCCGATGGACTGCACGATGGAGTGAGTGCTGCCTTCGATCTCCTGCATGGAGTCGGTGGCCTGGCCGGCGCCGTCGGACACCGTGCCCACGCTGGTCAGGCTCTGCTCCATGCTGCCCACCACCCGGTTGGCGCTGCCCTGGATGGAACCGATCATCTGAGTGATTTCCTGAGCGGAACTGGCGGTGCGTTCCGCCAGCTTGCGCACCTCGTCCGCCACCACGGCGAAGCCGCGGCCCATCTCGCCGGCGCGCGCCGCCTCAATCGCTGCGTTCAAGGCCAGCAGGTTGGTCTGGTCCGCCACGTCGCGGATCACCGTGACGATATTGCCTATCTTCTGCACTTCCTGAGTCAGGCCCTTCATCTGGTCCGAAGTGGCCGCCACCGAAGACGACACCGATTCGATATTGCCCACCGACGCCTTCACCGCATGGCCGCCGCGGCTGGCCAGATCGCCGGCCATCGCCGCTTGGCGGGAAGCCTCGTTGGAGTTGTCCGCCACGTGGTTGATGCTGACCGTCAGCTCCTCAATGGTGGCGGCGGCCTCCGAGGTGGCCTCGGACTGGCGCTGAGCGCCGTGGGCCACCTGTTCGGACATGCTGGCCAGCTCATGGGCGGAGTCCGACACCTCGTTGGCGTTTTTCTGGATGCTGGCCACCACCTCGCGCAGGCCCTGGCGCATCTCCTGAATATCCTTGGCCATGGCGATGGCCTCGTCGCGCGCCTCCGGAATCGGCTCATCGTGGCCGGACAAATCGCCCTGCTTGATATTGCGCACCAGCTGCGCGGATTTCTTCAGCGGCACCGTCACCAGATTGGCGATGAACATCGCAATCGCCACCGCGGCGATCAGGGCGATCACCGCCACGGTGATCAACACCGTCACCGCCTCGCTCTGCGCGGCCTTGCTGCCCTCGATAGACTTTTGCATCAAGTCTTCCTGAAAGTCAGACATCTCTTTCAGCGCCTTTAAAAACGCATTGTTGGCCGGCGCAAAAGTCTTCATCAGAAAGGTTTTGGCTTCCTCGTTCTTGTTGGCGCGCGCCAAGGCGTACAAGGGCTCGAACTGACCGCCCAGATTGGCGCTGGCCGTCTTGAGCTTGTCGAACAGCTCCTTCCCTTTGGGCGTGGACAACAGCTTTTCCATCTGATCCATATTGACGGCGTTGGCGGCGCGGAACTCCTCCACCTTCTTGATATGGGTCTCGGTCTCCTCCGGCGTCTGCACAATGATGGCGTTGCGGATGGAGCGGCCCACGTCCAGCGTGGTAACGCTGATCTTGTTGGCCAACACGATCTTGGGATAACGGTCCTCGGTCACATCGCGGATCTTGTCCCCAATGGTATTCAACTTCATCATCGCCACCGCCACGATGATGGCGATCAGAATGATCAGCAGGCCAAAGCCGGCCAACAGTTTTTGCTTGACGGTCAACTGGTGCAGCATGGAGCGCTCCCCCGGACAGATATTGTGCCTATAGTGCCGCGACGCGCCCTGCCAGAGCCGCGGCCTCTTGATGAAACATAGTTGCCGGATTGGGCTAGATCAAATCATGCGTATCGCGCTTATCAATTTTTTGCTGGGGAAGAATGGGGGAGGCTGCAGTGGGCGAGTGGGTGGTGACGATATGTCATATGAATGGTTTGGCGGAGGTTTTTGGACTACCCCCGCCGTTGAGAAATTAGCGGTTTTTTATCAAGTAAATAGGCTGAAAAACGAGGCTGATAAAAGTCAAATGCGCAATGAAATAGAACATCATTACATGACATGACGCCAAGATTGAATAAAGTATCGGGTTGGTGGCGGCTATTCTAATGATATGACTGCCAGACTCAAGGTTGGAATCGTCAAAATAAGTAATGTACACCATGAAGGCAAGCATTCCGCCGATGGCGAATAGCGAAAGAGTCACTCGTTTCCAACTGAAATGGCTTAAATCCAAGTTGCTGAAAGCAAAATCCCGGCGAAATAGAAAAATAATTGCGATAAAATAAATTGGGATACTGAGACGAATGTACGAGAAAGTCACGGCAGCCGTGTTTTTCAGCGTCTCAGATTCCATGCCGCCAGAACCCGTTAAATGCTTGAGAGACAAGAAATTGAAGATTGGTGCTAGGGACGAATCCCCCATTAGCTGAGATGCGATTCCGATAAGCAGAATGGGCGCTATACTGACAAATATGAAAAAATAAAGCAAAGGAGATTTTTTTAATGTGTTTTCTATGGTTGGCATGATGGTTTTTATTGTGTGGTTTAAAAGAAGTCCTCCTGAAAGAGGGGACTACAGGATGTTTGATTTGTTTGAGTGGATTTCATTGTTCAATTCCTGAGTGTGTATTAAGTTTTGATGATTGGGCTGCTTTTGGGCGGAGGGCCAGGTTTCGTCAGAAGGAAGGCCGGCCCTTCTTGAGGGAATTAAAGTCATTGGTGTCCCCTGTGTCACAACGCATGCTAGCACCATCTTACAAGTGGGTAAATGAGGGTGCTTTCAAAAGAGTTGTTGTCTGAAGATTATATTGTTGAT
This sequence comes from Chromobacterium sp. FG22, assembly GCF_057809415.1. Classification (NCBI taxonomy): domain Bacteria; kingdom Pseudomonadati; phylum Pseudomonadota; class Betaproteobacteria; order Neisseriales; family Chromobacteriaceae; genus Chromobacterium; species Chromobacterium sp. FG22. Next base: position 33,556 of record NZ_JBMDJX010000028.1, on the reverse strand, counting down.
TTTGCCCATTCTTTCAGGGGTGAAGAAGGCGGCGGCTACAAGGTCCGCAGCAATAAGAGCATCAGTGCCAGTTATTGATAAAGCAAAAGCGCCTAATGCCAACTGATACGCAAAGGTATGCAAATGCCTGTGGCAGGGGAGTGTTTATTTCAGCCGTTATTCGTGGGCTGACGCTATTTGCAATGCCTTGCCTGCAAAGCCAAACCCTTTGGACATTCTTCGCATGCTATCGCCAATGTCTTTGCGGTCAATAGCATGCTGAAAGCGCGGGACTTTGAACCCGTTCTTAGGCCTTGCCACCCGCGGCTAATCGTGCCGGCTGGCCGCCGCCATGGCGGGAAGCATGGAGTTTGCCGCCGCGCTCCGCCCAATCGCCCGGGCAACCAGGGCCGCGCCGGCGGCCAGCGCCAGGCCGAACAGCAGCAGGGCGGCGGGCGCGCCCAGGCGGTCCACCAGCAGGCCGGTGAAGATCACCGGCAAGCTGAAGCCGATATAGGCCAATAGAAAGAAACCGGCGCTGGCGCGCGGCTTCTCTGCGCCGGCCAGCGCGTTCACCGCGGACAAACCGCCCAGATAAGTGAAGCCGTAGCAGGAGCTGCTCGCGCCCAGCGCGCCGAGCAACACCGCCGCCAGTGAACCCTGGGTCGCGCCCCAGGCCAGCAGCGCGTAGCTGGGCGGCAGCACCAGCATGCCCAGACGGGCGGCGCGGCTGGGCGGCATCGCGCGGGCCAGCGGCTGGAACAGCAGGCCGCAGCTGATCACGGTGAAAGTGGAAAACCCGGACCAGCGCGCCAGCCCATGCGCGGCCAGCACCGAGGGCAGCAGCGCGATCACCAGCCCCACCGCCGCCCAGGCCAGCAGAATGGCCAAGCCGAAGGGCAAGCTGCCGGCGGGGAAATAGGGCGGGCGCAGCATCGCCGTATGGCGGCCGCGCGGGGCCGGGTCCGGCAAGCCCGCCACCGCCAGCAGCGCCGCGCCGGCCAGCGCCAGATGCAGCCAAAAGCTGGCCGGCGTCAGCGTGCTCTGCCACAGCAGGCACACGCTGGTCAGCGCTGCGCCCAGGCCAAAGCCCAGCGAGGTGCTGGCCGTCACCCACAAAGTGGCGCGGCGGCCGTCCGGCTCCGCCATCAATTCCCCCATATAAGCGACGCCGGCGGCGGAAGCCAGCGCGGTGCCGCAGCCCAGCAGAAAGCGCGCCACGGCCAAGGCCTCCAGCCGTGGCCACAGTGCCATGACGGCGGTGGCCAGCATCGCCAGCGTCAGCGCCGCCAGGATCAGGGGCTTGCGTCCCAGCCGGTCCGGCAGGCCGCCCAGCGCCAGCAGCACCGGCAACACCCCCAGCACATAGGCGGAAAACGCGGTGGCGGTGGCCGCCGCGCCCTGGCCGGCCAACTGCGCGTAAGCGGTGTACAGCGGCGCTTGCAGATTCACTGCGCACGTGATCAGGCACAGGCCGAAGGCCAGCCGGGCAGGGTGGCGCGTGTTCATGCCGCCTCCGGGAATAAAAGAGACACGGCGGGACAAACAGTGTGGGTGGACAGTGGGACGGTCATAAGGTGAGGCCTGGCTAGGATAAAGGGTGCGGCGGGCCGCGCGACACGCCACTATCCGGCCCACCCATGACGGCAACAAGTGACAGCGGCGGCCATTTGCGCTTAACTGTTTGCTCATTATCAGCAAACAGTGAGCCCGCCATGCAGCTAGAACTCGACCGCGCCAGCCGGCAGCCGCTGGCGCAGCAAATCGCCGATCAACTGCACGCCTGGATACGGCTCAGCCGCGTCCGCCCCGGCACCCGGCTGCCCTCCATCCGCCAACTGGCCAAGGAGCAGCAGCTCAGCCAGTCCTGCGTGATCGACGCCTACGACCGGCTGGTGGCGTTGGGCCTGCTGGAATCGCGCCACGGCGCCGGCTTCTTCGTGGCCGCGCCGCCGGGCCGCGAAGAAAGCGAATGGCGGGAAACCATGGAGCCGGCCTGGGGCCAGTTCAGCGACAGCGGCGAACAGCTGAAGCTGGGCTGCGGCTGGGTGCCGGACAGCTGGCGGGACCAGGAAGAACTGGGCTACGCCATCCGCCACATCACCCGCTGTCAGCCGGCGGACCTGTTCGATTACAGCACCCCGCTGGGCCTGCCGGCCTTGCGCCGGCAACTGCAACAGCGGCTGCGCCAGATCGACATCCATGTGGAGCAGGAGCAAATCCTCACCACCAACGGCGGCAGCCACGCGCTAGACCTGCTGGCGCGCGCGCTGCTCAAGCCCGGCGACACCGTGCTGGTGGAAAGCCCCGGCTACTACAATCTGTTCAACCTGCTGAAATTCCACGGTATAGACATGCTGGCGGTGCCGCGCGCCGGCAACGGGCCGGACCTGGCGGCGCTGGAAGCCATCCTCGCCCGGCATCGGCCCAAATGCCTGTTCATCAACAGCCTGTTCCACAACCCCACCGGCACCTGCGTGACGCCGGCGGTGGTGCACCGCCTGCTGCAACTGGCCGAGGCCCACGACTTTCTGATTGTGGAAGACGACATCTACGCGGATTTCCAGAACCACCCCGGCGTGCGCCTGGCGGCGCTGGATTCGCTGCGGCGGGTGATCTACGTATCCAGCTTCTCCAAAACCCTCAGCTGCTCGCTGCGCGTCGGCTATGTGCTGGCCCAGCCTGAGCTGATCCGCCAACTGGCCAATATCAAGATGTACACCGGCATCGGCACCCAGCGCTTTGCCGAATGCGTGGCGGCCCAGCTCTTGTCCAGCGGCGCTTATCGCAAGCTGACGCAAAGGCTGCGGCTGCGGCTGAACCGGCAAATGGCCGCCACGCTGCAAACGCTGGAGGCCAACGGCTGGCAAGTGTTCGCGGAGCCGCAGGGCGGCATGTTCGTCTGGGCGCGCACCGGCCGCCACAGCTTCGAGGATATGCAGGCGGAAGCCGCCAAGCGCGGAATCCTGCTATCGCCGGGCAGCGGCTTCATGCCCGGCGGCGAGGACAATGACTGGCTGCGGATCAATGTCGCTTATGCCGGCGATGCGCGGGCGCTGGGGTTTTTTGAGGCGTTTAAGAGTGGGTGAGCGATTGAAAACGGTATTCACTTAATAGGCTACACAGTTTACCTTGCGGAGTAGACTGTCTATCCATTTTCTTTCTCACAAAAATTAAGAGAATTTAGATGATGATTTTTTCTATGCCAGGTGATGTTAATATTTCTTTCTCAATGTTGCTAAGCCTTGTTTCGATTGATATGTTGTAATTGTCTTGTCTCTTGTATTTTGCAATAATTATTTGTTTTTTTGTGTGTTCGTTGGTTATTAGTTTTTTTATACCCTTGATAAGTTTTGGGTATTTTTTGCTCCAAAGATAAATGTCACATTCATAGTTGAATGCATTTGGAGGGTGGGGGCTATCAGTAGGTAGAGCAGGGGAGTTGGAAACTCCAAATGCATTCGCAGTTAAGTTGCTGCTACCTATAATGCCGAAAATTGGTTCTTCGTTGTGTTTTAATAAAAACACTTTTGCATGCCATTGGAATTTTTTTATAATATATGGAGTGATTTTTACTCCATTGTTTTTTAGATTGTTACAAAAATTTATATACGATGGCATCCATGCTTTGTTATGTATTCCGATTGTGTCTAGCTGAATTTTGTTTTTTTTGAGAGCAGCGATGAAGCCTGGTTCCAAAGATGCTTGATATATTGATTTTCCCTTGGGTGTTCCTTTGTTTTCTTGAAAAAAACCTGAGCATATCAAAGCATGGGTTCCTACTCCTGTAGCAAGTGAATGAATAATTGCATCTCGATAGAGAGAGTGTGTTTTTGATGTGCGTAAGAATATAGAGATTGGCATTTTCGTTTAAAATTCTAGTGCTAATATGCACAGTCGTTTTTTTTTTAAGGATGAAGTGCTAATTTTATTTTAACTATCCAATGATATCAGTCTTCTTATTTCAATGTCATTATTTTTGAATTGATAATTATTTTTTGGCACCAGGTATTGCAACTTAGTGGCCATTTCTCTTGACCCTTACCATCTTGCTAAGCAACAATCCCTCCGTGCCGTTTCATCCCGGCACTGGGCCGTGAGAACCCATCGACTGCAGGCGAGGTGCTGTTTTCAGCACGTTTTCCAAACTTGCGTTGTGTCTGCCTGATCGGCAGCCGCTGGTTTTCACGCACTTCTAGCAAGAGGTTGCCCATGTCTGATTTCTCTAAACCCCGCCGTTCCCGCTACCGTTTCCCCTCCAGCGAAGCCAAAGACCTCCGTCTGCCCTTTGTCCGCCGCGTGCCGGGCCGCACTTATCCGCATTACTGGCAGCCGGCGGAGCCCCAGGATTATTTCGAGGCCTGCGCCATTGGCCGTCAGTACGCGGCGCACATGGCGCAGTTGTTGAAGACCAACCGTCAGCATGCGGCGCGTGGGCTGTTGTTCCGCATTGCCAGCGATATGGATTTTGCCGACAAGAGTTACCGCATCGGCCTGTGCAAGGGCTTCTTCAATTATCTGGAGATGCTGCTGAACCTGGCGGTGGAGCGTGTTGATCTGGCGCAGCATGTGGAGGCGGTGCAGCAGCTTTATCTGTGCCTGGAGCAGTTGGCGGAGACGCAACAGCAACAGCGGCGCAAGAAGCGCGGCCGGGGCCGTCAGCGCTGAGCGCGTTGACCATACAAAAACGGCCCTTCGGGGCCGTTTGGTTTTGTGCTGTGTGTATTAGAGCCTGTTCAAAATCTCGCGCGCAAGAGCGAGACAAGGCGGAAACCGCTGAGACAGCGGAATGTACAAGTGGCACATGAGCATTTTGAGCTTGTACTCACCGTGCAAGACTTCACGACGCGCAGCAGATCGTAAACAGATGCTTAGCGGGCGAGTTCGGAGTAATGGTGCTCATCATACTGACCGTCCAGATAGTCGTTGACGCGGTCGTTGAAGGCGATCCAGTGCGGCGTTTTTTGGTGTTCGGCCAGACGCTCTTTGCTGTCCCACAGTTCGATCAGCGCGTAGCGCAGCGGCTGGCCGGCTTGCTGCCAAAGCTGGTAGTAGTTGCAGCCGGCCTCCTTATTGGATTCCCGCACCATGGTGTTGAGCAGGGTGAGGAAGTCTTGTTGGCTTTCGGCTTTGACGTTGAAGAATACGTTCAGGGTAATCATGAGAAGGGCCTCGGGTATTGGGGTGAATGAATGCGAATGTTCCGCTGCCGTCGGCGCGGTGTATCCATGGCGGCCATTCTACGAAGCCCGGTTGTTCGTTAAAAGTGAAATATAATTAGCTTTGTATTCGTTTTTTATGAGTTAAATGTCGTGATGGCTCAAGGCCCGGCCTGGTGAGGGGCGGGCGGCGGTAAAAGAAAAACGGCCCCGAGGGGCCGTTTCCGTTTCACTATCGTAAGTGGCTTAGAGCCTGTTCAACGTCTCGCGAGCAAGGGCGAGACAAGGCGAAAACGAGCGAAAAAGCGGAATGTACTCGTGGTACATGAGCATTTCGAAGCTGTTTTTAACGCCGTATCGGCGACGCGCAGCAGATCGTAAGCAGGTTCTTCAGAACGCGAAGTGCTCGTCCTGCAACTCCATCAACGGCTTGGCGCCAGCCTTGAGCTTGGCCAGCAGGCTGTGCACTTCCGGGAACAGCTTGCTCATATAGAAGCGGCCGGTCAGGATCTTGGCCTGGTAGAAGCCGTCTTCGCCGCCGCCCAGCTTGGAGTGAGCCACTTCCGCCATCCGCGCCCACAGCCAGGCGTAGCTGAGGTGGCCGATCAGGCGCAGGTAGTCGGTGGCGGCCGCGCCGGCTTCGTCGCGGTTCTGCATGCCGGCCATGCCGATGCCCATGGTCACTTCGCCCACGTCTTTCAACAGCTTGGACAGCGGGGCCACGTAGTCGGCCAGCTTGTCGTTGCCTTCATTGGCCTGGCAGAACTTGTGGATTTGCTTGGTGAACTTGCGCAGCTTCTGGCCCTGGTCCATCAGTACTTTGCGGCCCAAGAGGTCGATGGCCTGGATGCCGTTGGTGCCTTCGTAGATTTGGGAGATGCGGCAGTCGCGCACCAGTTGTTCCATGCCCCATTCGCGGATGTAGCCGTGGCCGCCGAACACTTGCATGCCCAGGTTGGCGGCTTCGTAGCCGTTGTCGGTCATGAAGGCCTTGGCCACCGGGGTGAGCAGGGCCACGAGGTCGGCGGCGTCCTGGCGGGCGTCGGCGTCCGGGTGTTTGTCTTCAATGTCCAGTTGCAGCGCCAGCAGGCTGGTCAGCGCGCGGCCGGCCTCGGTGTAGGCTTTCTGGGTCAGCAGCATGCGGCGCACGTCCGGGTGGACGATGATGGGGTCCGCCGGCTTGTCCGGGCATTTGTCGCCGGAGAGCGAGCGCATTTGCAGGCGTTCGCGCGCATAGGCCAGCGCGCCCTGGAAGGAGGCTTCGCCTATGCCCAGGCCTTGCATGCCGCAGCCCAGGCGGGCGGCGTTCATCATGGTGAACATGCAGGACAGGCCTTTGTTGACTTCGCCAATCAAATAGCCCTTGGCGCCGTCCAGGTTGATCACCGCGGTGGCGTTGGCCTTGATGCCCATCTTGTGTTCCAGGCTGCCGCAGGCCACGGGGTTGCGGCTGCCGTCGTCATGGAATTTGGGCACGATGAACAGGGAGATGCCTTTCACGTCCTTGGGCGAGTCCGGCAGGCGGGCCAGCACCAGGTGGATAATGTTGTCGGACATATCATGTTCACCGGCGGAGATGAAAATCTTGGTGCCGGTAATGCTGTAGCTGCCGTCGCCGTTGGGTTCGGCGCGGGTTTTGAGCAGGCCCAGGTCGGTGCCGCAGTGCGGTTCGGTCAGGCACATGGTGCCGGTCCAGCTGCCGTCCACCAGTTTGGGCAGGTAGGCCACTTTTTGCGCTTCGGTTCCGTGGGCATGAATGGCAGAATACGCGCCGTGGGACAGGCCGGGGTACATGGACCAGGCCACGTTGCTGGAGCACTGCATTTCCATGATGGGGAAGCCCAGCGCCTTGGGCATGCCCTGGCCGCCGTAGGCCGGGTCGCAGTCCAGCGCCGGGAAGCCCAGTTCACAGTATTGCTGGTAGGCTTCCTTGAAGCCGGGCGGGGTGGTGACGGATTTGGTGGTGCTGTCGTAGTGACAGCCTTCTTCGTCGCCCTGGCGGTTCAGCGGCGCCAGTTCGCTTTCACAGAACTGGGCGGCGGCCTCCAGATAAGATCGGAAAATGTCCTGGGTGGCTTCTTCGTAGCCGGGCAGGGTGGGGATGATGTCCTGTACCTTGATCAGCTCGTGGAGCACGAAATCGAAATCCCGCAGCGGGGCTTGGTATGCAGGCATGGGTCTCTCCTGTTGGTTTGCGCGGCCTGGACGATCCGGCCCAGGTCTGTCGTGTTTGGGTTCGCCCTGCGCTTGGGCGAATAATTCAAACGCTTGTTTAAATTATCGACGTGGCTTTGACAAGCTTTTCGCGTTTTACCCGTCGCCGAGTGTGGTTTAACGGCAACGCGCGCACAAGGATCAAAACATTCCAGATGACTTGGTTTAGACGCAAGGTACGCAAATGGGTTGCCTACCGGCACCATTGGTTTCAGAAGCCGGGCCTGCGCCGGCTGGCGCCCTATCTGGACCGGCCGGCGTATTGGTCGCTGAACCGCCGCAAGGTGGCGATGGGGGTGGGGGTGGGCTTGTTCGCCGGCCTGATGCCCGGCCCCACGCAAAAGGTGACGGCGGTGGCGCTGGCTTTGCTGATGCGGGTGAATCTGCCGGTGGCGGTGTTGTTCACGCTGTACACTAACCCTTTGACCGTATTGCCGCTGTACTTTCTGGCTTATGCTTATGGCAAGCTTTTACTGGGCAATCCGGCTGCGGGTACAATGACGCCGCCGCCCAATTGGGACCGGATGAGCTTGCCGGATTGGTGGCACGCCTGCCTGAATTGGCTGGCGGAGCTGGGCTGGCCCTTGCTGGTGGGATTGCCGGCGCTGGGCCTGACCTTTGCCGTGATCGGCTACGCGTTGACGCGGCTGCTGTGGCGCTGGGCGGTGATCAGCGCCTGGAAAAGCAGGCATTGCAGAACACTTTAAGGGGTGATTGTGGATCTGGTTGAAAAGCAGTTGTCGTCGGAGCTGGTGTATCAGGGCGGTTTTCTCAAGGTTCATAAAGACGAGGTGGCGCTGCCGGACGGCGCGGCGTCCACGCGCGAATACATTCTGCACCCCGGCGCGGTGGCGGTGCTGGCGCTGACGCCGGACGGCAAGCTGGTGCTGGAGCGCCAGTACCGTTATCCGACCGGCCGCGAGTTCGTGGAGATTCCCGCCGGCAAGATAGACCCGGACGAGGACCCGGCGGCCACGGCCAGGCGGGAGCTGTTGGAGGAAACCGGCTACGCGGCGGAGCGCTGGACGTATCTGGGCACCGCTTATCCCTGCATTGGCTATTCCAACGAGCGCATCAGTTATTACCTGGCGGAAGGGCTGAGCCAGCAGGGCAGCCGGCTGGACGAGGGCGAATTCCTGGAGGTGCTGACGGTGCCGGTGGCCCAGGCGATGGAGATGACGCTGAGCGGGGCGATCTGCGACAGCAAGTCCATCGTGGGCCTGCACTGGCTGGCGGCGCACCAGGCCGGGAGGATGCCGGGTGTCGCCGTTTGATCCTTACCGGGATCGACGGCGCGGGCGTCGCATCAGCATGGGCTGCAAGGCTCGCATCCGTTCTTTGATCAGCGGCGAAACCCATTACGGCGAGTGCGTGGATCTGTCGGTGGACGGCATGGCCTTGCGCTCGTCCTTTGTGCCGCAGTTCGGCGAGCGTCTGTCCGTGATCGTGCTGGCCCCGGGCGTGGGCGGCATGCCGGGCAAGCCCTTGGAGGCGGTGGTGGAGGTGAAGCGCTGCAACGAGGTGCAGCGCGGCCGCATCTATGAAATCGGCGTGCGCATTGTGCAGCGCAAAGGCTGAGCGCCGCAGTCCGCGCGGACGCGGCGCATTCTTTATATTCCCTTCTCTTTTTTCGCCGCGCTGCGCGGCGTGAATGTTTCAATCGCCGCGTTGGAAACGTTTGATTCTCAAAGCGTTTTTTTAGGGTCGATTTCCGTTTACTCCCGCTTACACGCCGCTCGTCTTCCGTTACAAAAAAAAGCTGGCGGAATTCACCATCCATTTCAAATACTTGTATTGAATCTGGCTCACGATCTCATATTTTGTGTGCAGGCGCGGTTTTGCCCTGCCAGGCTGTGCGTTATGCTATACCCAGAAAAAGAAAGCCGGAAACAATGTGAATACTCTAATTCAGCAAGGGGAGCAGCGGATGCCGCGTGCATATCGTTTGCGCCTCTGCTACCTGCCAGGAGAGAGCCATGCACCCGGATATCTTCAGTCACTACGCTGCTCGTTACGACAAGACTCGTGAGGAGGAGTACACCATCCAGGAGTACCTGGAGCTCTGCAAGAAAGACCCCGGCGCTTACGCCACCGCCGCAGAGCGCATGCTGGCCGCCATAGGCGAGCCGGAGCTGGTGGACACTCGGCACGATTCGCGTCTGTCCCGCATCTTTTCCAACAAAGTCATCAAGGTCTATCCCGCGTTCCGTGATTTTTACGGCACTGAGGAGGTGATCGAACAGGTGGTGTCCTACTTCCGCCACGCCGCGCAAGGCCTGGAAGAGAAGAAGCAGATCCTCTATTTGCTGGGCCCGGTGGGCGGCGGCAAATCGTCTATCGCCGAGAAGCTGAAAGAGCTGATGGAGCTGGTGCCGTTCTATTGCCTGAAAGGCAGCCCGGTCAACGAGTCTCCGCTGGCGCTGTTCAACTACGACGAGGACGGGGCGCTGCTGGAAGAGGAATACGGCATTCCGCGCCGTTATCTGAAGAGCATTCCCAGCCCGTGGGCGGTGAAGCGGCTGCATGAGTTCAACGGCGACATCGGCCAGTTCCGCGTGGTCAAACGCTATCCGTCCGTGCTCAAGCAGATCGCGGTGGCCAAGACCGAGCCGGGCGACGAGAACAATCAGGATATTTCGTCGCTGGTGGGCAAGGTGGATATCCGCAAGCTGGAGAAATACGCGCAGGACGACCCGGACGCTTACAGCTACTCCGGCGGCTTGTGCCTGGCCAACCAGGGCTTGCTGGAATTCGTGGAGATGTTCAAGGCGCCGATCAAGGTCTTGCACCCGTTGCTGACGGCCACCCAGGAAGGCAACTTCAAGGGCACCGAGGGCTTTGGCGCGATTCCGTTTGAAGGCGTGATCCTGGCCCACTCCAACGAGTCCGAGTGGAAGCAGTTCCGCAACAACAAGAACAACGAGGCTTTCCTGGATCGGATCTACATCGTCAAGGTGCCGTATTGCCTGCGCGTGTCCGACGAGATCAAGATCTACGACAAGCTGATCCGCAACTCTTCGCTGGGCCGCGCGCCGTGCGCGCCGGGCACGCTGAAGATGATGTCGCAGTTCGCGGTGTTGTCGCGGCTGAAAGAGCCGGAAAACTCCAGCCTGTTCAGCAAGATGCAGGTGTACGATGGGGACAATCTGAAGGATACGGATCCCAAGGCCAAATCCATCCAGGAATACCGCGATTACGCGGGGGTGGACGAGGGCATGAGCGGCTTGTCCACGCGCTTCGCCTACAAGATTCTGTCCAAGGTGTTCAACTTCGATCACAGCGAAGTGGCGGCCAACCCGGTGCACTTGCTGTACGTGATCGAGCAGCAGGTTGAGCGCGAGCAGTTCCCGGCGGAAATCGAGCAGAAGTATCTGACCTTCCTGAAGGAGTACCTGGCGCCCAAGTACGTGGAGTTCATTGGCAAGGAGATTCAAACCGCTTATCTGGAAAGCTACTCCGAATACGGCCAGAACATCTTCGACCGCTACGTCAGCTTCGCGGACTTCTGGATTCAGGATCAGGAGTACCGCGATCAGGACACTGGCGAGATCTTCGACCGAACCTCCTTGAACGCGGAGCTGGAGAAGATAGAGAAGCCGGCCGGGATTTCCAACCCCAAAGACTTCCGCAACGAGATCGTCAACTTCGTGCTGCGGGCGCGGGCCAACAACGGCGGCAAGAATCCCACCTGGACCAGCTACGAGAAGCTGCGCACGGTCATAGAGAAGAAGATGTTCTCCAACACCGAGGAGCTGCTGCCGGTGATCTCCTTCAACGCCAAGGCCAGCGCCGAGGATGCGAAGAAGCACGAGGACTTCGTCAACCGCATGGTGGAAAAAGGCTACACCGCCAAGCAAGTGCGTCTGTTGTGCGAATGGTATCTGCGAGTGCGCAAGTCCTCGTAAGCCGTCGCTGATCCGGCGCCGCCTGGGGCGGCGCCGGAAATCGCCCGCGTGGCCGCTGTCGCCGCCGGGCGGTGAAGAATATAACAACAGCAAGCCAGGCGATGGCCGCCCGCGGGCGGCCGCCGCCGGCACAGGCAAAGCGAGGTGCTTATGTCCCACATCATCGATCGGCGCCTCAACGGCAAGAACAAGTCCGCGGTCAACCGCGAACGGTTTCTGCGCCGTTTCAAGGCCCAAATCAAGGAGGCCGTCGCCAAGGCGGTCAAGGGGCGCAGCATTACCGATATCGAGAGCGGGGAGAAGGTCTCGATTCCGGTAAAGGATATTTCCGAACCCGTGTTTCATCACGGCAAGGGTGGCATGACGGAAAACGTGCACCCGGGCAATGAGGAGTTCGTCAAGGGCGACCGCCTGCCGCGGCCGCAGGGCGGCGGGGGCGGAGGCGGCAGCAAGGCCAGCCAGGACGGCGAGGGCGAGGACGATTTCGTGTTCCAGCTGTCGCGCGAAGAGTTCATGAACGTGTTCTTCGACGACTTGGCCCTGCCCAATCTGATCAAGACCCAGCTGATGGGCATTGAGGAGATGAAGACGGTGCGCGCCGGTTACACCAACGACGGCACGCCGGCCAACATCAATATCGTGCGTTCGCTGCGCGGCGCGCTGGCGCGGCGGGTGGCGATGGCCGCGCCCACCATGGCCACGCTGGGCGACGCGGAGGAGGAACTCGACACCCTGATGGAGGATGACGAGGACAACACCTCGGAAATCCGCGAAAAACGGCAAAGCATTCACCGGCTGCGCGAACGCATCGCCAGCATTCCGTGGATAGACCCGTTCGACCTGCGCTACAACAACCGGGTCAAGCAGCCCAAGCCCACCAGTCAGGCGGTGATGTTCTGCATCATGGACGTGTCCGGCTCCATGGATGAGCAGAAAAAGGACATGGCCAAGCGCTTCTTCATCCTGCTGTACCTGTTCCTGCAGCGCAATTACGAGAAGATCGAGGTGGTGTTCATCCGCCACCACACCAGTGCGGTGGAGGTGAGCGAGGAGGATTTCTTCCACTCGCGCGAATCCGGCGGCACCGTGGTGTCCTCGGCGCTCAATCTGATGGCGGAGATCGTCAAGAAACGCTACGCCGGCAGCGAATGGAATATCTACGCCGCCCAGGCGTCCGACGGCGACAACTGGGACAGCGATTCCGCCAACTGCGGCCGCATCATGGAGGAGGATCTGCTGCCTTACTGCCAGTACTTCGCCTACATCGAGATCACCGAAGGAGAGCCGCAAAACCTCTGGTACGAATACTTGAAGGTGCAGGAACGCAACCGCCAGTTCGCCATGCAGAAAATTCGTTCGGCTTCCGACATCTACCCGGTCTTCCGGGAACTGTTCAAGCGCCAGCCGGCCAATGGCCGCGCCGCCACCGCCTGAGAACGTGTTTATGATCTCGCGAGACAAGGCGGAAACGAGGGAAAAAGCGGAATGTACGCGTGGTACATGAGCATTTTGAGCTCGGTTTCGACGCCGTATCGCCGACGCGCAGCAGATCGTAAACAGGTTCTGAGCGGTCTTGCCAAGGGGGGAGCAACATGACACCGATTTCTACCGGGTCCGAATGGACCTTCGACCTGGTCGACGAGTACGACCGGCAGATACGCACCATCGCGGTGGATGAGTTCAAGCTGGATGTCTATCCCAACCAGCTGGAAGTCATCACCGCCGAGCAGATGATGGACGCCTACGCCTCGGTGGGCATGCCGGTCAACTACCATCACTGGAGCTACGGCAAGCATTTCGTCGCCACCGAAAAGAGCTATAAGCGCGGCCAGATGGGGCTGGCCTATGAGATTGTGATCAACTCCAACCCCTGCATCGCCTATCTGATGGAGGAAAACTCCATGACGATGCAGGCGCTGGTGATCGCCCACGCCGCTTACGGCCACAACAGCTTTTTCAAGGGCAACTACCTGTTCCGCGCCTGGACCGACGCCTCGGCCATCATCGACTATCTGGTGTTCGCCAAGAGCTACATCACCAAGTGCGAGGAGCGCTACGGCATAGACGCGGTGGAGGACTTGCTGGACAGCTGCCACGCGCTGATGAATTACGGCGTGGACCGCTACAAGCGGCCGCAGAAGCTGTCGCTGGCCAAGGAGCAGGCGCGCCAGGAAGAGCGCGAGCAATACCTGCAAACCCAGGTCAACGATCTGTGGCGCACCATTCCCAAGCGCGACAAGGACGGCAGCGACAAGTCGCCGCCGCGTTTTCCGCCGGAGCCGCAGGAAAACCTGCTGTACTTCATCGAGAAATCCGCGCCGCTGCTGGAGCCTTGGCAGCGCGAGGTGGTGCGCATCGTGCGCAAGGTGGCGCAGTATTTCTACCCGCAGCGGCAGACCCAGGTGATGAACGAGGGCTGGGCCACGTTCTGGCACTACACCATCCTCAATCGCCTGTACGACAAGGGCATGGTCACCGACGGCTTCATGATGGAGTTTTTGCAGAGCCACACCAATGTGGTGTACCAGCCGCCGGTGACGGCGCGTTGGTACAACGGCATCAACCCGTACGCGCTGGGCTTCTCCATGTATCAGGACATCAAGCGCATTTGCGAAGCCCCCACCGACGAGGACCGCGCCTGGTTCCCGGACCTGGCCGGCACGCCGTGGCGGGAGTCCTTGGAGTTTGCGATGAAGAACTTCAAGGACGAGAGCTTTATCTCGCAGTATCTGTCGCCCAAGCTGATTCGCGATTTCCGCCTGTTCTCGATTCGCGACGACGACCACGACGACAAGCTGGAGGTGTCCGCCATTCATGACGACATGGGCTACCGCGACATCCGCGGCAAGCTGGCGGAGCAGTACAACCTGGGTTCGCGCGAGCCCAATATCCAAGTGTGGTCGGTCAATGTGCGCGGCGACCGCAGCCTGGTGCTGCGCCACACCATGCACAACCGGCGGCCGCTGGACGACAACAGCGCCAATGAGGTGCTCAAGCACGTGTGCCGGCTGTGGGGCTTCGACGTGAGGCTGGAAAGCGTGGACGGCAATGGCGACGTCAAGCAGAGCTACGAGATGAAATCCAACCTGGATGGGGCGCGCGTGTAGCCGCGGCGGCCTGTGATATAGTCGAAAACCCGGGGCCGGCGGTCGTCGCCCCCGGGTTTTTCATGCCGCCGGCGGATGCAACTTTCCCTCCGGGCCGCTCTCGAATTCCTATTTCGATTGCGCGTCGCCGCCGCAAAGCCTGTTTCGCTTCACGCGAGGCGGCCCCGGCCGCGCTCTGCCTCGCCGGCGCGCGGCGGACTTTGAACCAGCGCTCATAAGGGAGACGATATGGACCACCAGCATTGCGATCATCCAGCGCCGGAGCGCGCGCCCAAGGTGGGCGTGGAACGCTTGCGGCCCTTCGACAAGGAGGCGTTTGAGCGCGCGGTGACCGATTTGCTGACCGCCTGCGGCTTTCAGCCGCAAGGCGACCCGCATCTGGGCAGGACCGCGGAACGTGTCGGCGCGTTTTGGCGCGACCGCTTGCTGGACGGCTACGCCGCCGATCCGAGCGAGGTGCTGGGCTGCGGTTTTGAAGACGATTCCCGCGAGATGGTCATCATCAGCAATATCTCCATCCACAGCCTGTGTCCGCACCATCTGGTGCCCTTCGAAGGTATTGCCCACGTCGCCTACATTCCGGGCGGACGGCTGCACGGCTTCGGCCGCATCGCGCGGCTGATCGACGTGATCTCGCACCGCTTGAATTACCAGGAATGGATTTGTCAGGAAGTGGCGGACGCGCTGGTGCGGCACGGCATGGCCAAGGGCGCGGCCTGTGTGATCCAGGCCAAGCAGATGTGTTTGCAACTGGGGGAAAACCGGCGCGGCGCGGAGGCGGTGATCACCCAGGGCTTCGCCGGAGAAGTGGGCGAGGCGGACCGCGCGCGTTTCCTCAGCGAGTGCAAGCAGGCCTCGCACCGCTGAGCGTTTACTCTTGGTGCGGGTGGGGCAAGGGCACGAAAGCCCGCAAGGCGTGCTCCCGGCTGCTCAGCTCCGCCAGCCGCACGCCGTAAACCGCTTCCAGCGTTTCCCGCCGCATGATTTCGGGCGTGGGCCCGAAGCCGGCGGCACGTCCTTCGTTCAGCAGCAGCACATTGTCGGCGTGGCGCAGCGCCAGGTTCAGATCGTGCACCACGGCCAACGCGCCGATGTTCAGCTCGCGGCAGATGCGGGCCACCTGCGCCAGCAGCGCGTCGGCCATGGCGAAGTCTAGCGCGGCGGTGGGTTCGTCCAGCAATAGATAGCGTTCCGCGTCCGCCGAGGCCAGCAACTGGCACAGTGCGCGCGCCAGGTGGACGCGTTGCTGTTCGCCGCCGGACAGGGTGCGCGCCTGGCGTCGCGCCAGCTCCGCGGTGCAGGTGAGTTCCATCGCCTGGCGGCAGGCCGCGCCGGCGTCGCCCAGCAGATAGGCGCCGGACTGGATCAGCTCCATCGTGCTCCAGCCGGCCGGCGTCAGCGGATTTTGCTCCACCACCGCGCGCTGGCGCGCCAGTTGCGCGGCGGATTGGCCGCGCAGCGGCCGTCCGGCCATCCACGCCTCGCCGGCGCTGGGCGCGTGCAGACCGGCCAGCATGCCCAGCAAGCTGCTTTTGCCGGCCCCGTTGGGGCCTAGCACGATATTGAGTTCGCCCGGCGCCACGCGCAGGGACACTGCCTCCACCAAGAGGCGGCCCTGGCGGGAAAGGCTGAGGGCGCGCGCTTCAAGCATGGGCGTCCTTTTCCGCGCTTTGCCGCAGCAGCCACAGGAAGAAGGGCGCGCCTATCAGGCTGGTGATCACGCCCACCGGCAGTTCGCTGGGCGCCAGCAGGCTGCGCGCCAGCCAGTCCGAGGCGATGGCCAGCAGCGCGCCCAGCATGGGCGCGATCCACAGCAGCCGGCGCGCGTTACCGCCCACCAGTTGGCGCGCCAGGTGCGGGCCCATCAGGCCGATGAAACCGATCATGCCGCAGGCGGACACCACCAGGCCGGCGGCCAGGGCCGCCAGGATCACCACCTGCCATTCGCGGCGACGCACTTCAAAGCCCAGGTGAAAGGCGGCGGTTTCGCCCAATTGCAGCGCGTTGAGAAAGCGCCATTGCCGGTGCAGCGCCAGCCAGACCAGCGGCGCGGCCGCGCACAGCAAGACGGTTTGCGGCCAGTCCACGCTGGCGAAGCTGCCCATCAGCCAGAAAATTACCACGCGCAAGGAGCCGTCGGGCAGGGTGGTGATCAGCAGGGTCAGCAGGCTGCCCAGCAAGGAACTGATGGCGAGACCGCTGAGGATCAGCCGGCTGCCGCCTTGTTGGGTCTGGCCCAGCAGGCGGATCAGCAATAAGGAGAACAGGCCGCCGGCGAAGGCGGACGCGGACACCGCGTAGAGGCCGGCGCCCAAGCTCAGCGCGGCGGCGGCGGCCAGCGCCGCGCCGCTGTTGATGCCGATCAGGCCGGGTTCGGCCAGCGGGTTGCGGAAACGCGCCTGCACCGCCGCGCCGGCGCTGGCCAACAAGGCGCCGGCGCTGGCGCTGGCCAGCAGGCGCGGCAGCCGCAGCTGCCACAGCAATTGCCATTCCAGTTCCGGCAAGGGCTGGCCGGCCAGCAAACGGGACGCGTCCATGCCGCTGCCGTGCAGCAGCGAGGCGAGAGAGAGGAGAATCAGGCCGGCTGCGAGGGCCAGGGTCAGCGGGAAGAGGCGCATGGAAAGGGGGGCGGGGAGGAGGCTCCCCGCCGGCGCTTAGCGCAGGCCCAGCACGTCCTGCATATCGAACAGGCCGCGCGGTTTGCCGGCCAGCCAGCGCGCGGCGCGCACCGCGCCGTTGGCGAAGGTGGCGCGGCTGGAGGCCTTGTGGCTGATTTCCACGCGTTCGCCGATGGCGGCGAACAAGGCGGTGTGATCGCCGACCACGTCGCCGCCGCGCACGGTGGCGAAGCCTATGGTGTGCGGATCGCGCTCGCCGGTCACGCCTTCGCGGCCGTAAACCGCGCATTCTTTCAAGTCGCGGCCCAGCGCGTCGGCGATGACTTCGCCCATGCGCAGCGCGGTGCCGGACGGCGCGTCCACTTTATGACGGTGGTGGGCTTCGATGATTTCGATGTCGTAGCCGTCGTCCAGCACTCGCGCCGCCATGTCCAGCAGCTTGAAGGTGAGGTTGACGCCAACGCTGAAATTGGAGGCGAACACGATGCCGATCCGGTCGCCGGCGGCGCGGATCGCCGCCTTGCCGGCCTCGTCGAAGCCGGTGGTGCCGATGATCATCTGCACGCCGCGCTCGGCGCAGGCGGCCAGGTGTTCCAGCGTGCCTTCCGGGCGGGTGAAGTCGATGACGGCGTCGGCGCCTTCCAGCGCCTGGAGGAAGTCGCCGCCTATCTTGACGCCGGTGTGCTTGCCGATGAACAGGCCGGCGTCCTGGCCGATGAATTCCGAGCCGGGGCGGTCCACCGCGGCGTGCAGCGCCACGCCGGGCGCGGCCAGCGCCGCTTCAATCAGGGCCTTGCCCATGCGGCCGCCGGCGCCGACCACCACCAGTTTCAGCGGGGAGGCGCTCATGGCTTGGCTTCCTGGGCCGGCGCGGAGGCGGTCAGCGGCGGGCGTTCGGCCGGCTGCGCCTGGCCTTCCACGCGCTCCAGCACGTCGCCGTTGAAGTGGACGGTCAACAGGCGGTTGCTGTTTTTATCCAGCTTGCCCTGCTTGATGTCGCTATAGGTGTAATCCCAGCGATTGGCGTGAAACGCGTCGGCCAGTAGCGGAGAACCCAACAGGAAACGCACTTGCGAGCGCGTCATGCCCGGTTTAAGTTTGGCGACGGCATCCTCTGTGACATAATTGCCCTGCTGGATTTCCATCTTGTGCGGGCTGAGCCAGTTCAGAGGGTTCATTGAGCTGCAGCCGGAGAGGGCAAGGACGGCGACAAAAATCAGGGCGCGCATGATACTCCGTGACCTAAAAGTTATGAGGCGGTAATTAGGCAAAGCCGTGAAAAGGCTTTATCATGATCTGAAATCGACCCACTTTATATCACGATGAGCAAAGCCAGTCACCTTAAAGATATCGGCCTCAAGGCCACCGGCCCGCGTTTGAAAATCCTCGATCTGTTCGAGGAGGAGCACGCTGGCCACATGTCGGCGGAAGATGTCTACCGCAAGCTGCTCGCGGAAAATATCGACATCGGCCTTGCCACCATTTACCGCGTGCTGACGCAGTTCGAGCAGGCGGGCATTCTGGTGCGCCACCATTTCGAAACCGGCAAAGCGGTGTACGAGCTGAACCAGGGCGGTCATCACGATCACATGGTGTGCGTCAGCTGCGGCAAGGTGGTCGAGTTCTTCGATCCGGAGATCGAGGCTTTGCAAGACCGCATCGCCGAGCAGCATGGTTTCCGCATCGTCGATCACGCGCTGTACATGTACGGCGAGTGCCCGGACTGCCTTAACGCCAAGAAGGCATGATTCCCTGGCTCGGTCCTGAGCCGGTCTTCCCTCCGGTGCGGCTGGCTCTGCGCGAACCCAATGGTTTGCTGGCCGCCGGAGGCGATTTGTCCCCGCAGCGCATCCTGGCTGCTTACTCCCAAGGCATTTTCCCCTGGTTTTCCGAAGGCGAGCCCATTCTGTGGTGGTCGCCGGCGCCGCGCATGGTGCTGAGTCCGGACGAGCTCAAAGTCAGCCGTTCCATGGACAAGCTGCTGCGCAATCAACATTACGAAATCCGTGTGGACACCGCCTTCCGCGAAGTGATGTCGGCCTGCGCCGAACCAAGGGCGCAGCAGCAGGGCACCTGGATCGTGCCGGAGATGGTGGACGCCTATTGCCGTCTGCACCGGCTGGGCTACGCGCATTCTTTCGAGACCTGGATGGACGGCGAACTGGTCGGCGGTCTGTACGGCATCGGCCTGGGCTTGATGTTCTACGGCGAATCCATGTTCTCCCGCCGCAGCAACGCGTCCAAACTGGCCTTCATCCACATGGTGCGCCATTTGCGGACGCAGGGGGTGACGATGATAGATTGTCAGATGCACACCCGCCATTTGCAGAGCTTGGGCGCCAAGTTGGTTTCGCGTCAGACATTTCTTGCTACTCTGAAAGAGAATGCCCGACGGGCGCAGCCCGCCGCGATGTGGAACTACCGGTATACCAATGAGCCATCGTGATCCCGGCCCGACAGTGGCCATCCATTTCTACGCCACCGCGCCCTATCCCTGCAGTTATCTGGCCGGGCGTCAGGCGCGTTCGCAGGTGGCGATCCCGGCGGAGGCGATCGATGGCGAGGTTTACAGCCAGTTGGTGAAGCTGGGCTTCCGCCGCAGCGGCCTGTATACCTATCGGCCGTATTGCGACAGTTGCCAGGCTTGCGTGCCGGTGCGGATTCCGGTGGAGCGCTTCGCGCCCAGCCGCACTCAGCGCAAGGTGGCGCGTCGGCTGGAGGCGATGCAGGTGCGCCTGCTGCCGCTGGAGTTCGACGCCGAACACTATGCGCTGTATCGCTGGTATCAGCAGTCGCGGCACGCCGGCGGCGGCATGTCGGACGACGATCCGCAGCAGTATTCGGAATTCATCCTGAAAAGCGGGGTGGACAGCATGCTGGCGGAGTTCCGCCTGGACGGCGAATTGAAGATGGTCAGCCTGATCGACCGCCTGGCCGACGGCCTGTCCGCGGTGTACACCTTTTACGATCCGGAAGACGCCAAATCCAGCCTGGGCGTGTTCAATGTGTTGTGGCAGGCGGAGCTGACGCGGCGGCTGGGGCTGCCGCACCTGTATCTGGGCTATTGGATACGCGAATGCCAGAAGATGTCCTACAAGGCGATGTATCAGCCCCTGCAGGCCTTGATGGACGGGCGGTGGGTGGAGTTGTCCAGGCCGCGGGACGAGTGAGCGGCACCCAATGAAAAAGCCGGCGCGAGCGCCGGCTTTTTCATTGCTGACGCGGTCCGCGTCAGAGCCTGTTCAAGGCCTGCGAGTCGAAGACGTGCGACGGCGGGCCTTGAGCGGATGCTTAGAACGGCACCACGCGGTCGTTGCCGCCGCCGGTCAGCACGCGCACGCGCTGGTTGGCGGAGAACGGAATGTCGGCTTCCTGCACGATGGAGATCATGCGGCCGGAACCGTCCAACTTGACGGTGATTTCCAGCGCGTTCTTGCTCAGGCCGCGTTGAGCGGCCTGGGCGCCGAAGCCGCCGGCCAGCGCGCCTACGATGCCGCCGGCGATCTGGCCCTTGCCGCCGCCGATATTGCTGCCGGCCAGGCCGCCCAGCGCGGCGCCGCCCAGGGTCAGCAGCTCATTGTTGCTGCCTTCCATTTTCACGTTCTGCACCGACACCACGGTGCCCAGCTGCACGGTCTGCGCCTGGCGCATCTGGCCTTTGGAGTAGACGGCGGCGGAGTCGGAGGTGGCGCAGCCGGTGAGCACGCCGGCGCTCAGCAGCGCGACGGCGGAAAGACGAATCAGTTGTTTTGCGTTCATATGAGTGAGTCCCATGTTATATAAGCGAGCCGGTTTGCCCCGGGATGGTCGCCGCGGGCCTGTCGCCGGGCTTCCTGAGGGAGGGCCCGTGCGCGGCCGCGCGTGCTGTTGTTCAGGGTTTGGCGCGCGCTGCGATCGCATTCGCGCATTCGGCCACCAGCGCCGGGCCTCGGTAGATCAGGCCGCTGTAGACTTGCACCAGGCTGGCGCCGGCGTCCAGTTTTTCCACGGCGTCCCGCCCGGACAGGATGCCGCCAACTCCTATGATAGGCAGAGCGCCGTCAAGTTCCTTGGCTAATTTGCGAATAACTGTTGTGGAACGGTCTTTGACCGGCGCGCCGGACAGGCCGCCGGCCTGCTCCGCCAACGGGTGGCCGGCCACCGCCTCGCGTGAGAGCGTGGTGTTGGTGGCGATGACGCCGTCGATGCGGTGTTCGGTCAGCAGGCGGGCGATGGCGACGATCTGATCGTCGTCCAGATCCGGCGCGATCTTCAGCGCCAGCGGCACGTGGCGGCCGTGCTTGTCGGCCAGCGCCTGCTGGCGCTGCTTCAATTGCGCCAACAGGCGGCCCAGTTCGTCGCCCTCCTGCAACTGGCGCAGGTTCTTGGTGTTGGGCGAGGAAATGTTGACGGCGACGTAGCTGGCGTAGGCGTAGACCTTGTCCAGGCAGGCCAGGTAGTCGTCGGCGGCGTTTTCTATCGGGGTGGCGGCGTTCTTGCCGATATTGATGCCGAGCACGCCCTGGAATTTGCAGCGGCGGACATTGTCCAGCAGGGTGTCCACGCCCAGATTGTTGAAGCCCATGCGGTTGATGATGGCCTGGTGCTCCGGCAGGCGGAACAGCCGCGGCTTGGGATTGCCCGGCTGGGGCCGCGGGGTGACGGTGCCGATTTCGATGAAGCCGAAACCCAGCGCGGCCAAGGCGTCGATATGCGCTCCATTCTTGTCCAGCCCGGCGGCGAGTCCCACCGCGTTGGGGAAGGTCAGGCCCATGGCTTGCACCGGCTTGCGCGCGGCGCTGTGGCAGGTCAGCGTGCTCAGGCGCAGCTTGTGCGCCTGGTCCAGCATGGCCAGCGTCTGTTCGTGGGCGGTCTCTGCGTCAAAGCGGAACAGCAGCGGGCGCAGAAGCGAATAGAGCATCTTGTTTCTCCAGGCAGCAAAATGCCCGGCATTATAACCGGGCATCGGGCGGGGGGATTAAAGAATCTGGCAGGCGTCGTCAAACTCGAAGCGCGGCGAGCGCGGGTAGAGCTTGTCCGCTGCGCCGTAGCCCAGGTTGACCAGGAAGTTGGACTTGAAGCGGCCGTCAGGGAAGAAGGCCTGGTCCACCGCGGCGTTGTCGAAGCCGGACATCGGACCGCAGTCCAGCCCCAGCGAGCGCGCGGCCAGCAACAGGTAGCCGCCTTGCAGGCTGCTGTTGCGCGAGGCGGTGGCCTGGATCGCCGCGTCGTTGCCTTCGAACCAGCTTCTGGCGTCGGCGTGCGGGTAGAGCTTGGGCAGGTGCTCGTAGAAGCGCATGTCCTGGGCCACGATCACGCAGACCGGCGCGGCCATGGTTTTTTCGACGTTGCCTTCGGCCAGGCAGGGCTTGAGCTTGGCCTTGGCGGCGTCGCTTTGCACGAAGATGAAGCGCGCCGGCGAGCAGTTGGCGCTGGTGGGCGCCATTTTCAGCAGGTCGAACAGCTGGTGCAGCGTTTCGGCGCTGACCGGGCGGTCCTGCCAGTGGCTGTGGGTGCGGGCGTTGAGGAACAGCTGTTCCAGCGCGGAATGATGAATCGGGGTGCTCATATCGTGCTCCTCTTGAGAAACAGGGGTGTTAGCGGCCATTGGCCATGGATGCGTCTTGCGGCGACAGCACTTCGGCGTCGCTCAGCCCGCTCGCCAGCACGGTGATGGCGACGCGGCGGTTGCTGGCGCGGCCGTCGGCGGTGGCGTTGTCGCCCACCGGCAGGTTGGCGCCTCGGCCCACCGCCACTAGCCGTTCCGGCTTGATGCCGTTTTCCTGGAACAGGCGCACCACGCTGCCGGCGCGCGAGGCGGACAGTTCCCAGTTGGACGGGAAGTAGGAGTTGCGGATGGGCACGGTGTCGGTGAAGCCTTCCACTCGGATCGGATTGTCCACCTTGGCCAGCTGCAGCGCCATATTGGCCATCAGCTGGCGGGACTGTTCGTTGGGCTGCGCCTGTCCGGTGGGGAAGAGCGCGGTGTCGCGGATGTCGATGGTGACGCCCTTGCTGCTGTGGGTGATGGTGACCTGGCCGCTCTTGACCAGCGGGTCCATCACTTTGGCCAGATCCTGGGTCAGGTTGGCGAGCCGGGTTTTTTCGTCGCCCTGGGCGGAGCCGGTGTTGGCTTTTTTCTCGGCCTGGTGTTCTCCCTTGACCGCCTTGGCGATGGGTTTGGTCTCGGGGATTTCTATCATGGTGTTGGCCCCGCCGCTGGGCGGGGTGGTGTTGACGCTGATGGTGGAGCCGGAGCGGAAGGCGTCCACGATGGCGGAGGAGAGCACGCGGTACTTGCCCTCGTTGACCGAGGAGATCGCGTACATCACCACGAAGAAGGCGAACAGCAGGGTGATGAAGTCGGCGTAGGAAACCAGCCAACGTTCATGGTTCTCGTGTTCTTCTTCCTGTCGTTTTCTTCTGCGCGCCATGGTGTGCCTTGCCGGTTGGTCAGAACAGCTTGGTGTCGAACAGGCTTTTCACGCCGCCGGCGAACTCCACGCCGATCTTGCGCGCCACGCGGCTGGACAGATCGTCTTGCTGAGTATAGTCGACGGTTTTCTCCGCCTTGATCACGTCGCGCGCCACCGAGCGCACCGTGCCCAGGCCGTCGGCCAGGCCCAGCGGGATGCTCTTGTCGCCCAGCCACACCATGCCGGAGAACAGTTGCGGGTCCTTGGCCAGGCGCTGGCCGCGGCCAGCCTGGACCGCCGCGATGAATTGCTGGTGGATGTCGTCCAGCAATTGCTGGCGGATGGCTTCTTGCTTGGGGTTGACCGGGGAGAAGGGGTCGCCCATCGCCTTGTTCTCGCCGGAGGTGCGCAGGCGGCGGTCCACGCCCAGTTTTTCCATGGCGCCGGTGAAGCCGAAGCCGTCGGACAGCACGCCGATGGAGCCGATGATGCTGGCCTTGTCGACGAAGATCTTGTCGGCGGCGGAGGCGATGTAATAGCAGCCGGACGCGCAGACCTCGCTGACCACCACGTAAACCGGCACCGACGGGTGCAGCTTCTTCTGGCGGCGGATTTCGTCATAGGCCATGCCGGACAGCGCCGGGCTGCCGCCCGGGCTGTTGGCGTCGATGATGATGCCCTTGGTGCTCTTGTCGCCGTAGGCGTCGGTCAGGGCCTGGCTCAGCTTGTTGGCGGTGTCGCTCTGGCTGTCGATCACGCCTTCCAGCGTGATGACGGCGGTGTGCCCGGAGCCGACGATGCCGGCGGTGGCCTTGTCCTCGTTGCGCATGAACAGGCTGAACAGGATGAAGCCGATGATGATCAGCCAGATCATGCGGAAGAAAATTTTCCACTGGCGGGCGCGGCGTTGTTCCACCAACGCGGCGCTGGCCAGTTTTTCCAGCAATTGGCGTTCCCAATGGTTGGAGGTGTCGCTCATGTGTGGGTGCTCCCTGAATAATTCCAGGAGTCTAGCAAAGTTCACGACGGCATGACATTGATGCAGATATTGCCGTCCTGTTCGAAGACGGGCACGGCGATCAGCCGCTGGCCGCGGCAGGGTCCGGAGACGCAATAGCCGGTGTGCGCTTCGTAGCAGGCGCCGTGCATGCTGCACACCAGATAATGGCCGCTGAGGTCGAAGACTTCGCCGTCGCGCAAATCCAGTTCCACCGGGATGTGGCGGCAGGCGTTGACGTAGGCGTAGACCTTGCCGCGGTAGCGGACGGCGAAGGCGGGCAGCGGCGGCGCGCCGTCCGCCTGTGCGATCTCGAAGCGCCAGGCGCGGCCGCCGTCCTGCAGCTCGGCCGCGGCGCAGATTATCCGAGTTTCGGCAGCAGCCATGTCTGCAGCTCGGGGTAGGAATGGAACAAGGCCAGCGGTCCGCAGCTTTCCAGATGCTCGCTGTCGTGGGCGCCGAAGCCGACGCCTACGCCGTGGCAGCCGGCGTTGCCGGCCATCAGCAGGTCGTGGCTGGTGTCGCCTATCATCAGCGTGCGGCGCGGGTCCGCGCCCAGCATCTCGGTCAGCGACAACAGCATGTCCGGATGAGGCTTGGAATGGCATTCGTCCACGGTGCGGGTGGCGTGGAACAGCGGGCCGAGCCCGGTCTGCTCCAGCAAGCGGTTGAGGCCGGCGCGGCTGTTGCCGGTGGCCACCGCCAGGAAAACGCCGCTGGCGGCGATGGCGTTCAGGCAGTCCACGGCGCCGTCGAACAGGGTCACCTGATGCTGGTTGGCGTGGTAATGATGGCGGAAGGCTTCGGTCAGCCGCGGCAGTTGCTCCGGGGCGGCGGCCGGACAGGCCTGTTGCAGCGCCTCGGCCAGGCGCAGGCCGATGACGTGGCTGGCCTGCTCGCGGCTGGGGACGGGCAGGGACAGGTCGGCGCAAGCCTGCTGGATGGACTGGCTGATGTGGGCGGTGGAGTCCATCAGGGTGCCGTCCCAGTCGAAAACGACCAGATCGAAGCGAGTGTTCATCTCAAGACCTCAGGCTTTTCAGGAAGCGTTCCAGCTCCGGCGGCAGCGGCGCTTCCAGTTTCAGCGGCTCGCCGGTCAGCGGATGGGGCAGGGACAGGCTGCGCGCGTGCAGGAACATGCGTTTCAGGCCGCGTTTGGCCAGCTCCTTGTTCAGCGCGAAGTCGCCGTATTTCTCGTCGCCGGCGATCGCGCAGCCGTTGGCCTGCATGTGCACGCGGATCTGGTGGGTGCGGCCGGTGCGCAGGTGGGCTTCCACCAGCGTGAACTCGGCAAAACGTTCCTTGACCGCGAAATTGGTGTGCGCGTACTGGCCGTTTTCGGCGTCGCTGACTTTCACACGGCGCTCGCCGTCCGGGGTGTGGAACTTGAACAGCGGCAGTTTGACCTGGCGCGCGTCGTCCGGCCACTGGCCTAGGCCCAGCGCCAGATAGCGCTTGTCCGGCACATTGGCGCGCATCATATCGTGCAGCTTGGTCAGCGCCGAGCGCTTCTTGGCCAGCATCAGGAGGCCGGAGGTTTCGCGGTCCAGCCGGTGCACCAGCTCAAGATAGCGCCAGTCCGGATGCGCCTGGCGCAGTTGTTCGATCACGCCGAAGGACACGCCGCTGCCGCCGTGCACCGCCACGCCGGCCGGTTTGTCTATCACCAGCAGCGCGTTGTCTTCGTGCACCACCGGGAAGGTGGCGGCCGGCACGTTCTTTTCCGCGCGCTCGGCCACGCGTATGGGCGGAATGCGCAGCTCGTCGCCCGCCTGTACGCGGTAGGCGGCGTCGATGCGGCCCTTGTTCACCCTCACCTCGCCGGAGCGCAGGATGCGGTAGATGTGGCTCTTGGGCACGCCCTTGAGCAAACGCACCAGGTAGTTGTCGATGCGTTGGCCGGCGTCGCCGTCGTCCACTTGGACGAAGGAGACGGAATCTTTGCGAATGTCTGTCATATTGCTTATACTTCTGGCGCTGTCCCAAGGTGTGTTGCACCAAGATGACGGCGAAATGTCAAGCCAAGGTCACGGCATGTTGCGTGGCGCTGCTGCAAGAGGTTGGAGACGGCCGGCAGGGATTTACAGACCCTGACCTGATGCCGCTCGCGACGTTTGCAGCCAAGGTTAACTCGCTCACCGAAAAGCAGCGATGGTAATGCATTTGTACGCATAACGCACTCACGAGTATTCCATTTCCTGATGCTAAGCCAGTCAGGAAATTTTGCAGCGAAGTTTGACCCGGCATGCTAGCCCCCCTGCACTGTATGTCCTGCCCTTTGAGGCAGGCCGGCGATCCCGGAGCGCCAATTGCGCACATGAGTCAGGTCTGCGTGTGATCGATTTTCAGGAAGTAGGCTTGTCAAAACTGTTTTTTTCGATCTTTACATCGACACTTCTTTCGGAAAGCGCCCATCAATAGTCACTGGGCCGTCAAATACTGGCTGCATCCCTTGCGTGAGTGCCGCGCAAGGAATGTAAATGAAACGCATGTTGTTCAACGCAACGCAAGCTGAAGAGCTGCGCGTTGCTATCGTCGACGGACAAAAGCTCGTCGACCTCGATATCGAGACTGTAGGCAAGGAGCAGCGCAAGGGGAATATCTATAAGGGTGTGATTACCCGTATCGAGCCCTCCCTTGAGGCTTGTTTTGTCGATTACGGCACCGAACGCCACGGCTTCCTGCCGTTCAAAGAGGTGTCCCGTTCCTATTTCCAGGGCTATGACGGCGGCCGTCCGCGCATTCAGGATGTGCTGCGCGAAGGCATGGAAGTCATCGTGCAGGTGGAGAAGGACGAGCGCGGCAACAAAGGCGCCGCGCTGACCACCTATATCAGCCTGGCCGGTCGTTATCTGGTGCTGATGCCCAACAACCCGCGCGGCGGCGGTGTATCGCGCCGCATCGAGGGCGAGGAGCGTCAGGAGCTGAAGGACCTCTTGTCTCAGCTGGAAGTGCCGCACGGCATGAGCCTGATCGCCCGTACCGCCGGCATCGGCCGCAATCTGGAAGAACTGCAGTGGGATCTGGGTTACCTGATGCAGCTGTGGCGCGCGATTGAAGGCGCGGCCGGCGCTCAGAACGCGCCGTTCCTGATTCTGCAGGAAGGCAGCCTGGTGATCCGCGCGATCCGCGATTACTTCCATCCGGACATCGGCGAAGTGCTGATCGACACCGAGGAAATCTACGATCAGGCCCGTCAGTTCATGAGTCATGTGATGCCCAACATGCTGTCGCGTGTGAAGCTGTACAAGGATCATGTGCCGCTGTTCTCCCGTTTCCAGATCGAACACCAGATCGAAACCGCCTTCGCGCGCAGCGTGCAGCTGCCGTCCGGCGGCGCCATCGTGATCGACCACACCGAAGCGCTGGTGTCCATCGACGTCAACTCCGCGCGCGCCACCAAGGGCGCCGACATCGAAGACACCGCGGTCAAGACCAACCTGGAGGCGGCCGAGGAAATCGCCCGCCAGCTGCGCTTGCGCGACCTGGGCGGCCTGGTGGTGATCGACTTCATCGACATGGAAAGCGCCAAGAACCAGCGCGACGTGGAAAACCGCCTGCGCGACGTGCTCAAGCACGACCGCGCTCGCGTCCAAATGGGCAAGCTGTCCCGTTTCGGCCTGCTGGAATTGTCGCGTCAGCGTCTGCAGCCCAGCTTGGGCGAGACCAGCCACGAGACCTGCCCGCGCTGTCACGGCATCGGCTTCATCCGCGGCACTGAGTCCTCCGCGCTGCACATCCTGCGCATCATTCAGGAAGAGGCGATGAAGGAAAACACCGGCGCGGTTCACGCGCAGGTGCCGGTGGACGTGGCCACTTTCCTGCTCAACGAAAAGCGTTCCGAGATCCATTCGATCGAAGAGCGTCTGGACGTGGACGTGGTGCTGATCCCGAACATCCATCTGGAAACCCCGCATTACAAGATCGTGCGCGTGCGCCACGACGACCTGGCCGAAGCCGGCGAAGCGCCGAGCTACAAGCGGGTGGAAGTGCAGGAAGAAGACGTGATCACCAACTTCGGCCATGAAAAGCCGAAGCTGGAGCGTCAGGAAGCCGCGGTCAAGGGCATTACGCCTCAGCAGCCGGCGCCGACGGTGGCGGCCAAGGCGGCCGAGCCGGAGCCGGGTCTGTTCGGCAAGCTGGGCGCTTGGGTCAAGAGCCTGTTCGCCGAGCCGGAGCAAGCGGCCCAGCCGGCCGAGAAGAAAAAGCCGGCGGCCCAGTCTCAGCAACGCGGCAACCGCCAGCGCAACGGCGACCGCCGTCCGGGCGGTCAGGCGCGTCGCGAACACGAGCAGCGTCGTCAAGGTTCCGATGAGAAACCGCGTCGTCCGGAGCGCGCCGAACGCGGCGAGCGCCAGGACGGCGAGCGTCAGGAACGCCAGGAGCGTCCGGAGCGCAAAGAGCAGCCGCAACGCGAGGAGCGCCAGGAGCGCGGCGAGCAGCCGCGCAACGGCCGCCGCCGCGAGCGCGACAACGGTCGCGAGGCTCGCGAAGGCCGCGAACCGCGCGAGCTGAAGGACGCGCAGCGTCAACAGCCGGCGCGCGAGGAAGCGCCGCAGGAGCGTCCGGAAAAGCTGGAGAAGCAGGAGCGTCCGCAGCAAGAGCCGCGTCGTCGTCAGGCGCCGCAGGCGGAAGAGCAGGCTTTGGAGCTGAGCAAGCCGGTTGTCGACGAGGCTCGCGCCGAAGGCGACGCCGAGCAGCAGGAGCGCAATGAGCGTCGTCGTCGTCGCAGCCGTCGCGACCGTCGTCGCGATGATCCGGCCGCAGCGCCGCAGGAAGAGGGCCTTGCCCTGCCGGCGGCGGAAGCGGCGCCGATCGCAGCCGCGGCCGTTGTCGGCGCGGTAGCGGTGGAAGCCGTCGTCGAGGCGGTGGCCGAGGCGCCGGCTGAAGCGCCGGCGGCAGCGGCTGAGCAGCGTGAGGAAGCGGCGGCGGTTGAGTCCGCGGCAGTCGAAGCGGTCCAGCCGGCGCGGGAAGCGTTCGAGCCTGTTGCGGCGGTTGAGCCGGAACAGCCGGCTGTTGACGCGGCTCCGGCGATTGAGCTGGCCCCGGTCGTGGAAGCGGCTCCGGTGTTTGAGGCGGCTCCGGCGGTTGAAGTGGTTTCGGTGCTGGAGGCTGTCGAGGCGTTTGTCGCGGCGGAACCCGCGCCTGCGCCGGAAGTTGCCGCTGCGCAGAGCGAGCCGGAACAGGCCGATCCGGTCGAGCCGGTCGAGCCGGCAGTCGAGGCGCCGGCCGTGGTTGAGACCCGCGCCGTTGCCGCGGCGGAGCCGGCAAGCCTGGGCGGCTTGGTCATGGTGTCCACCAAGTCGGTAGTCGAGGCGCCCGCGGCGCAGGAGCCGGTATTGCCGGCGGGGCCGCGTCGTCGCGACGTGACTCGTCAGGCTCAGCAAGGCGCCGCTCCGGCTGACCTGGTGCAGGTGGAAACCCGCAATCCTTGAACGTAGTCTGAGGCCCGGAGCGCTGCTATTTAGCGCTCCGGGTGTTGACGCCGCTCAGGGGTTTGGTTAATATACCCCTCTCTCGCAAGAGATGTTCCCTGATAGCTCAGTTGGTAGAGCGACGGACTGTTAATCCGCAGGTCGCAGGTTCGAGCCCTGCTCGGGGAGCCAGAATTCAAAAGGCCACGCATCGCGTGGCCTTTTTGCGTTTCCGCGCGTTCGTCGCGGCTTCCCGTCGAGTTCTCGGCGCCTTGGCGCGCCTGTCCCAATTGATTGCGCTAAGCAATTTTAACAGTTTGCTTCCCATTCCATACGTCATATAACACAAGCTGGTGACAACTTGACCGCCTCGTTTGCGCGCGCTTGAGCGCGGCCGTTTCCGGCTGCGCGGCGCGGCGAGCTGGGGGCGGCGTGAGGAGGCCGGGTGGCTGGATCCCTGAAGGGCGAAAGCAGCGCCTTGGATTGCGCCGAACAGGTGTTGTCCGATGTGCTGGAAGCGGTTCCGGTGGGGCTGGCGCTGATTGACGGCCAGATGCGTTATCGATTGCTCAACCAACGTCTGGCGGAAGCCAACGGCCTGCCGCATTCGGCCCATCTGGGGCGCGGCGTGGCGGAAACGCTGCCGCAGATCGGCGAATATCTGGAATCGCTGATGCGGCAGGTGATGGAGAGCGGTGAGCCGGTGCTGGATGTTTGCGTTAATTCCAGGGTGGGCGCCGGCGGCAAGGGCGCGCTCAGGGAGTGGCAGATCAGCTATCTGCCGTATTGCGCCTCGGCGGACGAGGTGGCGGGGGTGTTGGCGGTGGTCAGGGACGTGGCGGCGGAGCGGCGGGCCGAGCGTCTGCGCGGCGAGGGCGAGGCCCGCTTGCGCATGGTGGTGGATTCCGCGCTGGACGGCTTGGTGATGATAGACCAGAGCGGGCGCATCCGGATGGCGAATCATCGGGCGGAGGTGATGTTCGATTATCTGGGCGTCGGCATGGAGGGTCTGATGATTTCCGGCCTGGTGCCGGAGCGCTTCCGCGACGGCCATGGGCGGCTGATCGAAAATTATATGCGCCGCCCGGAGGCGCGGGAGATGGCGCGCCAGCAGGAAATCTTCGGGGTGCGGCGCGACGGCGGCGAGTTCCCGGCCGAAATCGGCCTGACGCCGGTGCGCGACGGCGGGGAGTTGCAAGTGCTGGCCACCATTACCGACATCAGCGCGCGCAAGGCGGCGCAGGCCAGTCTGGAGCTGGCCTTGAAGGAAAAGACCGCCTTGCTCAACGAGGTGCACCACCGGGTCAAAAACAATCTGCAAGTCATTTCCAGTCTGCTCAATCTGCAAACGCGCTCGGCGCCGCCGGAGGCGGTGGCGGTGCTGACCGAGTGTCAGAATCATGTGCGCGCGATGGCGCTGATCCATCAGCTCTTGTACGAGCACGGCGACTTTTCCCGGATTCACGTGGGGGTTTACCTGGAGCGGCTGACTCAGTTGCTCAGCGGCAGCGTGTCGGACGTCGGGGTGCGCTTGCGCTGCCGCGGCATGGGCGCCGCGGTGTATCTGGGCATGCAGCGGGCGATTCCCTGCGGCTTGCTGGTGAACGAGTTGGTGACCAATGCGCTCAAGCATGCGTTTCCCGATCGGCGCGGCACGGTGGAGGTGGCGCTGGAGCGGGAGGACGGCGGGCGTTGCCGGATTCTGGTGTCGGACGACGGCGTCGGCATTCCGGAGTCGGTGAAGCTGGGCGAGGTCAGTTCCTTGGGGTTTCGCCTGATTCCCACTCTGGTGGGGCAGTTGAAGGGGGAGGCTCGCTTGCTGCGGCCTGAGGCGGGCGGGGCCTGCGTGGAGATCGCGTTCAGCGATGAGCCGGAGAGCGCAGAATGAGTATGGACAATGGTTTGTTGATCGTGGAAGACGAAGGGGTGGTGGCGCTGGACTTGCAGACTAGTCTGGAGTCTTTGGGCTACCGGGTGCTCGGCGTCTGCGCCAATGCGGACGACGCGGTGCGGCGGGCGGGGGCGGATCGGCCGGATCTGGTGTTGATGGACATTCATCTGGATGGCGACGTGCCGGGCACCGAGGCGGCGCGCGTGATACGCGAGCGTTTCCAGATCCCGTCCATCTTCCTGACAGCCTACGCCGAGGACGATATGCTGCGCAACGCGGAAGGCAGCGCGCCCTACGGCTATCTGCTCAAGCCGTATCAGCTGCGGGAGCTGAACGCCTCGGTGCGCATGGGGCTGGCGCGGCGCAGGGCGGAGGTGGAGGAGCAGCGTCAGCGCCGTCGCTTGCGCATGGCGGTGGAGGCGGCCCGGCTGGGGGTGTGGGAATGGGGCGGCCGGCGCGGCGAGATGGCGTGGGAGCAGGAGTTTCTGGACGCGTTCCCGTTCGCCGTCGCCGAGGACGGGTTGCCCGGTTTGCTAGGCATGGCTGAGGCCGACGCCGCCGAGTTGACGCGGATCTTGGAGTCCGAGCGGGTCTTGCAGAAAACAGTGAAGCTGGACGCGGAGGGCGCGGAGCGCTGGCTTGAGCTGTGCGGGCGCAATTTCGCCGCGCAGGGCGAGCCGGCGCGTTGGGTGGGGGTGGCGCGAGACGTGACCGACGCGCATTTGAGCGAGGCCAGCCTGCGGCAAGCCAGCGTGGTGTTTCAGGCCAGCGCGGAGGGGATTCTGGTATTGGATCATCGGCGTTGCATCGTGTCGGCGAACGAGTCCTTTTACCGATTGACGGGCTTGAGCGCGGAAGAATCGTTGGGTAGCGATCCGGACGATTGCCTGCACGTGGAGCCGCATGGCGAGAGTTTTTACCGTCGGCTGGAGGGAGAGCGGCATTTCTGGCAGGGCGAGGTGGTGTGTCGCCGCCGGGGTGAAACCTTTCCTTGCTGGCAGCATGCGTCGGTGGTGCGGGACGGGGAGGGGGCGGTCAGTCATTACGTGCTGGCCATCTCCGATATTTCGGCGATACGCGCGGCGGAAGCGCATATTCATTTCCTGGCCTACCATGATCAACTGACCGGCTTGGGCAATCGCCATTTTCTGCAGGTGGAACTGGATAAGGAGATTGCCAGGGCCAAGCGCCGCAATGAACGCATCGCGCTCTTGTTCATCGATCTGGACGGTTTCAAGGCGGTGAACGACGGCTGGGGGCACGAGGCGGGCGACGCGCTGCTGGTGGCGATGGCCGAGCGTCTGCGTCAGCATGTGCGCGGCGAGGATTTGGTGGTGCGCCTGGGTGGAGACGAATTTCTGGTGGTGGCGCCGGGCTTGGATCGCGGAGAGTCCTGCAGTGTGATGGTGGGTCGGCTCTTGACGGTGTTGGCGCAGCCGGTGGCTTTGGGGGACGACGAGTGCGCGGTGTCGGCTAGCATCGGGGTGGCGTTCTTTCCGGAAAACGGCGGCGATCTGGGTGGTCTGCTGCATGCGGCCGACCGGGCGATGTACCAGGCCAAGAGGGCGGGTAAGAACGAATTCAGGATGGCGGCGGAATAAAATCCGCGCAGGAAAGAATAAAAGCCGAAATCGCGAGATTTCGGCTTTTATATTTGGTGGAGATAAGCGGGATCGAACCGCTGACCTCTTGCATGCCATGCAAGCGCTCTCCCAGCTGAGCTATACCCCCGGTATTGCTGGCGTCCCCACGGGGATTCGAACCCCGGTTACCGCCGTGAAAGGGCGATGTCCTAGGCCTCTAGACGATGGGGACTGAATTGTGGTGGAGATAAGCGGGATCGAACCGCTGACCTCTTGCATGCCATGCAAGCGCTC